>NZ_MUBA01000136.1 GCF_002154575.1 Streptomyces bobili
GCACACGCCGGCGCGGCGGTTCCCTGTCGGACACTTCCGTCACCTGCCGGGAGTCGTGGGAGTGGCTGCGGTCGGTGATACGCCGGGGGCGGTGGCCGCCGGTTCGGGCACGGTTGTACCGGCCGGCGGGGAGGCAGCGGCCGGGGAGGCGCCGGCTGTGGCGGTGCCGGCCGACGGGAAGGCCGGCAGGGTCGCGAGGGCCTCGGGGGGCCGTACAGCGGCCGGGGAGCGCTGGGCCGCGGCCGAGGGGACGCCCTTCACGGTGCCGTTCGGGTCGAGGAAGGCCGGGTCTCCGCCGGGGACCATGCCGAGTTCACGCGCACGGCGCTGGAGGGCGTCCGGCGCGGAGTAGGAGTCGATGTCCCGCTGGAGCGCCTGTTCCTCGTCGGTGAGGCTCTTGGTGTCCTTCTGGAGGTCGTCCATCTTGAACGAACCCTCGCTGAGGGCCGAGTTCAGCACCAGCAGGCCGATCAGGCCGCCGCCCAGGAGCAGGACGACGAGCAGGACGAACGGTGTGCGGGCCGCCTGCCGCGGCCGGGCCGGGAAGAGCCGCGCGAGCCGGGCGGCCCGCCCCTTCAGCCGGGGTTTCCTGCTCACTCGCCCTCCCCTGGGTCGTCCGTCAGGAACCCGCTGGGCCGGGATGTCCCCCGGTCCGCCCGCCGCACGCCCGTCACTCGACGTCCTCCCTGATGCGCTCGGCCCCGCGCAGCCGCGCCGGGGCGGCCCGCCGGTTCTCGGCGACCTCTTCCTCCGTGGGAAGTTCGGCACCGCGGGTGAGCAGCTTGAGGCGCGGCTGGTAGCGCTCGGGCACGACGGGCAGTCCGGCCGGCGCGGTGGTGGCGGCCCCCGCCGCGAACACGTGCTTGACCAGCCGGTCCTCCAGCGAGTGGTACGACAGCACGGCGATCCGTCCGCCGACGTCGAGGGTCTTCACGGCGGCCGGGACGGCCCGCTCCAGGACCGACAGCTCGCCGTTGACCTCGATGCGCAGCGCCTGGAACGTGCGCTTCGCGGGGTTGCCGCCGGTGCGCTTGGCGGCCTGCGGCAGCGCGTTGCGGATCAGCTCGACGAGCCGGGCGCTGTTGGTGAACGGCTCCTTCTCCCGCTCGCGCACGACCGCGGAGACGATCCGCTTGGCCTGCTTCTCCTCGCCGTACGCGCGCAGGATGCGCACGAGTTCGCCCGGCGGGTAGGTGTTGAGGACCTCGGCGGCGCTGACGCCGGTCGTCTGGTCCATGCGCATGTCGAGGGGGGCGTCCTGCGCGTAGGCGAAGCCCCGGTCGGCCTCGTCGAGCTGCATGGAGGAGACGCCGAGGTCGAAGAGGACGCCCTGCACGCGCGCGATGCCGAGCCGGTCGAGCACCTCGGGAAGTTCGTCGTACACGGCGTGCACGAGGGTGGCGCGGTCGCCGTACGGCGCGAGGCGCTCGCCGGACAGCCGCAGGGCCTCCTTGTCGCGGTCGAGGGCGACGAGGCGGGCCTCGGGGAACCGGGTCAGCAGGGCCTCGCTGTGCCCGCCGAGGCCGAGCGTGCAGTCGACGACCACCGCTCCGGGCAGCTGGAGGGCGGGGGCCAACAGGTCCAGGCACCGCTGGAGCATCACCGGGACGTGTCGCTGGCTCAAGGGGCCCTCTCAGATCCGGCGGGGCCCGTACGCACCGCCGGGTCCCCGCCCGCTCGAAGAAGGGGAGGCCCGCCGGCGCCGGAAGCGTCAGCCGACCGGGAGCGGGAGGAGGCCGAGCCGTACGTACGCGCCGCGCACGCGGGGAGATCTCCGGCGGCCGCGCCGGGGTCTCTCGGGGAATTCAGTGCAGTGGGGAGATCGCCGCCTCCCGCTTCGCGTCACTTTAGTCCACCCTGTCTCGCGGTCAATCAACCGGCCTGCGCGTCGTGGTCCGGTGCGCGTGTGAAGCGGCGATTACGGGAAAATCACTCCTACGGGCCCGCTCCCGCCACTCGTGTGGGTTACCTCACAAGGGACCGGGATGACGCTCTTTACCCCCTCTCACAACGCGACCGGAGAGCATGTGACCAGTAACGTCATCGGTATGACGACTTCCGCATCGGTACCCACCGGCTCCGAGGCCGCCATACCCAGTGGCGGTACGGTCACCGACCGCCTGGTCGAGGCGAACCGGCAGTACGCCGCCGCCTTCAGCGACCCGGGAATGGACGCGCACCCCGTGCTGCACGTGGCCGTGGTGGCCTGCATGGACGCCCGCCTGGACCTGCACGACGCCCTCGGCCTCGAACTCGGCGACTGTCACACCATCCGCAACGCGGGTGGTGTCGTCACCGACGACGTGATCCGCTCCCTCACGATCAGCCAGCGGGCCCTGGGAACCCGCAGCGTGGTGCTGATCCACCACACCGGCTGCGGCCTGGAGACCCTCACCGAGGAGTTCCGGCACGATCTGGAGATGGAGGTCGGGCAGCGTCCGGCGTGGGCGGTGGAGGCGTTCAGGGACGTCGATCAGGACGTGCGGCAGTCGATGCAGCGCGTGCGCACCTCGCCGTTCCTGGTGCACACCGACGACGTACGGGGCTTCGTCTTCGACGTGAAGACGGGTCTGCTGAGGGAAATCGACCCGCCCGAACAGTCTTAAGACCTGACATATCGCTGTCAGTTGTCCACAGGCGAGTGACACGAAACGGTAACGGCAGCAAGAATGCGGGAGTGACGTCACGCTGAGCATTTCCCGCGTGGTGTCCGTGTTTCGGGGTGGGCCGGTCCGCATCGCAGAGCGTCGGCCCGGAAATGTACGGGCCGAGGAGGGCCGGGTGACGACCTATGACGAGCGTGCAAGCCTTACGGATCTGACCGCCACTGTGGAGCGAGTCCGCAGTTCGGTGGAGGGAGTGATCGAGGGCAAGCCCGAGGTCGTACGGCTTTCTCTGACAGTGCTTCTCGCCGAGGGGCATCTTCTGATCGAAGATGTCCCCGGCGTGGGCAAGACCATGCTGGCGAAGGCGCTGGCCCGGTCCATCGACTGTTCGGTCCGGCGTATCCAGTTCACGCCGGACCTGCTGCCGTCGGACATCACGGGCGTGTCCATCTGGGACCAGCAGCGCCGTGACTTCGAGTTCAAGCCGGGGGCGATCTTCGCGCAGATCGTGATCGGCGACGAGATCAACCGCGCCTCGCCCAAGACCCAGTCCGCGCTGCTGGAGTCGATGGAGGAGCGCCAGGTCACCATGGACGGGCAGACCTACGATCTGCCCAGCCCCTTCATGGTGGTGGCCACGCAGAACCCGGTGGAGATGGAGGGCACCTATCCGCTGCCCGAGGCCCAGCGCGACCGCTTCATGGCCCGGGTCTCCATCGGCTATCCCAGCCCGGAGGCAGAGCTTCAGATGCTCGACGTCCACGGCGGGGTGAGTCCCCTGGACGACCTCCAGCCGGTGGCGCACGCGCACGAGATCCTGAAGCTGATCGAGGCGGTCCGCGGGGTCCACGTCGCCGAGGCGATCCGGCGGTACGCCGTCGACCTGGTCTCCGCCACCCGCACGCACCCCGACCTCAGACTCGGCGCCTCCCCGCGCGCGACGCTGCATCTGCTGCGCGCGGCGAAGGCGTCCGCCGCCCTGAGCGGCCGGGACTACGCGCTGCCGGACGATGTGCAGGGCCTCGCCGTGGCCGTCCTGGCCCACCGGCTGCTGCCCACCGCGCAGGCCCAGCTGAACCGCCGTACCTCGGAACAGGTCGTGGAGGAGATCATCCAGCGCACCCCGGTGCCCACGGGCTCCCAGCAGCAGCGCGGCTTCGGCCTGGGCGGCGGCCCGCAGGCGTACGGCCAGCCGCCGCGGAGGCTCGGATGACCATCGGCCCGGCCGGACAGGCGGAGGCGGACCCCGGGGACAAGGGCGGCGCACGCACCGCCCTGGCCGGGCTCACCACCCGTGGCCGCTCCTTCCTGGCGGCCGGGATCGCGGCCGCGATCTGCGCCTACGTCCTCGGCCAGCCCGACCTGCTGCGGGTCGGGCTGCTGCTGACCGTGCTGCCACTGGTCTGCGCGGCCGTGGTCTACCGCACCCGCTACCGGGTCGCCGGCAGCCGCCGGCTCTCCCCCGCGCGCGTGCCCGCCGGCAGCGAGGCCCGCGTCCATCTGCGGATGGACAACGTCTCCCGGCTGCCCACCGGCCTGCTGATGCTCCAGGACCGGGTGCCCTACGTCCTCGGCCCCCGTCCCCGCTTCGTCCTGGACCGGGTCGAGGCGGGCGGCCGACGCGAGGTGTCCTACCGGGTCCGCTCGGACCTGCGCGGCCGCTACCCGCTGGGCCCGCTCCAGCTGCGGCTGAACGACCCGTTCGGCATGTGCGAGCTGACCCGATCCTTCTCGACGTACGACACTCTGACGGTCATCCCGCGGGTGGAGGCCCTGCCCTCGGTCCGGCTGGGCGGCGAGGCGAAGGGGTACGGCGACGGGCGGCAGCGCTCGCTGGCGCTGGCCGGCGAGGACGACGCGATCCCGCGCGGCTACCGCTACGGCGACGACCTGCGCCGGGTGCACTGGCGTTCCACCGCCCGCTACGGCGAGCTGATGGTGCGCCGCGAGGAGCAGCCCCAGCGCTCCCGCTGCACGGTGCTGCTGGACACCCGTGGGCTCGCCTACCGGGGGGCGGGCCCCGACTCGGCCTTCGAATGGGCGGTCTCGGGTGCCGCGTCCGTCCTGGTGCACATGCTGGAGCGGGGCTTCTCCGTACGGCTGCTGACCGACGCCGGCAGTTCTGTGCCCGGCGAGGGCGCCGACGGGTTCGCCGGGTCCGGCCAGGGATCGGCCGACGCGGCCGGGCTGATGATGGACACCCTCGCGGTGATCGACCACTCCGACGGCACGGGCCTGTCCCCCGCCTACGACGTGCTGCGCGGGGGCAACGAGGGGCTGCTGGTGGCCTTCCTCGGCGACCTCGACGAGCAGGAGGCCGCGGTGGCCGCGAAGATGCGCCAGCGCAGCGGGGGCGCTGTCGCCTTCCTCCTGGACGGCGACAGCTGGGTGCGTGAACCGAACGACCTGCCTCATCCGATGAACAGGCAGGAGGAGCGGCTGCGGATGCTGCGCGAGGCGGGCTGGACCGCCGTGAGCGTGCCGCGGGGCGCTCCGCTGAACGAGCTGTGGCGGCAGGCGGACCGGGAGCGTTCGGGTGTCGTGACGGCCGGCGGACCGAGCGGAAGGGAGGCGGGATCATGAGCGGGCGGGCCCGACTGACGCTGTGCTCCGTGGCGGCCACCCTGATGGCCGCCTGCGCCCTGCTGCCCCTGGTCCAGCAGACCTCGTGGATCCTCGTGGCGGCCTTCCTGCTGGCCGTCCAGTCCTCGGTGGGCGCGGTGGCCCGGCGGGTGCCGCTGGCCCGGCCACTGACCGTGCTGGCCCAGGCCCTGGTCACGCTGGTGCTGCTCACCCTGGTCTTCGCCCGGCAGCAGGCCCTCGCCGGGCTGATCCCCGGCCCGCAGGCCTTCCAGCACTTCGCCGACCTGCTCCAGTCGGGCACCGACGACGTGGGGCGGTACGCGATACCGGCCCCACTGTCCGACGGCATCCGGCTGATGATGATCGGCGGTGTGCTGATCATCGGGCTGGCGGTGGAAACCCTCGCGGTGACCTACCGCAACGCCGCACCGGCCGGCCTGCCCCTGCTCGCGCTGTACTCGGTCGCCGCGGGGCTGTCCGACGGCGGGGCCGACTGGCTCTGGTTCCTGGTGGCCGGCGGCGGGTATCTGATGCTGCTGCTCGCCGAGAGCCGGGAACGGCTCTCGCAGTGGGGCCGCGTCTTCGGCGGCGGCCCGCGCGATCCGGGCAGGCAGCCCGGCCCGGTGGCCCCGGTGCGCACCGGACGGCGTATCGGCGCGGCCGCCCTGGGCGTCGCGCTGGCGGTGCCGTTGCTGCCGCTTCCCGCCATCGGCGGCGGTCTGCTGGGCGGCACGGGCAGCGGGGTCGGCTCGGGTGCCGGCGGCGGGGGCACGATCTCCGCGGTCAACCCCCTGGTGTCGCTGCGCGACAGCCTGAACGTGGACGAGGACCGCACGGTCCTGACCCTGCGCACCAACAGCGGTGACCTCTCCGACCTGTATCTGCGGATCGTCTCCCTGGACGACTTCGACGGCACCACGTGGAAGCCGTCGCAGCGGGACGTCGTCGCCGTGCCCGACGATCTGCCCACGCCGCCCGGCCTGGGCGCGGACGTCCGGCGCGCGGAGATCACCACCCGGGTGGCCGCCGCCGACTGGTACGCCCAGGACTGGCTGCCGATGCCGTACCCGCCGAGCGGTGTGCAGGTCAGCGGCAGATGGCGGTACGAGCCGGTGGGCATGACCGTCGTCGGCGACCACCGCCAGACCACGCGCGGCAAGACCTATGAGGTGAAGAGCCTTCAGGTGCAGCCGACCGCGGAGCAGTTGGCCTCGGCACCGGCGGCCCGCGGTTCGCTGCGCGGCGAGTACACGGAGGTGCCGGACACCCTGCCGGCGGTGGTGGCGCAGAGGGCCCGTGAGATCACCGAGGGCTCGTCGAACGACTACGAGCGGGCAGTGAAGCTCCAGGAGTGGTTCGCCGTGACGGGGGGCTTCGAGTACGACACCGAGGTCAAGGTCGGCACCGGCCGGGACGCGATCGCCCGCTTCCTGCGGGACAAGCAGGGCTTCTGCGTGCACTTCTCGTTCGCGATGGCGGCGATGGCCCGCACGCTGGGCATTCCGGCGCGGGTGGCGGTGGGCTTCGCGCCCGGTTCCACGCAGTCGGACGGTTCGGTCGCGGTGAGCCTGAAGGACGCGCACGCGTGGCCGGAGCTGTACTTCGAGGGCGTGGGCTGGACCCGGTTCGAGCCGACCCCGACCCGTGGATCGACGCCTCCGTACACGCTGCCGGACACGCCGGGCAACGCCGTGCCGGATCTCCCGCAGGCCTCGCGCTCGGCGGACGCGGCTCCGTCGGCCGCGCCGTCGGCGAGCACCAGCTGCACGTCGGAGGAGAAGCGGGTCCAGGGCTGCGTCAGCGCGCTGCCGCTGGACGAGGCGGAGCAGGGCGGTGGCGGCCCGCCCTGGTACAAGATCGCCGGCTGGACGGTGCTGGGCCTGGCGTCACTGGTCGTGCTCCTGCTGCCGATGCTGTGGCGGCTGAGACGGCGGTCGGTGCGGCTGGCCTCGGCTCAGCACTCCGGTTCCGCGGCGGCGCGTCGGGCAGGTCCCGGGCCCCGCGGAGGCGAGGTCGGGCAGCCGACGGTCACCGGGGGTTCGGCGGTGCTGCTGGACGTGCCGTCGGAGGAGGTCTCCGAGGCGGCCGTCGCGCATGTCCTGGCGGTCTGGCGCGAGCTGACCGACACGGCCTGGGACTACGGGATCACGCCCGACGAGGCGCTGACACCCCGCCGGGCGGCGGAGCGGATCGTCCGGCTCGGTGAGCTGGACGAAACGGTGGCCGCTTCGGTGCACCGGGTGGCGGGTGCCGTGGAGCAGGTGCTGTTCGCCCCGCAGCCGCGGGCCGAGGCCGGGCTGCCCGAGGAGGTGCGCAGGGTGCGGGTGGCGCTGCGGACGCGGGCCGGCCGGCGCACCCGGCTGCGGGCGGTCGTGGCACCGCGGTCGGCCATCCGCGCGGTGTGGGACCTCAGCGACCGCTGGACGACGGTCAAGGCGACCTGGTCGGTCCGGACGGCCCGGCTGGCGACCATGACACAACGGGTACGTCACCCGCGCAGGCGGGCGGCCGACGCGGGCGCGGGCGGCTGACGTGACGCCGTAGCTCGTGGTGGGAAGGGTTCGGCCCCGGTCGCCGAGATCGCTCTCGGGGGCCGGGGCCGAGCACTGTCCGGTGCAGGGCGCAGGCGCCCACTGCATGGCACAACGGGTGCGTCACCCCGCGCAGGCGGGCGGCCGACGTGCAGGGCGCAGGCGCCCACTGCCTCCACCCGTGTCGGGCATGCGTGAGGGGGTGACCACCCGGTCCGGGTGGTCACCCCCTCAGCACGTCTCTCTCAGCACGTCTCTCTCGCCGCGGCTCTCCGGCCACGGCAGCCACGGCTCCGCGCGGCTCCGGCGTCTCACTCACCGGCCCTGCACGGCGCGGGATCGGGCTCAGTGGCCCTGCTGGCCGCCACCCTGCTCGTCACGACGGCGCTGCCAGCGCTCCTCGATCCGGTTCATCACCGAGCGCTTCGACCGTCCCTGATCGCGTGTCTGCGGGGCGCCGGCAGGCTGTTCACCAGGCTTGGGGGCCTTGCGCCAGCCGGTGACCGCGAGGACCGCACACCCCAGCATGACGAGGAAGCCCACCACGCTGAGCCACACCTGCTTGGCGACCATACCGGCCATGAGGAGCGCGATACCCACGAGGAAGCCCGCGACTGCCTGGTAGACCCGGCGCCGGGTGTACGTACGCAGCCCGCTTCCCTCAAGCGCCGACGCGAATTTGGGATCTTCGGCGTACAGCGCTCGCTCCATCTGCTCGAGCATGCGCTGCTCGTGCTCCGAGAGCGGCACGGAGTCCTCCTCATCGTGCAGTCGCCGGGGCGACCCGGGGGGTCCCTTCAGGATAGGCAGGGAATCGCCCCCGTGAAACCCGCCCCTCTACGCCAATTGGCCAACCGGAGCCCGTCATGGACGTCCCGGCCCGCTGGAGATTCCATTCCCCGCAGGCCGACCCGTCATGCCGGGCGGTCTCCCTCGATCATACGGCGCAGTTCGGCCGAACGGGGGGCCTGTGGCGTACTCCATGTACAGCCGCGTGCCTGATCAGCGGGGCATCTCAGGAGTCGGCCGAGGTCTCTTCCGTACCGGGAGTCTCACCGAGCACGTGGAGCTGGGTCGCCACGGAGTGGAAGGCGGGCAGTTCGGCCGCCGCCGCCTCCAGCTTCAGCAGCGCCTCCATGGCGCCGGGCTCGGTGTCCACGAGCACGCCGGGCACCAGGTCGGCGAAGACCCGCACGCCGTGCACGGCGCCCACCCGGAGGCCGGCGCCCTCGACCAGTCCGGTGAGCTGACCGGCGGTGAAGCGGTGCGGGACGGGGTCACCCTGGCCCCAGCGGCCGTCCGGGTCGGTGAGTGCCTGCCGGGCCTCCGTGAAGTGACCGGCGAGGGCGCGGGCGAGGACGGCTCCGCCGAGCCCGGCGGCGAGCAGGCTGAGGACGCCCTCGGGGCGCAGCGCGGCCACCGCGTTGCGGACGCCTTCGGCGGGGTCGTCGACGTATTCCAAGACGCCGTGGCACAGGACGGCGTCGTAGCCTGCGCGCCGGACGACGTCGAAGAGACCGTGGGCGTCGCCCTGGACGCCCTGCACGCGGTCGGCTACCCCGGCCTCGGCGGCGCGGCGCTCCAGCGCGAAGAGCGCGTTGGGGCTGGGGTCGACGACGGTGACCCGGTGCCCGAGGCGGGCGACGGGCACCGCGAAGTTGCCGCTGCCGCCCCCGGTGTCGAGGACGTCCAGCGACTCCCGACCCGTGGCCTTGACCCGGCGGTCGAGGGCGTCCCGCAGGACGTCCCAGACCACGGCGGTACGGAGAGAGGCGCGGGGGCGCGTCGGGTCGGGCACGGCAGTTGACTCCTTGGCGCGGCACCGCCTGTTGCCGGCGGAGCGAAGGGGGCGCCCTCCCGGCCCGGCCGGTGCCGAAGGGAGGGCTTCAGGCGCTGTCCACCCTATTGCCTCCGTCACCGCGCCCGGCCACCGCGTACGCACGGGTCGCGGGGCTCATGGGAACCGCCCGCCGCACCCGGACACGCCTGCGCACGTCCTGGCCGGACATCCCCCGCCCGCCCCTCCGCCGGCGGCTCTCACCCCGCGTCCGGCATGTCCTCCCCCGCGCTCGGGCGGTCCGGCTCGTCGCCCTCCTGGCGGGGCTGGGGCAGGACCGGCTGGAGGACGAGCATGCGCTCGACGAGGCGGAGGAACATCGCCACGTCGCGTATGAGGTCGTCGGCGTCGCGGCGGCTGGCCGCGCCCTGGATGCCCGCCTCGGCGCGGGCCCGGCGGCGGGCGCCGGAGGCGAAGAGCGCGCACCACTCGGTCAGTTCGGGTGTGATCTCGGGGAGCACTTCCCAGGCGCTTCTGATCCGGGCCCGGCGGCGGGGTGAGGTCTCCGGGCGCCCCCGCGCGGCGAGCACGGCGGCGGCTGTGCGCAGGGCGGCCAGGTGGGCCGTGGCGTACCGCTCGTTGGGGGTGTCGAGGACGGCGGCCTCGTCGAGTCCGGCGCGGGCCTGGGCGAGCAGGTCGAGGGCGGCGGGCGGGGCCGTGGTCCGGCGGAGCACGGGGTGCACGTCGCTCGCCGGGCCGGTCAGTGAGGGGGCAGGGCCGGTGGCGCGTCGCCGACGTGCGGCGCGTGCGTGGGAGTTGGCCATGACGAACCTCCTGTCGTCTGTGTGACGGCACTCTCCTGTCCGGTGGTGCCGTATGTGCACATCGTGGGCTATGGCACTGACAATCCGTTCTGACCTGGGCCTTTGCTTCGATCGAAGGTTCGAGCTAGTTTTTGCACTGACCAGTCAGTTCAAAAACTTCACTCATCGCTGCCACAGGGGAAACCATGGACGGAGTCGCCGTCACCGCCGAGGGGTTCGGGCTCCGCGGCCCGCGCGGCTGGGCCTTCCGGGACGTCGGTCTCGACGCGGAGCCCGGCGCGCTGATCGCGGTCGAGGGGCCCTCCGGCTCCGGCCGGACCAGCCTGCTGCTCGCGCTCACCGGCCGGATGAGGGCCACCGAGGGGACGGCGGCCGTGGGCCCGGCGCGGCTGCCGAAGCAGCTGGCCGCGGTGCGCCGCGTCAGCGCGCTGGCCAACGTCGCCGGCCTCACCGACCTGGACCCGGCGCTGACCGTGGGCGAGCACCTGCACGAGCGGGCGCTGCTGCAGCGCCGGTTCGGCGGCTCCGTACGCGGGCTGCTGCGGCCTCGCTCCGCGCGCGTGAGCGAGGAGAAGCTGCGCGTCGACTCCGCACTGGCCGCCGCCGGGCTCGACCGGGAGGCGCTGCCCAAGGGCTCACGGACCGCCGTACGCGATCTGGAGCGGATGGAGGCGCTGCGGCTTTCGGTCGCGCTGGCCCTGGTCGGGCGGCCCCTGCTGCTCGGGGTGGACGACGCGGACCTGAAGCTGTCCGACGCCGAACGCGCCGAGGCGGGGGCCCTGCTGGCCTCGATAGCCGAGGCCGGAACCACCGTCCTCGCGGTGTGCGCCGCGGCGCCCGAAGGCGCCGTCGTCGTGTCCACCCTGCCCGCACCACGAGAGGAGACGGCCGATGCGCTCGCCGAGACTCGCCGCGCTTGAGCTGCGCCGCTTCGGCCGGGGCAAGCTCCCCCGCGCCGCCCTCGTCGCACTCCTGCTGCTGCCCCTGCTCTACGGCGCGCTGTACCTGTGGTCCTTCTGGGACCCGTACGGGCGTCTCGACCGCATCCCCGTGGCCCTGGTGAACGACGACAAGGGGGCGACCGCCGACGGCAGGCGGATCGCCGCGGGGGACGAGATCACCGAAGGGCTGCGCGACAGCGCGGTCTTCGACTGGCAGGAGGTCGATGCCGCGCAGGCCCAGCAGGGCGTGGAGGACGGCACCTACTACCTGTCGCTGACGATGCCCGCCGACTTCAGCCGGCGCATCGCCTCCAGCTCGGGCGACTCCCCCGCGACGAGCGCCCTCCAGGTACGCACGAACGACGCCAACAACTACATCGTCGGCCAGATCTCACGGACGGTGTTCAGCGAGGTCCGCACGGCCGCGTCCACGAAGACCTCGCGCTCCTTCCTGGACAGGATCTTCATCTCCTTCTCCGACATCCACGGCAGGACCGTGAAGGCCGCCGACGGGGCCGACAAGCTCAAGGGCGGCATCGGAAAGGCCGAGCAGGGCTCCAAGGACCTCGCGGACGGCCTGAAGGACGCCAAGTCGGGCAGCGGCAAGCTGACCAAGGGGCTCACCAGGCTCGACAAGGGCGCCGGTGACCTGGAGGACGGCTCCAGGAAGGTCGCCGACGGCACGCAGACCCTCGCCGACAAGGTCAACGGGGTGTCCGGCAGGGTCGCGCCCTACCTGAAGGACAACGAGAAGACCATCGGGGACACCGCCCAGCTGGTCGCCGACTCCGCCGAGGTGGTCCGCGGCCATCTGTCCACGCTGGTGAAGACGGCGCCGGTCGCCGCCAAGGGTGCGCGGACCGCCGCCGAGACGCTGGACGCGGTGTACCGCACGCGCTGCGAGACACCCGTGCTGCCCGATCCGGCCTGCGCCGACCTGAAGAAGGCCAAGGACGCGACCGCGGACGTGGTCCTGGTCGCCGACGACGTGGACACGCTCGTCGCCGACCAGGACGGCGACCTGAAGACGATGCGCACGAACCTCGCCGCCCTCCAGAAGCAGGCCCAGGCGCTCGCCGACCGCGCCCCGCACCTCTCCGAGGACGTGGCCGACGCCGTCTCCCGGATCAACGAACTGAACAAGGGCGCCACGAAGGTCGCCGCGGGCGCGAAGAAGCTCAACACCGGGATCGGCACCGCCAAGACCGGCGCGACCGAGCTGGACAAGGGCGTCACCAAGCTCAGGACGGGTGCCGAGGACCTCAACGGCGGCATCTTCAAGCTGGTCGACGGCTCCGGGAAGCTCGCCGGCGGGCTGCACGACGGCGCCGAGCGGATCCCCGACTACGACAAGAAGGACCGGGACGCACGCACCGCCGTCATGGCGGACCCGGTGCGGCTCGCCTCCCACGACCTGCACAAGGCACCCAACTACGGCACCGGCTTCGCCCCGTACTTCATCCCACTGTCGCTGTGGGTGGGCGCGATGGTGGCGTACATGCTGATCGCGCCCATGAACCGGCGCGCGCTCGCCGCGGGCGCACCGGCGTGGCGGATCGCGCTGGCGGGCTGGCTGCCGGTGGCCGCGATCGGGGTGCTCCAGACGATGGCGCTGATGGCGGTGCTGCACTGGGCGGTCGGTCTGGAAATGGTCCGGGCGGCCGGCACGGTGGGCTTCCTGTTCCTGGTGGCGGCCTGTTTCACGGCCATCGTCCAGTGGCTCAACGCCCGCTTCGGCCCGGCGGGCCGGATCCTCGTCCTCGCCCTGCTGATGCTCCAGCTGACGTCGGCGGGCGGCACGTACCCGGTGCAGACGAGCCCGGACTTCTTCAACGCCCTGCATCCCTACCTGCCGATGAGCTACGTCGTCGAGGCGCTGCGCCGGCTCATCACGGGCGGCGGCCTGGGCCCGGTGTGGCAGGCGTGCGTGGTGCTGGCCGCCTTCACCGCGGGTGCCCTGGCGCTGACCGCGCTGTCCGCTCGCCGCCGCCAGGTGTGGACGCTGGACCGGCTGCACCCGGAGCTGACCCTGTGACCGCGCCGCCGGGTCCTCCGGCGGGCCGGGTTCCTGTGACAATCAGGGGCATGGACAGCACCACCACGCCCGTCGGCAGCACCCGCCGCGAGGCCACCCGGCAGAAGCTCTACGAG
Source organism: Streptomyces bobili (assembly GCF_002154575.1). Classification (GTDB taxonomy): domain Bacteria; phylum Actinomycetota; class Actinomycetes; order Streptomycetales; family Streptomycetaceae; genus Streptomyces; species Streptomyces bobili. The sequence goes on from NZ_MUBA01000136.1 coordinate 13,414, forward strand.
GCGGCCGTCACCCTCATAGCCGAGCAGGGCTTCTCCGCCACCACGGTGGACGAGATCGCCGAGCGCGCGGGCGTCGCGAAGGGCACCGTCTACTACAACTTCGCGAGCAAGTCCGTCCTCTTCGAGGAGTTGCTGCGGCACGGGGTGGGGCTGCTCACCGCGTCCCTCCGGGAGGCCGCCGAGGGCACCGCGCGCGCGGTGCCCTCGGCGGCCTCCCG
>NZ_MUBA01000137.1 GCF_002154575.1 Streptomyces bobili
TCATCCGCACGCCCCGCGAACACCAACTGCCCGTCCACGCTCCAGCGGACCCGGTCACCGGTGCGGTACATCCGCTCACCCGCACCACCGAACGGACACGCCACGAACCGCTCACCCGTCAGCCCCGGCTGACCCACATACCCCCGCGCCAACTGCACACCCGCCACATACAACTCACCCGCAACACCCACCGGCACCGGACGCAACCACTCATCCAGCACAAACACCCGCGTATTCACCACCGGCGACCCAATCGCCACCACCCCACCCACCACACAACGCCACAACGTCGCATCAACCGTCGTCTCCGTCGGCCCATACGAATTGTGCAACTCCACCCCCCCGAACAACTCGAAGAACCGCTCCGCCACCACCACCGGCAACGCCTCACCCGAACAAATAACCCGCCGCAAACCCCCACCCACCACAGCCGCCGGCCCAGCCAGCCCCACCACAGCCGCCGGCTCGGCGATAAACGCCTCCAGCATCGACGGCACGAAATGCACCGTCGTCACCCCCTCCCGACGCATCAACTCCCCCACATACACCGGATCCCGATGCCCACCCGGCCGCGCCACCACCAACACCGCACCACACACCAACGGCCAGAAAAACTCCCACACCGACACATCGAACCCGAACGGCGTCTTCTGCAACACCCGATCATCCACACCCAGCCCAAACCGCGACTGCATCCACACCAACCGATTCACAATCCCCGCATGCGACACCACCACACCCTTCGGACGCCCCGTCGACCCCGACGTATAAATCACATACGCCGGATGAGACGCCACCAGCGGACCAAGCCGCTCAACATCCGCCAACTCCGCACCCGACAACCCAGCCAACCGCTCCTCAACCCCAGGCTCCCCCAACACCACACACGCCACCCCACCAAACACACCCACCGCAACATCCACCGACCCAGCAATCACACACACCGGCCCAGCATCCTCCAGCAGAAAAGCAACCCGATCAGCCGGATACTCCAAATCAATCGGCAAATACGCCCCACCCGCCTTCACCACCGCCAACACCGCCACCACCAGATCCACCGACCGCGGCAACGCCAACCCCACCACACACTCCGGACCCACACCCTCAGCAATCAACAACCGAGCCAACCGATTCGCCCGCGCATCCACCTCCCCATACGTCAACGACACACCCTCGAACACCACCGCCACCGCATCCGGAGTCCGCTCCACCTGCACCGCAAACAAACCCGGCAAAGTCGACACACCACAATCCACCACCGTGTCATTCCACTCCACCAACAACTTCTCACGCTCAGCAGAATCAAGAATCCCCACCGCACTCACCCGTACGGACAGATCCTCTGCAAACGCCGACAAAACCCGAACCCAGCGATGCGCAATCTGGACAGACGTCTCCCCATCAAACAGATCAGCAGCCGCGACAACCATGCCCCGAATACCCGCGGGGGTGCCGTCGGCACCAAAAGTCTCGGCCGCGGTGACATCGAGGTCGAATTTGGCCGTGGGAGCTCCCCCAGCCATTCGGGAAGGCTTGAGACCGGAAAGATCCAGCTTCGCCGAGCCGGCGTTCTGCAGCGTCAGCATCACCTGGAACAGGGGATGCCGCGTCATGGAGCGGGCAGGTGCCAACTCCTCCACCAGGCGTTCGAATGGCAGGTCCTGGTGCTCGAACGCACCAAAGCTCGTCTCCCGGACCTGCTCCAGCACCTCGGCGAGCGTCGGATCGCCGGCAAGGTCGGTGCGGACGACCAGCGTGTTGACGAAGAATCCGACAAGGTCGTGCAGCGCCCTGTCAGTGCGGCCGGCGATGGCGGAGCCGATCGGAATGTCCGTACCGGCGCCAAGCCGGGACAACGTCACGGCAAGGGCAGCCTGTAGCACCATGAAGAGGCTCATGCCTCGCTCATGCGCCAGGGCGACCAGCCGCCCGTGCACTTCCGCCGGGACCACCAACTCTGCCTGGTGCCCACGGTAGGAACGTACCGCGGGCCGCGGCCGGTCGGTCGGCAGCGCCAGCTCCTCCGGGACCCCCGCCAGCGCCTCGCGCCAGTACTCCACCTGCTGCGACAGCACGCTGTCCGGGTCGTTCTCGTCCCCGAGCAGTTCCCGCTGCCACAGGGCGTAGTCCGCGTACTGCACCGGCAGGGGCTCCCACCCAGGCTCCGTGCCCGTGCGCCTCGCCTCGTACGCCACCGACAGATCCCGCGCCAGCGGCCCCGCCGACCAGGCGTCCCACGCGATGTGGTGCACCACGACGACCAGCGCATACTCGTCCGGACCCACGATGAACAGGTGGGCCCGCAGCGGGATCTCCGTAGCCAGGTCGAATGCCTGCCGCGCCGTGCGGGCCACGGTCTCGGTCAGCTGTTCCGGAGCCACGTCCGCGACGACGAGTGCGAAGCCGGTTTCGCTGACGGGAAGAATGCGCTGGTACGGCTCTCCGTCAGGCGCCGGGAACACCGTCCGCAGCACCTCATGCCGCTCCAGCACATCCCGCAGCGCAGCTTCCAGCGCTTCGTGGTCGAGCGACCCGGAGAAGCGCAGCACGGTGGGGTTCGTGTACGTCGTGCTCGGACCCTCCAGCTGTGCCAGGAACCACAGCCGACGCTGGGCGAACGAAAGCGGGATCATCAGGACTCCTCCTGGCTGCGCATCGGCCGCAGCGCGGGCCTCACTCTTTGACGGCTATTACCTTGATGTGCGAGCTGGGCCGCGAGCCCGGCCGGCGTGCGGGCGGCGAAGACCGCCCGGATGGGCAGCTCCACTCCCAGTTGCTCCCGTACTTCGCTGATCAGCCTGGTCGCCAGCAGCGAGTGGCCACCCAGCGCGAAGAAGTCGTCGTCGACTCCGACCGCAGGCAGGCCGAGGACCTGCGCGAACGCCTGGCACAGGATCTCCTCCTGCACCGACGCCGGACCACGCCCTCCACCAGCGGCATACTCCGGGACGGGCAGGGCTTTCCGATCCAGCTTTCCGCTCACCGTCAACGGCAGCTCGTCCAACACCACCACCGCCGACGGCACCATGTACTCCGGCAACCGTCCGAGTGCGAAGTCCCGTACATCGCCGGGAAGTGCATCCGTTACGGCGTCCGCGGCCGCGACGACGTAGGCGATCAGCCGGACATCACCAGGACTGTCCTCGCGGGTCACCACCGCCACCTGGGCGAGCTGGGGATGAGCGGACAGGGCGGTCTGGACTTCGCCCGGCTCGATCCGGAAACCTCGGATCTTCACCTGGTCATCCGCACGCCCCGCGAACACCACCTGCCCGTCCGCCGTCCAGCGGGCGCGGTCACCGGTGCGGTACATCCGCTCACCCGCACCACCGAAGGGACAGGCCACGAACCGTTCGCCCGTGAGTCCCGGCTGGCCCACATACCCGCGCGCCAGCTGTACGCCCGCGACATACAACTCGCCCGCCACACCCGGCGGTACCGGGCGCAGGAATCCGTCCAGGACATAGAAGCGGGTGTTCGCCACCGGCCTGCCCACCGGCACCACACCAGCAGCGGCCTGCGCCGCCGTCAGCACGGTAGTGGCCACACCGATCGTGGTCTCCGTCGGACCGTAATGGTTGAACACCGACCGGCCCTCACCAGAGCCGAGAAGTTCTGTCACCAGACCTGCCGGGGCCGCCTCACCACCTAGTACCAACGATTCCACGGACTCCACCGCTTCCGCGCCGAGCGCGGCCACGTGTGAGGGCACCGCTTTCAGGCAGTCGATGCCGTGCCCGGTGAGATAGCCGCGCACCGCCGCGGGGTCAGTGACCGCCTCCTCGTCCAGGAAGTGCAGCTCGCCCCCGCCCACGAGACTCGCGAACACCGTGGTGTTGCCGAGGTCCGTCGCCTGCCCCTGCAACACCGCGAACCGGCCGTGCGGACTCCCGAACCCGATGCGGGCCGGCACCGACGACACGTAGTTGACCAGCCCGCCGTGAGTGACCACGACACCCTTCGGCCGGCCCGTCGACCCCGACGTATAGATCACATACGCCACCTGCCCCGGCAACACGACACCCCCCGGCGCCGTCACCGGAGCGGCCTCGATCTGCGCCGCCACGACTGTGTCGTCCACCGCCACCAGACGGTGCCCATCGGCTGGAATGCTCCCCAGCTTCTGTTGCGTCGTCAGCGTCAACACCGCACCGCTGTCACGCAGCTGGAACGCGATACGTTCCGCCGGCTGCCCGGGGTCCAATGGCAGATACCCCGCGCCCGCCTTCCACACCGCGAGGATCCCGACCAGCATCTCCACACCCCGCGGCAGGCACAGACCCACCACCCGCTCGGCACGCACCCCCTGCACCCGCAAGAAATGCGCCAGCCGATTCGCCCGCGCATCCAGCTCCGCATACGACAGCCGCACACCCGCCTGCACCACCGCCACCGCATCCGGAGTCCGCGCCACCTGCGCCGCGAACAACCCCGGCACCATCGGCACCTCGGGCCCCGCCTTGGCGGCCGTGTCATTCCAGTCGGCGAGGAGCTGGTTGTGCTGGGCCTCGTCGAGGATGTCGACCGCCGACAGCGAACTGGCCGGGTGGTCTTCGAGCGCGGTCACGAGATTGTCCAGGCAGGTGTGCAGCAGCCGGCACACCGCCTGCCCGTCGACCGGATCGACTGCATCCACGATCAGCGCGAACCTGGACTCCTGATCATCCACGGAGACAGCCACCGGATAGTTGGTGGCATCCCGTGAAAGCAGCATCCTGACGCCTCCGGGCGCGGTGCCGGCTTCCGGGCCACGCCCGGCAGTACGACGCTTGCCGTGGCGGTAGTTGAAGAGTGAGGTGAACAGGGGACTGCCGCCGGGTACGCCGCTGGCCTGCTGTGCGAGTGTCAGCGGGGCATGCTCGTGCACGAGCAGTTCCGCCAGCTGGTCACGCACACCCTCCAGCGCCTCACCCACCCCCACAGCGCCGACCCGCACCCGCACCGGCAGCGTGTTGATGAACAGCCCCGGCACCCGATCCGCACCCACACCCGCATTCATCCGCCCGAACAACACCGTGCCGAACACCACATCGTCACGACCACTGACCGTGGCAAGCACCCGAGCCCACGCCAGATGGAACACCGACGCCGCACTCACCCCCAGCCCACGCGCAACCTCCCGAACCCGCCGACCCACCTCCTCATCAACACCCAGATGCGACCGCACGACCTCGCTGCCGTCACCATGCGCATCGAGCAGTCCGTACGGGGCGGTGGTCTCCTCCACATCACCCAACAGCCCCGCGAAGTACTCCTGGTGCTCCTCCCGGGTCACGCCCAGCCGCGCCTGCGCCACGAAGTTCCGGAACGGCAACGGCTCCGGAAGCGAATCCTCCCGACCGGAAAGGAACGCACTCATCTCCCCCAGCAACACATCCTGCGTGGTGTGGTCCTGCACGAGGTGATGCATCCGCAGCAAGGCCAGCCACCGGCCCCCACCCGCCGGCTCCGCAGCCGTATACACGTCCATCAACGGGGCACGACCGATATCCATCACCGACCCCGCACCAGCAATCAGCTCCTGCACCGCGGCCGAGCCCTCACGGCTCGAGCTCGACCGCAGTGACCGGCAGGTCGGCCTGGCGGACCACGACCTGGACCGGCTCGCTCAGCCCCTCCCACACGAAGGCCGTGCGATAGATGTCATGCCGGTCCACCACCCGCTGCAACGCCCCCAGGAACGCATCCAGCCGCTCCCGCGAATCAAACGCCATCACCCGCGGCATCACATACGCATCCACCCCACCATCCGCCTCCAACAGATGATGGAAGAAAATGCCCTCCTGCAAAGGCGCCAACGGATAGACGTCCGCAATGTTCGCCGCACCACCCTCAACAGCCGCGACAACCCGCTCGACCTCCACAGCCGACAACTCCACCAACGGCAACATCTCCGGAGCAATCCGCCCAGCACCCTCCGGAATCAGACTCGGCGGCACCACCACCTCAGCCGGAGCCGCAACCGCAGCCAAACCAGCCGGCGTCGGCGTCTGGAACAACGCCCGCACCGAGACCGACACCCCCCGCCCACGCAACCGCTCCACCAACGACACCGCCAGCAACGAATGACCACCCAGCGCAAAGAAGTCGTCGTCGACGCCGACCCTGTCCACGCCCAGGACCTGGGTGAACGCCTGGCACAGGATCTCCTCCTGCACCGACCCAGGCGCCCGGCCGCCGCCTGTGTTGAAGGCGGGAGCGGGCAGCGCCTCGCGGTCGAGCTTGCCGTTCACCGTCAGCGGCAGCACGTCCAGTCCCACCACGGCCGACGGCACCATGTACTCCGGCAGCTGTTCGGCCGCAAAGCCACGGAGTGCTTGAGAGACCTCACCTGTCTCGACATGCTCGTCGGCCAGCACCATGTAGGCGACGAGGCGTTCGTCCCAAAGGGTGACCGCCACGTCCGCCACTGCGTCATGACGCGCCAGAACCGCCTCGACCTCGCCCAGCTCGACCCGGAATCCGCGCAACTGCACCTGCTGGTCGCCACGGCCCAGATACTCCAGCCGCCCATCAGCGAGCCAACGGCCCACGTCCCCGGTCCGGTACATCCGCTCGCCGGCAGCACCGAACGGGCACGCCACGAACCGCTCGCCGGTCAAGGCCGGGCGGTTCAGATAGCCACGTGCCAGGCCGGCACCCGCCACATACAACTCACCTGTCACACCCGCCGGGACCGGCTGCAGACCTTCATCCAGCACATACACACGCAGGTCCGGAATCGCCGCGCCGATCACGCTGCCCCGCGCACCGGCCGCCACGTTCTGGTCCAGCTCGAGGTACGAAACATGCACGGTCGTCTCGGTGATCCCGTACATGTTCACCAACCGCGGCCCGCTGTGCCCGTGCCGCGCGAACCAGCCCTCAAGCCGGCCCGGCTCCAGCGCCTCACCACCGAAGATCACATGCCGCAGCGACCAGCCGTCCTGCTCCGCCGCCATCAGTTGGTAGAACGCCGACGGCGTCTGGTTCAGTACCGTCACCTGCTCGGCCGCCAGCAGCTGAGCGAACTCACGCGGCGAACGACTCACGACATACGGGACCACGACCAGCCGGCCGCCATGGAGCAGGGCTCCCCAGAGTTCCCACACCGTGAAGTCGAAGGCGTACGAGTGGAACAGGGTCCACACATCGTCCGGCCCGAAGTCGAACCACTGCCGCGTCGACCCCAACAGCCGCACCACATTCTGATGCGGCACGACCACGCCCTTAGGACGACCGGTCGACCCCGACGTATAGATCACGTACGCCGGGTTCTCGGGAAGCACTCCCACGCGGAGATTGCCTTCGTCGTAACCGGAGACATCCACCTCATCCGGCCCGATCGTCACAACCGGCCGGACGTCCTCCAGTACGAAGGCGATGCGCTCCGCCGGATACTCCGGATCCACCGGAACATACGCCGCCCCCGTCTTCAACACGGCCAGCACCGCGATGACCAGCTGCGCCGAACGCGGCAGAAGCAGCGCCACAAACCGCTCCGGACCCGCGCCTTGCTCCACCAGATGCCGGGCCAGACGGTTCGCCGCCGCATTCACCTCCCCATACGTCCAAGACCGTCCCTCGAACACGACGGCCACGGCATCGGGGCGAAGCGCGGCCTGTACCTCGAACAGCTCGGGGATCGTCCCCCGATCCACCAGCTCCCCACGGCCACCAGCCCACTCGTCCAGGAGCATTCGGCGCTCATCCGCGCCGACAATCTCCACAGCTGCGATCGCCGCGTCAGGATCCTCGACCAGGCCCGCCAACGTCCGCTCGAACCACTCGGCAAACCGCCCGGCCGTCTCCGTTGCGAAGACATCAGCGGCCGCAATCACCACACCACGCAGACCCAGGGGTGCCCCGTCCGCGTCGAAGACCTCGGTAGCCGTGACGGCCAGGTCGAACTTCGCGGTCGCGACGCCGACCCGCGTCGACTCCCTCGGCAGCCCAGAAGCCTGCACCCCCGGCAGGTCCAGCACAGCCTGCTCGTTGTTCTGGACCGTCAGCATCACCTGGAACAACGGGTGCCGCGCCGTGGAACGAACCGGTGCCAGCTCCTCCACCAGCCGCTCGAACGGCACATCCTGATGCGCATACGCCTGCAGACCGCTCTCGCGCACCTGCTCCAGCAGCGCACCGAACGACGGATCACCCGACAGATCACTCCGGATGACCAGCGTGTTCACGAAACACCCGACCAGATCATCCAGCGCCTCGTCCGTCCGCCCGGCGATCGCCGACCCGATCGGAATATCCGTCCCCGCACCCAGCCG
>NZ_MUBA01000138.1 GCF_002154575.1 Streptomyces bobili
CGGTCGTCACCGCGGTCGTCACCGCGGTCGTCACCGCGCTCACGCCCGCCGGACCGCGCCGCCGTCTCGTCCGCCATCCCGTCCTCCCGCCATCCTCCTGCCGTCCTCACGGCCGTTTCCGTCGTCCAGTGTGCCCAGGCGGAGATGAAGCCCCCGTCAAGAGCCCGTGCGAGCGAGCCCTCGCGGGAGCCCCGCCCCTACTCCTCCCCTGCCAGCGTCAGCGCCCGCAGCTTCTGTCCCGCGTACCAGGTCGCGAGCACCGTCACCCCGACCAGCAGGACGGTCGCCGTGGTCAGTCCCACGTCCGAGGTGATGAGGTCACCGCCGGCGACCTTGTCGGCCACGGCCAGCGACCACTGCTGGACGCTGAGCGTGCGCGCACCCGGCACCAGCGAACCGAACAGGGCCTCCCAGACGAGGGCGTAGACGAGGCCGAAGACCACCGCGTGCCGGGACACCGTGCCGAGCAGCAGGAACAGCGCCGCGTAGGCGATGGAGGAGACCAGCGCGGCGATCGTGTAGGCGACGGCGATCTGCTGTCCGTTGCCGTTGAGGATGAACCCGGCGATGAGGGTGGGCAGCGCCGAGAACACCATCGTCACCGCGATGGCGACGATGAGCTTGGTGAAGATGATCGTCGGCCGCTTCAGCGGCTTGGACAGCAGATAGACCACGGAACCGTCGTCGATCTCGGGCCCGATCGCGCCCGTGCCGGCGATGACGCCGATGATCGGCACCATGGTGGCGAGCGCGAGCCCGCCGAGCAGGTCGGACGCGGTCTGGTCGTCGGCACCGGCGAGGCCGCGCACCACCACCGAGATCGCGATGAGCAACAGCGGCAGCGCGCCGAGAATGAGGGCCCGGCGCCGGCCGAGCAGGGCGCGGTACGTGAGTCGGGCGACTGTGGGGTCGTACATCTTCGGCCTCCTACGCCGCGACCAGGTACGAGAACACGGACTCGAGGGACTCGTCGGACGGCGAGACCGTGAGCAGTCTGATGCCGTGGTCCCTGGCGACCCGTGGCAGCAGTGAGGTGAAGCGGCCGAAGTCGACGGCCTGGATGCGCAGCGCTCCCTCGGCGAGGTCGACCTCGATGCCGGAGGTCGACGGGTCGGCGATCAGCGCTGCCGCGAGCGCGCGGTCGTCGCTGGAGCGCACGAGGTAGCGGTGCGGGCGGTCGGTCATCAGCCGGCGGATCTTGCGGAAGTCGCCGCTGGCCGCGTGGCGCCCGGCGACGACGACCTCGATGTGCCAGGCCAGTTGCTCGACCTCTTCGAGGATGTGCGAGGAGAACAGCACGGTGCGGCCTTCGTCGCCCATGCGTCGCAGCAGGTCCATGAGCTGCATGCGCTGGCGCGGATCCATGCCGTTGAAGGGCTCGTCCAGCAGCAGCAGCGACGGGTCGTGCACGAGGGCGCTGGCCATCTTCACGCGCTGGCGCATGCCCTTGGAGTACGTCTCGATCTTGCGGTCCTGCGCGTATTCCATCTCGACCGTGGCCAGGGCCTTCTGGGCGGCCTTGGCGCCGAGGCCGTGCAGCTCGGCGTTGGCGACGACGAACTCGCGTCCGGTGAGGAAGTCGTACATCGCCTCCCGCTCGGGGACGATGCCGATGTGCCGGTAGATGTCCTCGTTGCGCCACACCTGCTGGCCGTCGAGGGTGACGGTGCCGGTGGAGGGGGCGAGGAAGCCGCCCATCATGTTGATGAGGGTGGACTTGCCGGCGCCGTTGGGGCCCAGCAGACCCGTGACACCGGGTCCGACGGTCATGGTGATGTCGTTGACGGCGACCACGTTGCCGAACCAGCGGGAGACGTGGTCGAGGGAGAGCGTGGTCACAGGCCCACCTTCTTGTAGCGGCGCATCAGGAGGCCGTAGCACGCGGCGATCAGGCCCAGGCAGACGAGGACGTAGACGACGCCCTCTCCGGTGGACGGGCCGATCCCGCCCGGAGCGGCGGAACTCGCGCCGAGGAACGCCGACTGCACACCGTCGATGAGGGTGACCGGCGAGAACAGCCCGATCCACGGGATGGATCCGGTGCTGTCCTGTGCCTCGGCGATGGCCTGGAGCGTGGAGACGGCGCCGTAGGAGATGGTCAGTACGGCGATGACGGCAGCGATGCCGAAGCCGCGGCGTGGGGTGACCGCCGCGATGACCAGGCCGAGACCGGCGAAGAGCAGCGAGAGCAGCGCCACGGACACGAGCCCCTGGGCGAATCCCTCGGTCTGGTCGGCGAAGTCGAGCTTGGCCAGCAGAGCACCCACGTAGAGCACCAGCAGGGGTGCGGCGGTGAGGACGAACAGGGCGGAGGCGAGCGCCGCGAACTTGGCGCGGACATAGTCCGCGGTCTCGATCGGCCGGGAGAAGTACAGCGGCACGGTCTTGAAGCGCAGGTCGCGTGAGACGGACTGGGGTGCCTGCGAGGCGACGTAGAGGCTGATCACGGCCTGCATGACGATCGCGTAGCGGGTGTAGTCCAGCGGGAGTTCCTTGGCCTTCGTGGCGACGGCGACGGCGACCATGATGGCCGCGGGCACGCACATCACCACGAACAGAAGCATGGGCAGCACCTTGGACTTCACCGAGCGGCCGAGGCCGTAGGCGCCGCGCAGGGACTGCGAGTAGAGGGACCGGCGGGCGTAGGCGCGGCCCAGGCGTGGGCCGTCGTAACTGCGGTAGCCGATGTTGTGGATGCGGGTCTGGTCGCCCGAGGGGGTGGTCACCGGGTGCTCAACTGCCATGGCCGACGGCCTCCTTCCGCTGCTCGTCACTGTCGTGGAAGACCTCGGAGATGTGGTGCCTGCGCTGTTCCATGCGCACCAGGCCGAGGCCCAGGTCGGCGACCACGTCCCGAACGACGTCGTAGGTCTCCTCGCCCTGTGCGGTCAGCAGCAGGACGTGGCCCGCGCCGGGCAGGCCGCTGTCGGCGTCGAGGACGTCGACCCCGCGCGCGTGGAGCGCCTCACGGACCGCGCGGGTGCCGTCCGGGTGCTCGTCGGTATCGGTGACCTCGATGGCGAGGGTGGTCGTGGTCTGGGTGAAGTCGGTGGTGGCGCTGGAGCGCAGGAGCTTGCCGCCGTCGACGACCACGACGTGGTCGCAGGTCCGCTCGAGTTCGCCCAGCAGGTGGGAGGTGACGAGGACCGAAATGCCGAAGTCGGTGTGGATACGGCGGATCAGGCCGAGCATCTCGTCGCGGCCGACCGGGTCGAGGCCGTTGGTCGGCTCGTCGAGGAGGACCAGTTGCGGGTCGTGGACCAGGGCCTGGGCGAGTTTCACGCGCTGTTTCATGCCCGTGGAGTAGCCGCCGATGGGGCGGTAGCGCTCCTCGTACAGCCCGACGTGGCGCAGGGTGTCGGCGGTGCGCTCTCGCGCGGCGGTCGGCGGCAGGCCGGACATGCGGGCCATGTGCACGACGAACTCGGTGGCCGAGACGTCGGGCGGCAGGCAGTCGTGCTCCGGCATGTAGCCGACGCGCTCCCGGATGGCGGCGCCCTTCGTCGCGACGTCAAGTCCGAGCACTTCGGCACGGCCTTCGGTGGCGGGGGACAGACCCAGAAGGATCTTGATCAGTGTGGACTTGCCGGCCCCGTTGGCACCGACGAGTCCGGTCACACCGGGCCCGACGTCCACGGAGAGCCGGTCAAGAGCGGTTACCCGGGGGAACCGCTTGCTCAGGCTTTCGGTCGCGATCACAGTCACGTCCTCGACGATAGTGACGCGGACCACGCCAAGTCGTCAGACCGCAGAGCTGTCCTCATCTCAGACTCGAGATGTACGGGCCCGTAGGGGTTCCCCATCCTGAGAGCTACGGAACGCGGGTATCAGGCGTCCCGTCCACCCTATTGACGCTTTCTCTAACAAGTGCCAGATTCGGCGGGGTCAAGTTACGGACACGTACCGCAATCGGCGCGGACCGCTGGGACGAGGTGGCATGACGACGGCAGGAACACGCGAACTCGCTTCTGAGCTGCGGGGATTCCAGCGGGTGCAGCGTCTGGCGTACGAGTGTGCTCAGGAGGTGGCGGCCCGGCTGGAGCCTGGGGTCACGGAACGCGAGGCCGCGCGCATGCAGCGCGAGTGGCTGCGCGCGCGGGGCGTGCGGGACTGGTTCCACCTCCCGTTCGCCTGGTTCGGGGACCGCACGGCGTTCGTGGGGTTCCGGGTGCCTCTCCAGTTCTTCCCGACCGACCGCCGGCTGGAGCCCGGGATGCCGTTCATCCTGGACATGGCCCCGGTCTTCGAGGGCTTCACGGCGGACATCGGCTACTCGGGTGCGCTCGGCGGTCACCCGCTCCAGGAGCTGCTGATGGACGACCTGGAGGCGCACCGGGAGCTGATCCTGCGCGAGGTGCGCGAGCGGCGGTCGCTGCGTGAGATCTACCAGGACGTCGACCGCCTCATGGTCCGACAGGGTTACGCCAACCGGCATCGCGCGTACCCCCTCGGCGTGATCGCCCACAAGGTGGACCGGGTGCGGGAACGCCGCCGGTCGCCCCGGCTGTTCGGGTTCGGCACCCAGGCGCTGAAAGGGCTGGCGTCGGACGCGCTGCACGGTCACCGTGAGGGCTGGTCGCCGTTGTGGTCGCCGTACCGTTTCTCCGACCATCCGCCGCGGCCTGGCCTGTGGGCGGTCGAACCTCATCTCGGATTCCGGGGCACGGGCGCGAAGTTCGAGGAGGTCCTGGTGGTGACCGATTCCCGGGATCCCTCGGAGAGCGCCTTCTGGCTGGACGACGATCTGCCGCATGTGCGGCGCTGGGCGCGAAGGAAGGCGGAGGAGAAGTGACGATGCTGGAGGGTGCGCGCGAGCGCCGGGTGCGGACCGGCGGGATCGAGCTGTGCGTGGCCGAACTGGGGGATCCGGGGCGGCCGACGGTCGTCCTGGTCCACGGCTATCCGGACAGCAAGGAGGTGTGGTCCGAGGTCGCGTCCCGGCTGGCCGACCGCTTCCACGTCGTTCTCTACGACGTCCGGGGCCACGGCCGTTCCAGCGCGCCGCGCCCGCTGCGGGGCGGATTCACCCTGGAGAAACTGACGGACGACTTCCTCGCGGTCGCGGACGCGGTCAGCCCCGGCCGGCCGGTGCATCTGGTCGGGCACGACTGGGGCTCGGTGCAGTCCTGGGAGTTCGTCACGGTCGAACGGACCAAGGGGAGGGTCGCGTCGTTCACGTCGATGTCCGGCCCATCCCTCGACCACTTCGGCCACTGGATCAACAAGCGCCTCACCCGGCCCACTCCGCGCCGCATCGGCCAACTCCTCGGCCAGGGCGCGAAGTCCTGGTACGTGTACCTGCTCCACACCCCCGTGCTGCCCGAACTCGCCTGGCGCGGCCCCCTCGGCAAACGCTGGCCCGGCATCCTGCGCCGACTGGAGAAGGTCCCCGGCGGCGACTACCCCACGTCCTCGCTGCCCTCCGACGCGGCCCACGGTGCCTGGCTGTACCGCGACAACGTACGGTCCCGGCTGCGCCGACCGCGCCCGGACGCCCACGCGCACACCCCGGTTCAGCTCATCACACCCCTGGGGGACGCGTTTTTGTCGGAGCAGCTCTACGACGACCTGGAGTCGTGGGCTCCGCTCCTGACACGCCGGACGATCCCGGCGAAGCACTGGGTGCCGCGCACCCGCCCCGATCAGCTGGCTTCCTGGATCACGGAGTTCGTGAACTCCGTGGAGAGTGAGAGGAAGAGCGAGGCTGGGACTCCCGCGACCGCGCCGCAGTCGAAGGCGACCGGTCCGTACGCCGAACGGTTCGGCGGGCAGTTGGTGCTGGTCACCGGGGCGGGCAGCGGCATCGGGCGGGCGACGGCGTTCGCGTTCGCCGAGGCGGGGGCGCGGGTGATCGCCGTCGACCGGGACGCCGAAAGCGCCTCCCGCACCGCCGAGTTGTCCCGTGCCCTCGGCGCCGCGGATGCCTGGGCGGAGACGGTGGACGTCTCCGACGAGCAGGCGATGGAGAAGCTCGCGGCGAAGATCCTCGCCGAACGCGGCGTCGTGGACGTGCTGGTGAACAACGCGGGCATAGGGATGTCCGGTTCGTTCCTGGAAACCACGCCGGAGGACTGGCGCAAGGTGTTGGACGTCAACCTGTGGGGCGTCATCCATGGTTGCCGGCTCTTCGGCAGGCAGATGGCGGACCGCGGCCAGGGTGGCCACATCGTCAACACGGCTTCCGCCGCTGCCTTTCAGCCGTCCAAGTCGCTGCCCGCCTACAGCGCCTCCAAGGCTGCCGTGCTGATGCTGAGCGAGTGCCTGCGCGCCGAACTGGCGGGCCGGGACATCGGTGTCACGGCCGTCTGTCCAGGCCTGGTCAACACGAACATCACCTCCACGGCCACGTTCGTCGGCGTCGACGCGGAGGAGGAGAAGCGTCGGCAGAAGCGCTCGGCACGCATGTACGGGTTGCGCAACTACCCGCCGGAAAAGGTCGCGAGCGCGATCCTGCGCGCCGTGGTCCGCAACGAGGCGGTGGTCCCGGTCACGCCCGAGGCGAAGGCCTCACATGCCTTGTCACGGTTCGCGCCAGGTGTGTTGAGGCGACTCGCGCGCGTGGAGCCGCGGCTGTAAGGCGGTTGGAGACCGGCGTCGGTGCGGCGGCCGAAGTGAGCGTGCACATCGCCTACTTCGGCCGGCCTGCCCCAAGTCACCTGGTGTCTGGCGACCTTGACGAAATGCCGGGACGTGGAAGGTAGTTGTCCACAGATTCCCCAATTCCCCTGTGGATAACCACGGTTGGTTGTGGACCAAACATCGGGCCCAAAACTCGATGCGTGATCCCCGTCTCGCCCGTCATGCTGACCGGATGGACGAAAGACGCACCGTGAAGGTGTCGAAGTACCTCTCCAAGCATCTGCGGCACCAGCCCGAGCGCATCGGCCTCACTCCTGACGAGGCCGGGTGGGTCGAGATCGAGACGCTCATCACGGCAGCCGCGGATCATGGATTCCCCTTCACGCGGGACGAGCTGGACCACGTCGTCGCCGCGAACGACAAGAAGCGTTTCGCGGTCGAGGGCACACGCATCCGCGCGAGCCAGGGCCACAGCATCGACGTGGACCTCGGACTCCCGGAGGCGACGCCGCCGCCGTACCTCTACCACGGGACCGTGGCCCGGCACCTGGACGCGATCCGGGACGAGGGACTGCGGCCCATGAACCGGCATGACGTGCACCTCTCCGCCGACCGGGAGACCGCGACGCGGGTCGGCTCCCGCCGAGGACGGCCGGTGGTGCTCTCCGTGGACGCGGGGGCCATGCACCGCGACGGCCACGTCTTCCACGTGAGCGCCAACGGGGTATGGCTGACGAAGGCGGTACCGCCGCGCTACCTGCGCTTTCCCGAGTCGCACTGATACCGGCTGAGCCCCGCCACGGCCACCGTCACCCCGCGATCCGTGGTCGGCCCGGCGCGTACGGTGACCGTTTCACGTGAAACAAGGTCGGCCGCATACGCTCGATGTCATGAGTCTGCGACTGAGCACCGTGATCCTCCCGTACCTTCGCTGGCACGAAGGCGGCCGTTCGGCCTGGACCCGTGCCGAGCAGCTCGGCTTCCACACCGGCTACACGTACGACCACCTGTCCTGGCGCACCTTCCGGGACGGTCCCTGGTTCGGGGCGATCCCGACGCTGACCGCCGCCGCGACCGCCACCGAGCGACTGCGCCTGGGCACCCTGGTGACCTCGCCCAACTTCCGGCACCCGGTGAACCTCGCCAAGGAACTGATCTCCCTGGACGACATCTCCGGCGGCCGGATCACCCTCGGAATCGGCGCGGGCGGCACCGGCTTCGACGCCACCGCCCTCGGCCAGGACCCGTGGACCCCGCGGGAGCGGGCCGACCGCTTCGCCGAATTCGTGCCGCTTCTGGACCGCCTGCTCACCGAGGACTCGGTGTCCTACGAGGGCGACTTCTACTCGGCACACGAGGCGCGCAACATCCCCGGCTGCGTCCAGCGCCCCCGGCTGCCCTTCGCCGTCGCCGCGACCGGCCCCCGCGGACTGAAGCTCGCCGCACGCCATGGCCAGGCCTGGGTGACCACCGGCGACCCCAAGCTGTTCGAGAACGGCACGCCCGAGCAGTCGGTCGGGGCCATCCGCGGCCAGGTCGAGCAGCTCACGGACGCCTGTGTGGCGCTCGGTCGGGACGTGCACACCGTGGACAAGGTCCTGCTGACCGGCTTCACGCCGGACCGCGGCCGGCCGCTGGAGTCCCTCGACGCCTTCGTGGACTTCGCGGGCCGTCACCAGGAGCTGGGTTTCACCGAGATCGTCATCCACTGGCCCATCCCGGACTCCGACTTCGCCGCGGACCAGAAGGTCTTCGAGCAGATCGCCATGGAGGCTCCGGCGCAGCTGCGCTGACCTGGGTGGCTGACACCCGCACCGGCCTGCGATGTGACCGGCCGCACCTCGTCCGTGCGGCCGCTCGCACGACCGTGCGGATCCATACGGGAGAATGACCGGGTGACCTCAGCGACTCGACAGCCCGAGACCCCGGCCGCCACCACCCCGCCGCGGCTGATCGCCACCGATCTCGACGGGACCCTGCTGCGCGACGACAAGTCGGTGTCCCCGCGTACCGTCGCGGCCCTCGCCGCCGCCGAGAAGGCGGGCATCGAGGTCTTCTTCGTCACCGGCCGCCCCGCCCGCTGGATGGACGTCGTCAGCGACCACGTCCACGGGCACGGCCTGGCGATCTGCGGCAACGGCGCCGCCGTGGTCGATCTGCACGGCGGTCCTGGCACGCATCGGTTCGTGAAGGTGCGCGAGCTGGCCCGGGACAACGCGCTGGACGCCGTACGGCTGCTGCGCGAGGCGGCGCCCGGCACCGTGTACGCGGTCGAGCAGACGTACGGCTTCTACCAGGAGCCGGAGTACCCCAAGATGCACCTGGAGGTCCCCGACTCCCTCGCGCCCGCCGAGCGACTGCTCGCGCCGGACGCTCCGGGTGCCGGTGAGCCTGTGCTGAAGATCCTCGCGTACCACCCCACGCTCGACCCCGACGCCTTCCTCACCCTGGCGCGGCTGGCCATCGGCGTCCGCGCCAATGTCACCCGTTCCAGCCCCAGCGCGCTGCTGGAGATCAGCGGGCCCGACGTCTCCAAGGCCAGCACCCTCGCCCTGTGCTGCGCGGAGCGGGGCATCTCGCACGAGGAGGTCGTCGCGTTCGGGGACATGCCGAACGACGTCGAGATGCTCACCTGGGCGGGCCGTTCGTACGCCATGGGCAACGCGCACCCGGACGTGATCGCCGCGGCCTCCGGGCAGACGGTCGCCAACAACGACGACGGGGTCGCCGTCGTCATCGAGCAGCTGGTCACCGAGCGGCTCCAGGCCTCCGGCTGAGCCGCGTCTACCCAACGGGCGCCCCGCGTGCCGCCAGCCAGGGCACCGGGTCGACCGCCGACCCCACCTCCGGGGTGACCCGCACCTCGAAATGCAGGTGCGGGCCGGTGGAGTTGCCGCTGGTGCCCGACTGCCCGATCCACTGGCCCGCCCTCACGTTCTCGCCCTGGTCGACGGCGACGGACGCCAGGTGGGCGTACTGCGTGTAGTAGC
Organism: Streptomyces bobili; assembly: GCF_002154575.1. Lineage (GTDB taxonomy): Bacteria > Actinomycetota > Actinomycetes > Streptomycetales > Streptomycetaceae > Streptomyces > Streptomyces bobili. Next base: position 9,570 of record NZ_MUBA01000138.1, read on the forward strand.
CGTCGGCGTGCCGGAGCACGATCTCGATGCCGAAGGCACCCCCGCACGACACCCGCACCACCTGGCCCGCACCGACCGCCTTCACCGGCGTGCCGATCGGCACCGCGAAATCCTGCCCCGTGTGCCGGCTGGCCCAGCGGGCGCCACCGCTGCCGAAACTCGCCGACAGGGTGTAGCCGTCAACCGGTAGGGCCCACTTCCCCTTGTCATGCGTCGGTGGCCCGTCGAGCCGCTCGGCACCCCGGCAGGCACCCGCCGCGACCGAGGCGTCGGCCTGCCCCTGCAACTGCCACCGTGCCTGCTCCAGCTTCTGCTCGATGCCCTTCTTCAGCACGGCCAGTTGCGCGGTGTGCCGCTCCAGCGCCTGCCGGGCACCCGCCGCTCGCGCCTCGTCGGCGGCCAGCCGGGCCTCGGCCCGCCGGCTCCTGCCGATCGCGTTGACGACGGTCAGGTTCGTCCGGGAGAGAACGTGCTGACCCCTCATCAGCTTGTCGGGGCTGCTCGACAGGACGAGCTGAGCGGCGACGGGCAGCCCGCCGCCGCCGCGGTACTGGGCACGCGCGATGCGGCCCAGATCCTCGCGCAGCACGGTGATCCCCTGCCGCTCATGGCCGAGGAGTTGCTCCAGCCGCCGGGCCTTCGCCCGCTGCGCCTCGGCCTCGACGCGGCCCGCCTCGTACTGCTGGGTGGCCACGGCCGCTTCCTCGTACAGCCGTGCCACCCGCGCGCTGAGCCCGGAGCCGGGCCCGTCGCCGGCACCGTCACCGCCCGGCTCGCCGTCCGCGGTCGTGGGCCGCGCCGCCAGCACCACGGCCGCACACAGCAGAACCGGAACCACCAGCGGGCGACGACGATATGAGGGCATGTCAGCGATCCTGTCCCGGCCACCCGCTCCCGGTCCTGTTCTTGTCGTACGCCTGGGGGACCAGCGACCCCGAACGGCCCAACACGGACCGCACCGGGCGCTCGCTCAGGACCGGAGCCGGAGGCCGCCACGCAGACCGGCCGGAGAAGCGTGTCTCACCGCGCCCCCACCAGCAGCTCGACCGCCTCCTCGCGCTCGACCATCTCGCGCAGCGGTCCCTCCCCCGCGGCCAACGCCGCGTAGGCGCCGCGCTGCACGACCCGGCCCTCGTCCAGGACGAGGACCTCGTCCACCGCGTCGAGCCCCGCGAGCCGGTGGGTGATGAGCAGCGTCGTACGGCCCTCGGTGGCGGCCAGCAGGTCCGCGGTGAGCGCGTCGGCGGTCGGCAGGTCGAGATGCTCGGCCGGCTCGTCGAGCACCAGGACGGGGAAGTCGGCCAGGAGCGCGCGGGCGAGGGCGAGCCGCTGGCGCTGCCCGCCGGACAGCCGGGCACCGTGCTCGCCGACGAGCGTGTCGAGCCCGTCGGGCAGGCCGTCGGCCCAGTCCAGCAGCCGAGCCCGCGCCAGCGCGTCGCGCAGGTCGGCCTCGGTCGCGTCCTTCTTCGCCAGCAGCAGGTTCTCGCGCACCGAGCTGTCGAAGAGGTGCGCGTCCTGGGCGCACAGCCCGACCAGCCGCCGCACGTCGTCCCCGTCCACGGCGTAGGCGTCCACCCCGCCGAGCGTGTAGGAGCCCTCACCGGAGTCCAGGAACCGCAGCAGCACCTGCGCGAGCGTCGTCTTCCCGGAACCGGAGGTGCCCACGACGGCGATCCTGCGACCCTGCTCCACGGTGAGGTCGACACCGGCGAGCGCGTCCCGGTCCTGTCCGGCGTGCCGCGCCGACAGCCCCTTGAGGACAAGGGGGAAGGGTGACGCGGGCGCCTGGCGGGGCTGCTCCGGCTCCCGCACCGGCTCGGGGGAGTCCAGGACCTCGTACACGCGCTCCGCGCTTCTGCGCACGCGCTGGCGGTACTGGACGGCGAGCGGCAGGCCGAGGACGGCCTCGAAGGCGGCGAGCGGGGTGAGGACGACCACGGCCATGGTCACTCCGCTCAGCCGTCCCGCGTCGACGGCCTGCGCACCCACGAGGGCGGCGGCGGCCACCGTCAGCCCCGAGACGAGCGCGGTCAGTCCGCCGCCGAGCGCGGTGGCGGTGGCGGCGTGCGAGGCGATCCGGGTGAGCACGGAGTCCGCCTCCCGGACAGCGGCCGTACGGGCGGGCAGGGCGCCCGCGACCGTCAGTTCGGCCGTGCCGGTGAGCAGGTCGGCGGCGCTGGTGGCGAGTACGCCCCGCGCGGGGGCCAGACGGCGCTCGGCCCGGCGGGCCACGGCACCAGTGACCAGCGGTACGCCCGCCCCGGCCGCGAGGAGCCCCGCAGCGAGGACGGCCCCCGCCTCGGGCAGCAGCCACGCCGTGAACGCGACGGCCCCCGCCGAGACGGCGACGGCGGACGCTGCGGGCAACAGCCAGCGCAGCCAGTAGTCCTGGAGAGCGTCCACGTCGGCGACGAGCCGCGTAAGAAGATCACCCCGGCGTGTGGTGCGCAGCCCGGCGGGCGCGAGCCGTTCAAGACGCCGGTAGACGGCGACCCGGGTGTCGGCGAGCATCCGCAGCACGGCGTCGTGCGACACGAGCCGCTCGGCGTACCGGAAGACGGCCCGCCCGATGCCGAAGGCCCGCGTCGCGGTCACGGCGACCATCAGATAGAGCACCGGGGGCTGTTGCGAGGCGCGGGAGATGAGCCAGCCGGAGGTGGCCATGAGGCCGACGGCGCTGCCGAGAGCCAGGCTGCCGAGGAGGAGTGCGAGACCGAGGCGTCCACGCCGGGCGCCTGCCATCCCACGGACCCGGCCGAGGACAGCGCCCTCGGCCGCGACGGTCCGCGTCGCCCCTACGGCGTCCTCCGCTTGGCCTGCGGTGACGATCCCGGAGTGCTGCGATGGGGCCGCCACGGGTCCGTGCGCCTCCGCTCGTGCCGCCGTGTCCTTGGCCTCCAGCCGCACCACACGGTCCGCCATCGCCAGCAGTGCCGGGCGGTGGACCACCAGCAGGACCGTCCGGCCGGCCGCCAGCCGTCGTACGGCGGCCACAACCTCCGCCTCGGTCTGTCCGTCGAGTGCGGCGGTCGGTTCGTCCAGCAGCAGCACGGGCCTGTCGGCGAGGAACGCCCGCGCCAGGGCGAGCCGCTGACGCTGTCCGGCGGACAGCCCGGCCCCGTCCTCGCCGAGCACCGTCCCGGCGCCCGCCGGCAGCGCGTCCACGAACTCCAGCGCCCCCGCGCCCCCGAGCGCCCGGCGTACCGCGACGTCATCGGCGTCGGGACGGGCCAGCCGTACGTTCTCGGCGATCGTGCCGGCGGAGAGGTGCGGGTGCTGCGGCACCCAGGCGATCCGGGAACGCCACTGCTCCAGGTCGATGTCCGTGAGGTCGGTTCCCCCGACGCTCACCCTGCCCTCGGTCGGCCGGACGAAGCCCAGGAGGGCGTTCAGCAGGGTCGACTTGCCGACGCCGCTCGGGCCGACGAGTGCCACCGTCTCCCCGGGCGCGACGGTGAAGGACACGTTCGAAACGGCGTCGGCGGAGCGTCCGGGGTAGCGGACCGTCATGCCCTCGAAGGCCACACCGCCCGTCGGTACCGCACCCGTGCCGGACACCGGCAGCGGCGTCTCCAGCACCTCGAAGATCTCCTCGGCCGCGGCAAGCCCTTCGGCCGCCGCGTGGAACTGCGCCCCGACCTGCCGCAGCGGGAGATACGCCTCGGGGGCAAGCACGAGGATGACCAGGCCGGTGTACAGGTCCATTTCGCCGTGCACGAGCCGCATACCGATCGTCACGGCGACCAGGGCCACCGAAAGCGTCGCCAGTAGTTCCAGCGCGAACGACGAGATGAAGGCGATCCGCAGCGTCCGCATGGTGGCCTGCCGGTACTCGCCGGTGATCCGCCGGATCGACTCGGCCTGCGCCTTGGCCCGCCCGAAGACCTTGAGCGTGGGCAGTCCAGCGACGACATCCAGGAAGTGACCGGACAGCCGGGACAACAACCGCCACTGACGGTCCATCCGCGACTGCGTGGCCCAGCCGATCAGCACCATGAAGACGGGGATCAGCGGCAGGGTGCCGACGATGATCGCGGCGGACACCCAGTCCTCGGTCACGATCCGCGCCAGGACCGCCACCGGCACGACCACCGCGAGTCCCAGCTGCGGCAGATAGCGCGAGAAGTAGTCGTCAAGGGCGTCCACACCCCTGGTCGCGAGCGCGATCAGGGAACCGGTCCGCTGCCCGCTCAGCCAGCCCGGACCGAGCAGGGCCGCCCGCTCCAGCAAGCGGCCGCGCAACTCGGACTTCACGGCTGCGCCGGCCCGGTGCGCGGACAGTTCGGTGAGCCAGGCGACCAGTGCGCGGCCGGTCCCCACAACCACCAGGAGCAGCAGGGGCGTGCGGAGTTCCGCGACCGGCCGGTCCTGCTCGAAGGCACCGACCACCACCTCGGCGATGAGCATCGCCTGAGCGATCACCAGCACCGCTCCGACGGCTCCCAAGCCGACGACCGCCATGAGGAAGCGGCGGGTGGCACGGGCGTAGCGGAGGAGACGCGGGTCGATCGGTTTCACGTGAAACACACCCTCTTCTCAAGGGGCGTGTTTCACGTGAAACACGCCCCGGCTCGACTCAGTGCACGGGCTCAGCGAGGTGCTGCGTACCGATCCGCTTGCGGAAGACCCAGTACGTCCACCCCTGGTAGACCATGACGACCGGCGTGGCGATCGCCGCGCACCAGGTCATGATCTTCAGGGTGTACGGGCTCGACGAGGCGTTGGTCACCGTGAGGTTCCAGTCCGCGTTGAGCGAGGACGGCATGACGTTCGGGAAGAGCGTCAGGAAGAGCATCGTGACGGCGGCCACGATGGTGAGACCGGAGAGGGCGAACGACCAGCCCTCACGTCCCGCCTGGTTCGCCACCAGCGCCGCGACGAGGGCGGCGACGGCCACGACCAGGGCGACGAGGCTCTTGCCGTCACCGCTGTCGACCTGCGTCCACAGCAGGAAGAGCAGCGCGCACACGGCCGTCACCAGGCCGACCTTGGTCGCCAGCTTCCGTGCCCGTTCCCGGATGTCGCCGACGGTCTTGAGTGCCGCGAACACCGCACCGTGGAAGGTGAACAGCGTCAGGGTGACCAGACCGCCGAGCAGCGCGTACGGGTTGAGCAGGTCACCTACGGTGCCGACGTACTCGAAGTCCTGGTCGATCTTCACGCCGTGCACGATGTTGGCGAAGGCCACACCCCACAGGAACGCGGGGAGGAGCGAGGTCCAGAAGATCGCGTGCTCCCAGTTGCGCTGCCAGTTCTCCTCGGGCCTCTTGGCCCGGTACTCGAAGGCGACGCCCCGCACGATGAGGCAGACGAGGATGAGCAGCAGGGGCAGATAGAAGCCGGAGAAGAGCGTGGCGTACCACTCCGGGAAGGCGGCGAAGGTGGCGCCGCCCGCTGAGAGCAGCCACACCTCGTTGCCGTCCCAGACCGGTCCGATGGTGTTGATGAGCACCCGCCGCTCGGGCCGGTCGCGGGCGAGCAGCTTGGTGAGGATGCCGACCCCGAAGTCGAAGCCCTCCAGGAAGAAGTAGCCGATCCACAGGACGGCGATGAGGACGAACCAGACGTCGTGCAGTTCCATGACTGTGCAGCTCCCTCGGCCTAGTAGGAGAAGGCCATCGGCTTGTCGGCGTCACGGGAGTCGCCGCCGATCTTCGTGGGCGGGTTGAGGTCGGCCTCGGTCAGCTCGGGCGGACCGGCCTTCACGTACTTCACGAGCAGCTTGACCTCGACGACGGCGAGGATGGCGTACAGCACCGTGAAGGTGATCATCGAGGTGAGGATCTCGGCCTGGGAGACGCCGGGGGAGACCGCGTCCCGCGTCTGCATGACGCCGTACACGACCCAGGGCTGGCGGCCCATCTCGGTGAAGATCCAGCCCCAGGAGTTGGCGATCAGCGGGAACGCCATGGTCCACAGGGCCAGCAGCCAGTACAGCCGGGTGAGCTTCGAACCGAGGGGCTTCTTCAGCAGGACCAGATGCGGCACCTCGTCCTCCCCGGTCCGCAGGGCGGCCGGCAGGAGAAACCTCTTGCGGGTGAGCCACAGTCCGACCAGACCGAGGGAGAAGGACGCCATGCCGAAGCCGATCATCCAGCGGAAGCCCCAGTAGGCGACGGGGACGATGGGCTTGTAGTCGCCGGGGCCGAACTTCTGCTGGAGTGCCTCATTGGTGTCGTTGATGCCGGGCACGTACGACTCGAAGTCACTGTGTGCCAGGAAGGACAGCAGGCCGGGGATCTCCAGGGCGACCTTGTTGTGGCCCTGGTCCACGTCGCCGTAGGCGAACACCGAGAACGGTGCCGGCTTCTCGCCGTCCCACAGTGCCTCGGCCGCGGCCATCTTCATCGGCTGCTGCTCGTACATGACCTTGCCGAGGGTGTCGCCGCTGACGGCGGTCAGCAGGCCGCCGACCGCCAGGGTGACCAGGCCGAGCCGCAGCGAGGTCCGCATCTCCGGGATGTGCTTCTTGCGCATCAGGTGGAAGGCCGCGATGCCGACCATGAAGGCGCCACCCGTCAGGAAGGCCGCCGAGAAGCTGTGGAAGACCTGGTTGAGAGCGGTGTTCTGGGTGAGGACCCGCCAGAAATCGGTGAGTTCGGCGCGGCCCTTCGCCTCGTTGATGCGGTAGCCGACGGGGTGCTGCATCCAGGAGTTGGCCGCGAGGATGAAGTACGCCGAGAGCAGCGTGCCGATCGAGACCATCCAGATGCAGGCCAGGTGGATCTTCTTGGGCAGCTTGTCCCAGCCGAAGATCCACAGGCCGATGAAGGTGGACTCGAAGAAGAAGGCGATGAGGGCCTCGAAGGCCAGCGGTGCGCCGAAGACGTCGCCGACGAAGCGGGAGTAGTCCGACCAGTTCATGCCGAACTGGAACTCCTGCACGATGCCGGTGACGACACCCATCGCGATGTTGATCAGGAAGAGCTTGCCCCAGAACTTCGTCGCCCTGAGGTACTTCTCCTTCTCTGTGCGCACCCATGCGGTCTGGAGTCCGGCGGTCAGCGCGGCCAGCGAGATCGTCAGGGGAACGAACAGGAAGTGGTAGACGGTCGTGATGCCGAACTGCCAGCGCGCCAGGGTCTCCGGCGCCAAAGCCAGGTCCACGTCACCGCTCCTTACTCAGCCGCTTGTGAAAGCGTTCACATTCACAAGCAATTATGGCGCACGGGCTTTCGACACATGAAGGGGGTCCCCCCTTACTCCGGGGAACCCCCTCGCGACATCCGGCCGATGGCGCCACATCATGGGATCTGACCTGCGGAAATCATGATCAGTCCGGTCGACGGCGTGACCCATCTCTCACCGCTACAGCTCCTTGCGGAACCCCTCCGCCACCTTCAGGAAGATGTCGTTCGCCTCGTTCTCCCCGATCGTCACCCGCACACCCTCACCCGGGAACGGCCGGATCACGACGCCGGCCCGCTCGCACGCCGCCGCGAAGGCGACCGTCTGCTCGCCGAGCCTCAGCCACACGAAGTTGGCCTGCGTCTCCGGCACCGTCCAGCCCTGGGCGTGCAGCCCTTCGACCACCCGGTTGCGCTCACAGACCAGGGAACCGACCCGGCCGAGCAGCTCGTCCTCGGCCTGCAGCGAGGCGATCGCCGCCTCCTGTGCGATCTGGCTCACGCCGAACGGCACCGCCGTCTTGCGCAACGCAGCGGCCACCGGCTCATGGGCGATGGCGAAGCCGACCCGAAGGCCGGCGAGCCCGTACGCCTTGGAGAAGGTCCGCAGGACACAGACGTTCGGCCGCTCCCGGTAGAGCGTGACGCCGTCCGGCACCTCGGCGTCACGGATGAACTCCCGGTAGGCCTCGTCGAGCACCACCAGGACATCGCCGGGCACCCGGTCCAGGAACCGCTCCAGCTCGGCCCGCCGCACCACGGTGCCCGTGGGGTTGTTGGGGTTGCAGACGAAGATCAGCCGGGTCCGCTCGGTGATCGCGTCCGCCATCGCGTCCAGGTCGTGCACATCACCGGCCGTCAGCGGCACCTGAACCGCGGTCGCACCACTGATCTGCGTGATGATCGGGTAAGCCTCGAAGGACCGCCACGCGTAGATGACCTCGTCGCCCGGTCCCGCCGTCGACTGGACCAGCTGCTGGGCGACGCCGACCGAGCCCGTGCCCGTGGCGATGTGCGAGGCCGGCACACCGAAGCGCTGGGACAGCTCCTCGACCAGGCCCGAGCACGCCAGGTCCGGGTAACGGTTGAACGACGCGGCGAGCGCCGTGACCCGCTCCAGAACGCCCGGCAGCGGCGGATAGGGGTTCTCGTTGGAGGACAGCTTGTAGGCCACGGGCCCACCCGTGGCGGCCGGCTTGCCCGGCTTGTAGGTGGGGATTCCCTCCAGCTCGGCGCGCAGCTTGGGGCTCGTCTCGCTCACCGCAGTCCTCCTCATGACCACCACCGGCTTCAATACTGCTCACCTTATGAGGATTCGGCTCGCCTGCGTACAGCTGAGGACCCGCCTCCGTTCGGGTGGGCCCGAGCGGGGCCGGCCGCGTCACACCCACATCAGCGGCATCACCGTATGAAGGCGGACGAAGGCGTACACGCCAGGGGGCGCGCCGTACATATATCTATGCGCCGGTGGCTCGCGCCGTGGCGCGCGTCCCTCGTGCAGGTGAGTTGAGACCTCTTCGAAACATCGAGGCCTCGGCAGGCTCATCCACGCTCACACACCATGTCCTGACACGGAATGGACCAACTGCCTTGCATTCCCAAGCACTTGGCCATCAATGACCATGCAGAAACGTGCCTGTCAATGTGTGCATATGCGTCCGCCCTACCCCACCGGATGAGCCCTACTATCGGCTCGCCATGACAGCAGCAGGGAAGCACCAGGTGATCCGCGCGGAAACCTCACGCCGAGGCAACCGGCCGGGCCGAGCGGGTATCAGGGACGTGGCCGCCGCCGCCGGAGTGTCCATCACGACCGTCTCCGATGCCCTCAACGGCAAGGGCAGGCTCCCGGACGCCACCCGACGCCATGTCCGCGAGGTCGCCGACCGACTGGGCTATCGCCCCTCGGCAGCGGCCCGAACACTCCGTACCGGCAAGTCAGGCCTCATCGGCCTGACCGTGACCACGTACGGGGATGAACCTTTCACCTTCACCGAGTTCGCGTACTTCGCCGAGATGGCGCGGGCCGCCACCTCCGCCGCGCTCGCCCGCGGCTACGCCCTCGTCATCCTCCCCGCGACCTCGCGCCACGACGTGTGGTCGAACGTCGCCCTGGACGGCACGGTCGTCATCGACCCCTCCGACCAGGATCCGGTGGTCGGCGAACTCGTCCGGCAGGGCTTACCGGTCGTCTCCGACGGCCGCCCGGCCGGGCCGCTCCCGGTCACCGCATGGGTGGACAACGACCACGAAGCCGCCGTCCTCGACATCCTCGACCACCTGGCCGACGCCGGCGCCCGCCGTATCGGCCTCCTCACCGGCACCACCACCGACACCTACACCCACCTCTCGACCAGCGCGTATCTGCACTGGTGCGAGCGCGTCGGCCAGGACCCGGTCTACGAGTCCTACCCCGCCCACGATCCCTGTGCGGGCGCAGTCGCCGCCGACCGACTGCTGGCCCGGCCCGACCGCCCGGACGCCGTCTACGGCCTGTTCGACCCCAACGGCACCGATCTGCTGGCCGCCGCCCGCCGCTACGGCCTGCGCGTCCCGGAGGACCTGCTGCTCGTCTGCTGCAGCGAGTCCACCGTCTACGCCAACACCGAGCCACCCATCACCACGCTGTCGCTGAAACCGCGGCGCATCGGCACCGCGGTGGTCCAGCTCCTCATCGACGCGATCGAGGGCGTCGAGTCGGACCGGCCCGTCGAGCAGGTGATACCGACGGAACTGATCGTGCGTACCTCGTCCCAGCGACGTTCACCACGCACGACGGTCAGTCCACCGCGCGTGCCGGACGAGAAGTAGGAGGGGCGGGCGGGCGGCCCGGGAATGCGGCTTTCGGGCGGCATTCCGTGCGGCTTCCCGTCCGGCCTCTCGTCTGGTTTCTGAAGGAATTGGACACCCGCCGAGGCCCGTCGGCGGGACGGGTCCCGCCCACCGGAGGAACCGGCCCTGGCTGCTTCTCACCAGTCCGGCTCGAAAAGTCTGGAGTCGCCCGGGACCGGTCGCCGCTCCTCGCCACGAACCAGGACTGGGCGGAGTTGACGTACCGCCCCCGAGGCCCGGCTCGAGGATGATCACCGTCAGGCACCCCCACTGCGGCCTCGGCCCACTCCACAACACGCTCCCGGATTCCCCTCCGAGGGCGGACATGCCCGAGCCGAGGGTGTAAGCACGGTGTGCGGTGGGTGAGCGGGCACTGCCGAAGCCCGGCCCAATCGGGGCGAAAGCCGCGGTGAACAGGAGCCTTGCTCTGATTCACCACCCCTGGGTCGTCACACGGCACGATCCGCATTCCTATGATGGGCGCACGGCACCGCGGACCGTTGCGACCAGGCAGTCCGAAGTGGTGCAGATGCGGCGCGATGGTGGAGGGGTCTGATGACTCAGGGGGCCGGTCAGGGACCCGAGGTGGAGCGTACGGCGACAGTGCGCGACTTCCGGGTGCCCGCATACGTCCACGAGACCGGTCCGTACGCCCACAGCGCGCACCCCGGCAACGCGGCACCGCCCCTCGACGACCCCCTCGAACCCCCGGACGGTTACACGCCGACCCAGCGGGACCTTCCCGTCATCAATCGGGGCGACACCCTTCAGGTGACCGTCGACCCGGCCGTCGTCCAGGCCCCGCAGGCCGCGACCGGTCCCGGTCCGCTGTTCGTCGTGGGCGACGTGCACGGCTATCTGGACGAGCTGATCGCCGCGCTCCAGGAGAAGGGCCTGACCGACAGGGCCGGCAACTGGTGCGCGGGCACCGCCCGGCTGTGGTTCCTCGGCGACTTCACCGACCGGGGGCCGGACGGCATCGGCGTGATCGACCTCGTGATGCGTCTGTCCGCCGAGGCCGCGGCGTCCGGCGGCTACTGCAAGGCCCTCATGGGCAATCACGAGCTGCTCCTGCTCGGCGCCAAGCGGTTCGGTGACACCCCCGTCAACTCCGGTGCGGGCACCGCCACCTTCCAGGCGGCCTGGCTGCTCAACGGCGGACAGAAGTCCGACATGGACCGCCTCCAGGACCATCACCTCCAGTGGATGGCCCGCCTCGACGCCATGGAGGAGGTCGACGGACATCTGCTCGTGCACTCCGACACCACCGCCTACCTCGACTACGGTGACTCGATCGAGGCGGTCAACGACACCGTCCGCGAGACGATCACCCGTAACGACGCGGACGAAGTCTGGGATCTCTTCCGCAAGTTCACCAAGCGCTTCTCCTTCCGCGACGAGGGCGGCGCCGACGCCGTCCGCTCCCTCCTCGATACGTACGGTGGCACCCGCATCGTTCACGGCCACAGCCCGATTCCGTATCTGCTGGGCGATGTCGGCTCCGAGGAGGACGAGGACTCGGCCGGTCCGGTGGTCGAAGGTCCGCACGTCTACGCCGACGGGCTGGCCATCGCGATGGACGGCGGCGTGACGATGGCTGGAAAGCTGCTGGTCCAGCAACTGCCGCTGTCCCCCTGACGGTTCACGGGTCCGTCGCAGGCCGCGCCGGACCCGCCCGACGGCGCCGCGGCCCAGGGGCCAATTTCAGCAAACCCCCTGTTACCTCATGCCGTCGCCGCTCTACCATCGGTTTATCCGTAGCAGGCTCCCCTCCGTTTCTGCCCGACGGCTCGTTGGCATGCGAGCCCCAAGCCCTACGGAGCATCGGGGGATGCACATGAACAGCGTTCCGCAGCACCTGCACAGCGAGGACCGCCAGGAGTACGAGCGGATCCTCGACGAGGCGCTGCGCTCCGCACCACACCACCCGGAACTGGCCGCCGTGGGACAGCGGCTCAACCCCGAACAACTGCGCACCATGGCACTCAACGCCTCCGCGCTCATCACGGCGTCCGCGGCGACCGAGTACCAGCACTATGTGAAGGCCCGCGACGAACTGCGCCATCCCGCGCCGTCCACCCCGTCCCCGGCCGGCCATGAGTCCGGCACCGGGGAGCCGGGCGTGAGCGGGATGGGCCTCGCCGCCACGATGGGGGAGGCCGCCGAGGCCGTCGGAGCGGGCGCCGTCGCCGTCGCCGCCGTCCTCACCCCAGTACTCGCCGGGACCGCCGCGGTGATCTTCCTGCTCGTCGGCTACATCCTGCGGATGCTCGACCCCGAGCCGGCGTTCGCCAGGACGATGCTCACCACCGGATGGACGTTCGGAGCCGTGGCCGCGGCCGCGATCCTGGTCGCCACCGTCGGCCTCCTGCTCACCGCCCTGCGCAACCGCCCTTCCCTGGAGGCCGGCCCGTACGGCGAACTGAGCGAGGAGGTGGACCGCGCAAAGGAAGCCTGGCGGGAAGCCCTGCTGGAGCGGGGCATCCTGCCCTTCCTGCGCGAGGCGCTCGCCGACCCCGGCACGAGTGCCGCACTCGACACCGCCCCCACCCCGCCGGCACCCACCGGCCGCCTGCCGAAGATCGGATACGGCCGTCCGGGTTTCAGCAGCCCCGACGAAGGAAACTCGACCGGCTCCCGCCCCAGCTACAGCAGCCCGGACTACTCCAGCCCGGACTTCGGCGGGCCGGAACACCAGCCGGAATAGGCCCCCGGCTTGCGCCCCCGCTCCTGGGAGCGCAGGCCGTAGGCCGGGCCGGCGGGAACGCGGGTACGGGCATCAGCCGGCATGCCGGTCAGAGGATGCCCGCCTGCCCCGCGGCCGTGAGCCAACTCGGGAACTCGGACAGGAGACGGTCGTAGAGCTCCTGGTCCGGGACCGTGCGGATGTCGTCGACGGCGAAGAAGCCGACGTTGTCCACACGTCGGCCGGGCAGTGTGTCGAACCGCTCCAGCACGCCGTAGTTCGAGCGGCCGAGCCCGACGAACTGCCAGAAGACCGGCTCCTCCGCCGCCGCGCGCAACTCCTTCTCGATCGCGGCGTCGCGGTGGACGCCTCCGTCGGAGAAGAACAGCACCAGCGTCGGCACCGCCGCCGGATTCGCCCGCACGTAGTCTCTGACCTGGGCGATCACCTTCTGTTCCTCGTTCTGGATGCCGACCGAGCGCATGTCCACCTGACCCGGTTGCAGCCCCTTCCGCGGCTTCTTGCTCCGCCGGAACAGGCTCATCTCCCCCACCCGCACATGCAGCCGCAGCCACTCGGGGAGTTCGCCCAGGCGCAGATCCGGCAGTCGGGCCGGGTCGGAGGCGAACGTCCAGGCCTGCATCTCACCGTCGTCATCAAGCTCGGCCGCCACGGCGGCCATCCGCTCGACCACGTCGGCCACCACCCCGCCGGAGTACAGGAAGGACATGGACCCCGACGCGTCGAGCACGAGCACGACCCGCGCGCTGACTCCCGCGGCCCCGCTCTTCCTCAGACTGACCGCGACCTGCTCCTTCCGCAGCGTCAACCGCTTGCGCATATCAGCCGGAAGCCGCTCCTCCCCCTTGGTCAGCCGCCCCCCGACAGGCGGCGGCGGTGACGCGGCGGTGGAGGCGGCCGGAGTCGACGCGGTCAGAGGCGGCGCCGAAGGCGGAGGCGGCATGCGTACGGCCGTTGCCGCGGGGTCGGCAGCCGTGCCGGCGGGCTCCTCATCGACGCTGATCCCGAAGTCGGTGGCCAGCCCGGCGAGCCCTGAGGCATACCCCTGCCCGACCGCGCGGAACTTCCACTGCCCGGCACGCAGGTACAACTCACCTCCGATGAACGCCGTTTCCGTCTCTCCCCGCATCTCGAAGCGCGCCAGCTCCGCCAGGCTCCCGGCATCGAGCAGCCTGAGCGTCAGAGCGGCCACCTGACCGAAGGTGCCGCCGTCGGCGGACGCGCACAGTTCCACACGCGCGACGGAACTCTCCAGCGAACGCAGATCCACCTCGACCGTGTCGGTGGTGACACCGGCGGCGGTCCGCTTACCCAGGTGGGTGACGGCGCCGGAAGCGTGCCGGGGCTGGTTGTAGAAGACGAAGTCCGCGTCGTCACGCACCTTCCCGGCGGCGGTCAGCAGCAGCGCCGACACATCCACATCCGGTCCGCCACCCCGCTCGGACCAACTGATCTCGACGCGGACGGACGGCACATCGACCGGCAGATTGGCGCCCTTGCTCATGGATCGCGCTGTCATGCCCCCAGTCTGCCGACCCTCAGCCCAGAAGCACCGCCGCCCTGGCACGATTCCCTGCGCGTCAGCCCACGGCGTCAACCCACCGCGTCAGCCCACCGCACCGGTCGAGGGGGATCTTCATCGAGGACACCATCAGTCCGGAGCGTCACCGCTCAGCGTCGGACGATGTTCCGACCCGTAGGAGCCCACGGGTCCGCGGGTGGTGCGCTCGTCGAACTCCTCCCGCGCGATCTGGATGGCGGCGATGTTCGCCTGCGACCAGTCCGTGATGCTCTGCACCAGCCCGCCCACCTCCTCGCCCAGCTTGGTCAGCCGGTACTCCACGCACGGCGGGACGGTCGGATACGCACGGCGAATCAGTAGGCCTTCGCGCTCCAGTGCGCGCAGGGTCTGTGTCAGCACCTTCGACGTCACGCCGTCCAGCCGTCGGCGCAGTTCGGCGAACCGCATGGGCCGACCGTCCTCCAGCGCCACCAACACCAGCATGGTCCACTTGCCGGCGATCAGCTCCAGCACGGCACGGGTGGGACAGTCTCGTAGAAAGACATCCACACCACCGTGTTTCCTCAGGTCGAAGCCAGTTTCCATGAGGAACCTCGGTATCAGATAAGTGCCTTCTTCCGCGGGGTTATCGCTCGGGCCGACCATGGAACGCACCGCGATCCCTGACGAGGAGTCCTCATGTCCGCCCGTATGCACGCCATTGTCCAGTCCACGTTCGGCGGTCCTGAGGTGCTCGCCTACACCGAGACCGACGTGCCGGAGCCCGGGCCCGGAGAGGTGTTGCTGACGGTCGCCGGTGCCGGAGTCAACCCGGGCGACGCGGTTCTGCGGGCCGGCCGTGTGCCGGACCTGGTCACCCTGCCGTGGACGCCGGGAACCGACGTAGCCGGTGTCGTCGAGCGGGTCGGTGACGGCGTGACGCGGTTCGTTCCCGGTGACGAGGTGTACGGCATGCTGGCCGTCACCCCGCGCGGCGCGTACGCCGAGTTCACCGCCGCGCCCGCCGACGCACTGGCTCTCGCGCCCAAGAACATCGACCTGGCGCACGCCGGGGCCGTGCCTCTGGTCGCGGTCACCGCCTGGCAGGCGCTGGCCGTACTGGCGCAGGTCCGGCCCGGAGACCGGGTACTGATCCACGCGGCGGCGGGCGGCGTCGGTCACGTGGCAGTGCAACTGGCCAAGGAACTGGGGGCGTACGTCATCGGCACCGCGCGGGCGGCCAACCATGACCTCCTGAGCGGACTGGGCGCCGACGAACTGATCGACTACACCACCACGGACTTCCGCACCTCCATGGCTCCGGTGGACGCGGTCCTGGACCTGGTCGGCGGTTCCTACGGCCCGCGCTCCCTCGACGTGCTCCGGCCGGACGGTCTGCTCATCGGAGCGTCCATCGACCCAGGAACGGACGAGCGGCAGGCCGCAGCCCGCGGCCTGCGCTATGCGTGGGTCACGGCTGAGCCCTCCGGTCAGTTGCTGAAGCAGATCACCGACCGCATCGAGGCGGGGCGGCTGCGGGTCATGGTCCAGCGCACCTACCCGCTGGCCGAAGCCGTCGAGGCTCACCGCGCCATCGAGGCGAAGCGCACCACCGGCAAGATCGTCCTCGTGCCGTGACCGACTTCAGCGAACCGGGTGGGGCCCGCGCTGCACGTGACGCCCTTGGGCCGTCTCGGAAACGCGGACCGCTCCACCTTGACCTCAGTTGGCGATCGGCAGGTACACCCGGTTCCCGCTCTCGGCGAACTCCTTCGACTTCTGCAGCATCCCCTCAGCGACCTCATCAGCCGTCGCCCCCGCAGCCGCCGTACCGCCGAACTGAGCTGTGATGCTTTGACTGATCTTCATCGAGCAGAACTTCGGCCCGCACATCGAGCAGAAGTGAGCCGTCTTCGCCGGCTCCGCCGGCAGTGTCTCGTCGTGGAACTCCCGGGCGGTGTCCGGGTCGAGGGCCAGGTTGAACTGGTCCTCCCAGCGGAACTCGAACCGGGCGTCGGACAGCGCGTCGTCCCACTCCTGCGCACCGGGGTGCCCCTTGGCGAGATCGGCCGCGTGGGCGGCGATCTTGTAGGTGATGACACCGGTCTTGACGTCGTCACGGTTGGGCAGGCCCAGGTGCTCCTTGGGCGTGACGTAGCAGAGCATGGCCGTGCCCCACCAGGCGATCATCGCCGCACCGATGCCGGAGGTGATGTGGTCGTACGCCGGGGCGATGTCCGTCGTCAGCGGGCCGAGCGTATAGAACGGAGCTTCATCGCAGATCTCCTGCTGAAGGTCGATGTTCTCCTTGATCTTGTGCATCGGGACATGTCCCGGGCCTTCGATCATCGTCTGAACATGGAAACGCTTCGCGATCCGGTTGAGTTCCCCGAGGGTACGCAACTCCGCGAACTGCGCCTCGTCGTTGGCGTCCGCGATCGAACCGGGCCGCAGACC
This sequence comes from Streptomyces bobili, assembly GCF_002154575.1. GTDB lineage: Bacteria > Actinomycetota > Actinomycetes > Streptomycetales > Streptomycetaceae > Streptomyces > Streptomyces bobili. The sequence goes on from NZ_MUBA01000138.1 coordinate 26,194, forward strand.
GTCGCCCAGCGAATACGTGACGTCGTAGGCCGCGAGGATCTCGCAGAGTTCCTCGAAGTTTTCGTAGAGGAACGATTCCTTGTGGTGGGCCAGGCACCAGGCGGCCATGATCGAGCCGCCACGGGAGACGATCCCCGTCTTGCGGTTGGCCGTCAGCGGGACGTACGGCAGGCGCACGCCCGCGTGGACGGTCATGTAGTCCACGCCCTGCTCGGCCTGCTCGATCACCGTGTCCTTGTAGATCTCCCAGGTCAGCTCCTCGGCCCGGCCGTCGACCTTCTCCAGCGCCTGATAGAGCGGCACCGTACCGATGGGGACAGGGGAGTTGCGCAGCACCCACTCGCGGGTGGTGTGGATGTTGCGGCCCGTGGACAGGTCCATGACCGTGTCGGCGCCCCAACGGGTCGCCCAGGTCATCTTCTCGACCTCCTCCTCGATGGAGGAGGTCACCGCCGAGTTGCCGATATTGGCGTTGACCTTCACCAGGAACCGCTTGCCGATGATCATCGGCTCGATCTCCGGATGGTTGATATTGGCCGGCAGCACCGCGCGTCCGGCAGCGATCTCCTCGCGTACGACCTCGGGTTCCACGTTCTCCCGGATGGCCACGTACTCCATCTCCGGCGTGATCTCGCCCCGGCGCGCGTACGCGAGTTGAGTGACCGCCTGGCCGTCCCGGCCCCGGCGCGGCAGACGCGGTCGTCCCGGGAAGACCGCGTCGAGGTTGCGCAGCCCGCCGCGCGGCGAGGTGTGCTTGATCCCGTCGTCCTCCGGACGGACGGGTCGGCCCGCGTACTCCTCCGTGTCACCACGGCCGATGACCCAGTTCTCACGCAGAGGCGGCAACCCCCTGCGGACGTCCGTCTCGACGAGCGGATCGGTGTAGGGGCCGGAGGTGTCGTACAGCGTGACCGCCCGACCGTTGGTGAGATGCACCTGACGGACCGGCACGCGCAGGTCGGAGCGGGTGCCCTCGACATACGCCTTGTGCCATCCGATGGACTTCCCGGCCTCCCCGTCGGCAGAGACCTCGACAGAGACTTCGTCGGAGATCTGCGCGGAGGCAGGCGTGCGTGCGTCCTTGTTGGTCATGAGACCTACTCCCTACGCCGGCATTACCCGGTAACAGGTTCAGCGGTCGACGCAGCGGCTTCCGTCTGCCGACGTGTCATGTGAAACATCACTCGGTTGTGGTGACGTTCCACGTGAAACATCGCGAAAACGGAGGTCAGCGCCCTCTCAGCCCGGTGCTCCGAGCTCCCGCGTGTGCAAAGGTGCCTCCACGCTAGCGTCCTTTGTGGCGCGGTGAACAGTGGGCCTCTGTCGTTCTTGCGATGATCGGGCGGTGACCACGACACCCCATCCCCCGTTCCCACCGCCCGAACAGCCCCGCGGGCCGGGTATTCCTCCCGGCGGACGCCCCGGGCAAGGACAGGGGTACGGCCCCGGTGGCGCTTCCGTTCCCCGCCCCGCTCACCGACCCGGTTCCGGGCCCACTTTCCGTCCCGAGGACGGTTATGGTTTCGGGCCCGACGGCGGTCAGGGTGCGGGCCCGGACTCCGGCGGCGGACCCGGACATGGGCCCGGCGACGGAGGGCACGGCCCCGGTGGTGGCCACGGAGGCGGCCGTGACGGAGGCGGCCGTGACGGAAGTGGAAACCCTGGTGGTGGCGGGGGCGCCGGCCACGGACACGGCCCCGGTCCGGGTGACGAGCACAGGCCGGGCGACGGCCACGGCAGTGGGCACGGCCCGGGTGACGGGCACGGCGGCGGACACGGCGGGCACGGCCCCGGTGCGGGCGGCGGTCACGGGCACAGCCACAGTCACGGTCCGGCCACCCCCGTATCCCAGCATCTGCGCAAGGTCATCGCGGCCGTCCTTATCCCCTTCGGCGTGGCCGTGCTCGTCGGCCTGGTCGTGCTGTGGCCGGGCGGTGCCCCGGCGCACGAACGCACCGGCGTCGGCTTCGACCGGCAGACACAGCAGGCGACGGTCTCCAAGGTCGAGAGCATCAGCTGCTCGTCGGCGAATGCCTCGGGGGGCACCCCCACCGGCGACACCTCGACCGCCGAGGGCTCCTCCGCACAGCAGCAGGAGGACGGCACCTGCAAGAAGGCCACGATCCGCGTGGACACCGGTTCGGACAAGGGCCGTACGTTCACGGAGATCGTCCAGCCGGACCAGTCACGGCAGTTGCACGAGGGCCAGAAGGTCGTGGTCGCCTACGAGCCCTCCGCGCCGAAGGACCTCCAGTACTCGGTAACCGACGTGAACCGCCGTGTGCCGCTGGGCCTGCTCGCCATCATCTTCGCTGTCGCCGTCGTGGTCGTCGGGCGACTGCGGGGTGTCATGGCACTGGTCGCGCTGGCCATCAGCTTCATGGTGCTGAACTTCTTCGTCCTGCCCGCGATCCTGCAAGGCTCGAACCCGCTGGCTGTGGCGATCGTCGGGGCGAGTGCCATCATGCTGATCGCCCTCTATCTGTGTCACGGCCTCTCGGCCCGCACCTCCGTGGCCGTACTGGGCACGCTCATCTCCCTGCTGCTGATCGGTGTCCTCGGCTCCTGGTTCGTCGACTGGGCGGCGCTGACCGGCAATACGGACGACAACACCGGTCTGATCCACGGTCTGTATCCGTCGATCGACATGAGCGGTCTGCTCCTGGCCGGCATCATCATCGGTTCGCTCGGTGTCCTGGACGACGTGACGGTCACCCAGACGTCGGCGGTCTGGGAACTCCACGAGGCCAACCCCTCGATGGGCTGGCGCGGGCTGTACCGCGCGGGTATCCGGATCGGCCGCGACCACATCGCGTCCGTGGTCAACACGCTGGTCCTCGCCTATGCCGGCGCCGCGCTGCCGCTTCTGCTGCTGTTCTCCATCGCGGAGAGCAGCGTCGGCACGGTCGCCAACAGCGAACTGGTCGCCGCGGAGATCGTGCGCACGCTCATCGGTTCGATCGGTCTGGTCGCGTCTGTTCCGGTCACCACGGCGCTCGCCGCGCTCGTGGTCTCGGCGGACCGGCCGGGAACCGGCACCCCCGAGTCGGCCCCGGTGACGCCGGGGGCCGCGTCGGCCGGAGCGGCTGGCCCCGCCGCTCCGAGCTCTCGGGGCGGCAAAGGCAGGCGCCGCAAGCACT
>NZ_MUBA01000139.1 GCF_002154575.1 Streptomyces bobili
GCCGCCGCCACCGACGCCCACCCGGCGCTGATCCTCGCCGCCGTGGAGGCGGGCGTGCCCGTGTTCTGCGAGAAGCCCGTCGCCCGGACCATGCGGGAGGGCGTCGACGTGCTCAAGGCCGTCCAGGGCAGGGACGTGCCGATCCAGATCGGCTACAACCGCCGCTTCGACGCCGGTTTCGTCGCCGCGCGGGCCGCCGTACGCTCCGGCGAGCTGGGCACGCTGCACACCGTGCGCTCCACCACCCTGGACCCGGCCCCGCCGCCGGCCGCGTACATCGCCGGGTCGGGCGGCATCTTCCGGGACTGCTCGGTGCACGACTTCGACATCATCCGCTGGGTCACGGGCCGCGAGGTGCGCGAGGTGTACGCGGTGGGCGGGAACAAGGGCGCCGACTACATCCGCGAGGCGGGCGACGCCGACACCACGGGCGCGATCCTCACCCTGGACGACGGCACCATCGCGGTGATCTCCAACTCCCGGCACAACGCCCGCGGTTACGACGTCCGCATGGAGATCCACGGCTTTGAGGACTCCATCGCGGTGGGCCTGGAGGACAAGCTGCCGCTGCGCTCGGTGGAGCCGGGTGTGACCTTCCCGGCCGGGACCCCGCACGACTTCTTCATGGACCGCTTCACCGCCGCCTACCGGGCCGAACTCACCGCGTTCACCGAGGTGGTGGCCGGCAGCCGGCCCTCGCCCTGCACGATCGAGGACGCCCTGGAGGCCGGCTGGATCGCGGAGGCGTGCACGCTGTCGCTGCACGAGCACCGGCCGGTGACGATCGCGGAGGTCCGCAGCTGGTGACATCGACACCGGCACAGGTGCGTGGGCGGACGGCCGCCTCCCGGCGATGAGGGGCCTCGGCCCGCGCGCCGTACGACGCCGTCACGCCCGCGGCCCGGATGCGACGGTCCGGCCGGCCACGTGCGGGGTTCAGACGGTGGCGACCCGTACGTGGAGGTGGCCGTCGCGGGGGAACTCCGGTGGTGCGGCGGGCAGTACGGCGTCGAGGCCGTAGCCGGTCTTCTCCGCGACCCGGCAGGACGCGGAGTTGTCGACCTGGTGCAGCAGCCGGAGCCGGGTCGCGCCGGGGAAAGCGGTGAAAGCCCAGTCCGTCAGCGTGTTCAGCGCCCGCGGAGCCACTCCCCGGCCGCGCGCGTGGGCGGCGGTCCAGTAGCCGACCTCCGGCTGCTCCTCGTGGGGCGCCTTCAGGACGACGTGCCCCGCCAACCGCCCCTCACCGCCGTCCGGTTGTGCCTCCAGGACGGCGAAGGCGAGGCGCTCCCCGCTCTCCCAGCCGTCGCTCTGCACCCGCACCCAGGCCAGCGCATCCGCCTCGTCCCGCACGGTCACGGCGGCCCAGCGGCGCAACACCGGATCCTGGTACGCCTCGGCCACGGCGGCGGCGTCCTCGGGGCGCCACGGGCGCAGCAGCAGCGCGGGAGCCGACGCGGTGGCGCCGGCCTCCAGTCGCACAGGCCGCACCTGCCGTGCGGGTCGTTCCTGTCGTGCGGGTAGTTCCTGTCGTACGGCGGTCTCGTCCATGCCGGTCAGGCTAGGCGACGGGCCGTCAGGCCTTGCCCTCGCCCGGCGCCGCGACGGGTGCGGTGAGGTCCTCCTCCTCGGGGAGCTTCTCCACGTCGACGCCGCGGACCTGCGCCAACTCGTGTTTGAGGGCGGCGAGTTCGGTGCCGCCGGCCATGTGGTTGGTGAGTTCCTCCAGGCTGACCCGGTCGCGGTCGGCGGAGAGTTCCATGGTGCCCAGGCGCAGGACGCTGAAGTGGTCGCCGACCATGTAGGCGTGGTGGGGGTTGTGGGTGATGAAGATGACCCCGAGGCCGCGGTCGCGGGCGGCGGCGATGTACTTGAGGACGACGCCGGACTGCTTGACGCCGAGGGCGGCGGTGGGCTCGTCCAGGATGAGGACGCGGGCGCCGAAGTGGACGGCGCGGGCGATGGCGACGCACTGGCGCTGGCCGCCGGAGAGGGTGCCGATGCTCTGTTCGAGGTCGTCGAGGACGATGCCCATGTTGCGCAGTTCCTCGTCGGCGGTGCGTTTCATCGTCTCGATGTCGAGGCGCCGTACGGGCCAGGGGCCCTTGGTGATCTCGGAGCCGAGGAAGAAGTTGCGCCAGACGGGCATGAGGGGGACGGTGGCGAGGTCCTGGTAGACGGTGGCGATGCCACGGTCGAGGGCCTCGCGCGGGGTGGAGAAGCGCACGGGTTCGCCGTCGACGAGGAAGTCGCCCTCGGTGTGCCGGTGCAGCCCCGAGACGATCTTGATGAGGGTGGACTTGCCGGCGCCGTTGTCGCCCAGCACGCAGGTGACCCGGCCCGGATGCACGGTGAGGTCCACGCCGTGCAGGGCGCGGACGTTGCCGTAGGACTTGCCCGCGCCGCGCAGTTCGACCAGGGGGCGGTCCGCGCCGGCCGGAGCCGGGTCGGCGAGGACGGCACCGTGGCTGCCGGTGGTGTTGTCGTCGGTCATGAAGGTCACCTCCGGGTGGCCGTGCGCTGGACCCACAGATTGATCAGGACGGCGCCCAGGAGCATGACGCCGAGGAAGGCCTTGAACCAGTCGGGGTTCCAGCCGGCGTAGACGATGCCCTGCTGGACCATGCCGAACATGAAGGCGCCGAAGACCGGGCCGATCGCGGAGCCGTAGCCGCCGGTCAGCAGACAGCCGCCGATGACCGCCGCCGCGATGTAGATCAGCTCCTGGCCCACGCCCTCCCCGGACTGCACCGTGTTGAACGTGAACAGCTGGTGCATCCCGACGAACCAGGCGCCGAACCCGACCAGCATGAACAGCGAGATCTTGGTGAACGTCACCGGGACACCGACGGCGCGGGCGGACTCCTTGTTGCCGCCGACGGCGAAGACCCAGTTGCCGTACTTGGTGCGCAGCAGCACCCAGGTGGCCAGGGCGGCGAAGACCAGCCACCACACGACGGTGATCTTCACCTGGACGCCGCCCACGCCGAAGGACGAGGCGAAGATCTTCTTCGCCTGGCCGAAGCCGTCCATGGTGCTGATGTCGTCGGTGGCGACGTTGCCGGTGACCAGCTTGGTCACCGCGAGGTTCACGCCCTGGAGGATCAGGAAGGTGCCCAGCGTGACCAGGAAGCTGGGCAGGCCGGTCTTCACCAGCATCCAGCCGTTGAACGCGCCGATCCCCAGGGAGACGAGCAGCGCGACGACCACACCGACCCAGATGTTCATGGTCAGTTGGTAGCTGAGCATGGACGCGGTGAGCGCCGAGGTGATCACCGCGACACCGGCCGACAGGTCGAACTCCCCGCCGATCATCAGCAACGCCACCGGCAGCGCCATGATCCCGATCGTCGACGACTGGTACAGCACGTTCGCCATCGAACTGCCGTCGCGCACCGGCGGAGCGGTGACCAGGAAGAAGACGAACACCGCCACGGCACCGAGGAAGACACCCACCTCGGGCCGGGCCAGCAGCCGCAGCGCCGGTGGGCGCCGCGAGGTCCGGCCGTCACTCTGCTTACGGCCGGGGGCCGGCGGTGAGGTCACCGCCGGCTCGGCATGCCCCGTCACACTCATCACCGGGTGCCCTTCGCGGCGAACGCGGCGACCGCGTCCACGTTGGACTTGTCGACGAAGGCCGGACCGGTCAGCACCGGCTGCTCCCCGCCGCCCATGTAGTTGCCGTTGTTCTTGTAGAGCCACAGCGAGTCGATCGCCAGGTAGCCCTGGAGGTACGGCTGCTGGTCCACGGCGAACTCGATGGTGCCCGCGCTGATGGCGCCCGTCAGGTTCTTGTTCAGGTCGAAGGTGGCGATCTTCTGCTTGCCGCCCGCCTCGGACACCGACTGGACCGCGGTCAGCGCGTACGGGGCGCCGAGGGTCACGAGGTAGTCGATGGCGCTGTCCTGCTTGAGCTTGGCGGTGATCGTCGACTTCACCGACGGCATGTCCGTGCCGTTGACGTACACGGTCTCCGTGGAGCCGGAGAAGGTCTTCTTCACGCCGTCGCAGCGCTGGGTGAGACCGATGTTGCCCTGCTCCTGGATGACGCAGGCGACCTTCTTGGCGCCCTCGGAGTTCAGCCTGTTGCCGAGTGCCTCGCCGGCGACGGTCTCGTCCTGGCCGAAGAACTGCAGCAGACCGAGGTTCTTCCACTCGCTCACACCGGAGTTGAGGCCGACGACGGGTATGTTCGCGGCCTTCGCCTTGGCGAGGACGTCCTTGAGGGCGTCCGGCTTGGCGAGGGTGACGGCGATGCCGTCGACCTTCTGGTCGATCATGTTCTGCACCAGGGTGGCCTGGTTGCCCGCGTTGGGGTCGGCGGAGTAGACGAGTTTGACGTTGTCCTTGGCGGCGGCGGCCTCGGCGCCCTTGCGGACGATGTCCCAGAAGGTGTCGCCGGGCGACTGGTGGGTCACCAGTGCGACGGTCATCCGGGGTGTCGTGGCCTTGCCGGCGGAGGCCTCACCCGCTCCGTCCTCGGCCTTCTTGCCGCCGGAGCTGCTGGAGCAGCCCGCGAGGGTCAGGGCGACCGCCGCGGCCATGGCCACGACGGGGGCGATTCTGCGGGAACGGGCGGGAGACGAGCTGTCCATCTTTCCTGCACCTCACTGTGCGACAGGGGAACGACGGGAAAAAGGGGAGTCGATCACGAGGATCCGGGCCCGAGCCCGGAGGCCGGGAACTGCGGCGCTGCTGGGACGGGATCCAATCCCGTGGGGCGCCCGCTGTCAATACTTTGTTAAGACATCATTTCACGAGCAGGTCCGAATGTAAGAACAAACCATTGACATCGGACGGGGCGGGCCCTACACCTGAGGGGCGATCTCTACCCCGCGTACCGGGGGGTCACCCACCGCCCGAGGAGGTGCCCGATGCCGAGGACCGGTGACCGTCCGCCGAGACCCGGTGAGCGAACCCGCGCCACGTCAGGACCGGCGCTGGACGCACTGGACTTCACGCTGGACCGCACCAGCCCGGTGCCGCTCTACCACCAGCTCTCCCAGCAGCTGGAGGCGGCCATCGAGCACGGGGCGCTCACGCCGGGCAACCTGCTCGGCAACGAGATCGACCTGTCGACCCGGCTCGGCCTGTCCCGCCCGACCGTCCGCCAGGCCATCCAGTCACTGGTCGACAAGGGCCTGCTGGTACGCCGTCGCGGCGTCGGCACCCAGGTGGTGCACAGCCAGGTGAAACGGCCGCTGGAACTGAGCAGCCTCTACGACGACCTGGAGGCGGCCGGGCAGGGACCGACCACGCAGGTGGTCCGCAACGAACGCGTCCCGGCGACGGCCGATGTCGCCGCCGCGCTGGGCATACCGGAGGGCGCCGAGGTCACGCTCCTGGAGCGGCTGCGCTCGACGCACGGACAGCCGGTGGCGTTCCTGTGCAACTACCTGCCCCCCGCCCTGCTGGACCTGGACACGGCACGGCTGGAGGGGACCGGCCTGTACCGGCTGCTGCGCGCGGCGGGCGTCACGCTGCACAGCGCCCGGCAGACCATCGGCGCCCGCTCCGCCACCGCCGAGGAGGCCGTCCTGCTCGCGGAGAGGACGGGGGCGGCCCTGCTGACCATGCAGCGCACGGCGTACGACGACTCGGGGCGCGCGGTCGAGTACGGGACGCACGTCTACCGTGCGTCCCGCTACGCGTTCGACTTCCGGCTGCTGGTCAGACCGTGAGGACCACCGGCGCTCCCCGAGAGCCGCCGGTGGCAACCTGCGGAAGGACTAGCGGGGCGCCATCCGCAGCGCGCCGTCCATGCGGATGGTCTCCCCGTTGAGGTAGTCGTGGTCGACGATCGCCAGGGCCAGCTTGGCGTACTCCTCGGGCTGGGCCAGCCGCTGCGGGAAGGGCACTCCGGCGGCGAGCGAGGCGCGGAACTCCTCGGAGACGGTGGCCAGCATCGGCGTCTCCACGATGCCCGGAGCGATGGTGCAGACCCGGATGCCGTACTGCGCGAGGTCGCGCGCCGCGGGCAGGGTCAGACCGACGACGCCGCCCTTGGACGAGGAGTAGGCGGCCTGGCCGATCTGACCGTCGTAGGCGGCGATGGAGGCGGTGTTGACGATGACGCCCCGCTGGCCGTTCTCGTCGGCCTCGGTGGCGGCGACGGCCTCGGAGGCGAGCGCGAGGACGTTGAAGGTGCCGACCAGGTTGATCTGGATGACCTTCGCGTAGAGGGCGAGGTCGTGGACGCCCTTCCTGCCGAGGATCCGCATGGACGGGCCGATGCCCGCGCAGTTGACCACGGTGCGCAGCGGCACGCCCGAGCCGGCCGCGATGGCGACGGCGGCCCGCACCTGCTCGGGGTCGGTGACGTCGGCGGGCACATAGGTCACGCCGCTGACCTCGGGCGCCTTGTCGATGCCGTCCTTGAGGTCGAGGGCGAAGACTCGCGCACCGCCCTCGGCGAGGGCCTTCGCGGTCGCCGCGCCGAGGCCGGACGCACCGCCGGTGACAAGGGCGGCGGTGTTCTCGAGCTGCATCATCACTCCTTGCCGAGGGCGGTGAGCGCACCGCCCTCGTTCCGGTCCAGCGCACGGGAGATGATCATGCGCTGGATCTGATTGGTTCCTTCGAAGATCTGCATGACCTTCGCCTCGCGCATGTAGCGCTCGACGGGGAAGTCACGGGTGTATCCGTACCCTCCCAGGACCTGTACCGCGTCCGTGGTCACCTTCATCGCGTTGTCGGTGGCCACGAGCTTGGCGATGGACGCCTCCCGCGTGAAGGGGAGGCCGGCGTCCTTGAGTCGGGCGGCGGCGAGGGCCATGGCGCGCGCCGACTCGGTCGCCGCGCCCATGTCGGCGAGAACGAAGGCCAGACCCTGGTGCTCGATGATCGGCTTGCCGAACGTCTCCCGCTCGCGGGCGTAGCGCACGGCGTGGTCCAGAGCGCCCTGGCCGAGGCCGGTGGCGACGGCGGCGATACCGAGACGGCCGCAGTCCAGGGAGGCGAGCGCGATCTTCAAGCCCTGCCCCTCCTGCCCGATGAGCCGCTCGACGGGCACCCGTACGTCGTCGAGCCGCACGGTGGCCGTGGCCGACCCCGTCAGCCCCATCTTCCGCTCCGGCGGGTCGACGCCGAGCCCCGGGGTGTCCGCGGGGACGAGGAAGCAGGAGATGCCGCGCGCCCGGTCGTCGGAGGTGCGGGCCATCACCGTGTAGAAGTCGGCGTACCCGCCGTGCGTGGTCCACGCCTTCGCGCCGTTCAGCACGTACTCGTCGCCGTCGCGCACCGCACGCGTGAGCATGGCCGCCGGGTCGGAGCCGGCGTGCGGCTCGGAGAGGCAGTACGCGCCGAGGAGTTCCCCGCCCAGCATCTCGGGCAGCCACTTGGCCCGCTGTTCCTCGGTGCCGAAGCGGGCCAGCGGGAAGCAGGACAGCGCGTGCACGGAGATACCCACGGCCACGCTGGCCCAGACGGCCGCGATCTCCTCGACGACCTGGAGGTACACCTCGTACGGCTGCCCCGCTCCGCCGTGCTCCTCGGCGAAGGGCAGTCCGAGCAGTCCGCTGCGCCCGAGGGTGCGGAAGACGTCACGGGGGAACGCCCCGTCCGCCTCCGCGTCGGCGACCCGGGGTGCGAGTTCCCTGACGGCGAGGGTGCGCGTCAGCTGGATGAGGTCGACGGCTTCCTCGGTCGGCAGGGCGCGAGTGGCGGGCATGTCGACCTCCACGAAGTGATACTGGAAAGAGTACGAACGTATCATTCACAGTACGGCATGGGGGCGTGACGGAGCACCCGCACGCGAGTTCGAGGAGGAGGCCCAGGACGGGACGGGAGGGGGCTCAGGACGACACGGCGTGCACGATGAGCGACGCGAGCTGCTCGTAGGCTTCGGCGTCGGTCAGCCCGGTGCGTGCCTGCAGCTCGCCCTGCTGGATCTGGCGCATGGTCGCGGCGGCGACCTCGCCGACGAACGCGGTGTGCACCTCACGGAAGGCACCGCCGGAGACCCCGTCCGCGATCAGCCGCCGTACCCGCTCCGCCGCCATGCGCGTATTGGCCTCGTACACCTCGCGCGCGGGCGGGAACTCGGCCACGTCGTCGAGGAAACGGCGGGAGAGCGGCCGCAGTTGCTCGGCGACGGCCGTCAGGTAGACACGGACCCGGTCCGAGGGGTCGTCCGTCTGCGCCACCCGCTTCTCGACGGCCTCGGTCGCCCCGCGGAAGTAGTGCTTGACGGCCTCCACGACCAGCCCCTGCTTGCTGCGGGCCAGCTGGTACAGCGTGGTCTTGGAGCAGCGCAGCCGCTCGGCGAGATCGTCCAGAGTGAGATCGGAGAACCCCTCCGCCGCCAGCAGCACGACGAGCCGCTCCAGCAGGTCGGCCTGTCGGGCGGTACGGCGGGAGGACGGCATGATCCCAGAATATCCGCGCCGTCACCGCGCCCGGCCGCCCGGTGGCCGACCGCGCACCGAACGCACCGAAGCCGCCCTCTCACGAATGAGAAAGCGGCTTCCGACCTGCGATGAAGCTGGTCGGGACGACAGGATTTGAACCTGCGACCCCTTGACCCCCAGTCAAGTGCGCTACCAAGCTGCGCCACGTCCCGGTGCGGTCCCACGGATTTCCGCGTGATCGCGCGAACAGCACTTTACCCCACCGCGGGCGGTACGCCGAAAGGGGCACCGGCGCGCGACAATCGGCCCATGGGCGCTACGAGGAGCAGCGAGGACGACGCGCGGGACCGGGACGAGGAAGGGCGGGCGCGCAGCGCACGGCCGCGGGACGGGCTGGGGCGCCCCCTGCCGTACGGGACGGCCGGGGTGGAGCGCCAGCCCGAGGGGGTCGTACGGCGGCCGCAGGACAGTGTCGCCGAGGCGCAGGCGCTGCTGGATGCCGGGAAGCCGTTCCACGCGCACGAGGTGTTCGAGGACGCCTGGAAGTCGGGGCCGCGGGAGGAGCGGGGGCTGTGGCGGGGACTGGCCCAGCTCGCGGTGGGTCTCACCCACGCCGCCCGCGGCAATCTCACGGGCGGGCCCCGGCTGCTGGGGCGCGGGGCGGCGGCCGTGGAGGAGTGGGCCCACGCCACCGGGCGGTGGCGGCCCTACGGGATGGACCTCGCCGCGCTGGCGGGCTGGGCGCGGCGGCTGGCCGCGGAGGTGGAGGCGTCGGGTGCCGCGGTGGACGCGGGCGCCGTGGCTCCGAAGCTGCTCTGACACCCGCCACCGTCACTGTCGGTGGCGTACGGCAGACTCGGGGTCGTGCGAAAGATTCATGTCATCGGTATCGGCGCGGGCGACCCCGACCAGCTGACCCTTCAGGCGGTCCGGGCGCTGCGGAGCACGGACGTGTTCTTCGTCCTGGACAAGGGCGAGGTGAAGAGCGACCTGACGCAACTGCGCCGGGACATGCTGGACACGCACATACCGGATGGCGGCTACCGGGTGGTGGAGGCCCGCGACCCGGAGCGGGACCGCCGCGCGGGCGGCGCCGCCTACTCCCCCGCCGTCGGTGACTGGCGCAGCGCCCGCGCCGGGATCTACGAGCGGCTGATCGCCGAGGAACTCGGCGCGGACGAGAGCGGCGCGTTCCTCGTGTGGGGCGACCCCGCGCTGTACGACAGCACGCTCGGGATCCTGGAGGAGGTGCTGGCGCGGGGCGCGGTGGCCTTCGAGTACGACGTGGTGCCCGGCATCAGCAGCGTCTCGGCACTCGTCGCCCGGCACCGCACGGGCCTGAACCGGGTGGCCCGGCCGGTGCAGATCACCACCGGGCGGCGGCTCGCCGAGGGCTTCCCGGAGGGGGTGGACGACGTGGTGGTGATGCTCGACGCCCACCAGACCTTCCGGCAGTACGCCGGCCAGGACGTCGACATCTACTGGGGCGCCTACATCGGCACCCCGGACGAGATCCTCGTCTCGGGCCCGCTCGCGGAGGCCGGCCCCCGCATCGAACGGCTGCGTGCCGAGGCCCGCGAGCGCAAGGGCTGGATCATGGACACGTATCTGTTGCGCCGCAACCCACGGGACGCGTAGGGCGTGTCGTAGCGCAACCCGGCCGGACCGCATCCGCGTGCGGGGCGGGGCGGCCGGTGTGATCGTGACCTCGTGACAGTCACCGAGGAGTCGGCGGGGTCCGGGGGATCCACGGAGCCCGCGCCGGCCGCCACCCAGCCGCCCGTCCTCGACCCGCGCCGGCGCAACATCGTCTTCGTGACGATCGTGCTGGGCATGCTGCTGGCGGCGCTGGACCAGACGATCGTGGGCACCGCCCTGCCGACGATCGTGTCGGACCTCGGCGGCGCCGAGCACATGTCGTGGGTGGTCACCGCCTACCTCCTCGCGGAGACCGTCGCGACCGTCCTGGTCGGCAAGTTCGGCGACCTGTTCGGCCGCAAGGTGGTCTTCCAGGTCTCCGCGATCATCTTCATCACGGGGTCGTTCCTGTGCGGTCTGGCCACCGACATGATGCTGCTGATCCTGTGGCGGGCGATGCAGGGCATCGGCGCGGGCGGCCTCATGGTGACCTCCATGGCGCTGATCGCCGACGTCATCCCGCTGCGCGAGCGCGGCAAGTACCAGGGCGCGATCGGCGCCGTGTTCGGGGTGGCCACCGTCGTCGGGCCGCTGCTGGGCGGTCTGTTCACCGACCACCTGTCGTGGCGGTGGGCGTTCTACGTCAACGTCCCCATCGCGATCGTCGTCGTGTTCGCGGCCGCCCGCACCATCCCGGTGGTGAAGTCGGCGGCCCGTCCGGTCATCGACTATCTGGGCATCGCGCTGGTCGCGGTCGGCGCCAGCGCCCTGATCCTGGCGACGAGTTGGGGCGGCAACGAGTACGCGTGGGGTTCGGGCGTCATCATCGGCCTGTTCGCCGGCGGTCTGCTGGCCCTCGCCGGGTTCTGCTGGGTGGAGACGCGGGCGCAGCAGCCGATGCTGCCGATGCGGCTGTTCCGCAGCCCCGTCTTCACGGTCTGCTCGATCCTCAGCTTCATCGTGGGCTTCGCGATGCTCGGCGCCCTGACCTACCTGCCGACCTACCTCCAGTACGTCGACGGCGACTCCGCGACCGTGTCCGGCGTGCGTACCCTGCCGATGGTGCTGGGGCTGCTGATCGCGTCGATCTTCAGCGGCAACGTGGTCAGCAAGACGGGCACGTACCGCGTGTTCCCCATCGTCGGCTCGCTGGTGATGGGCGTCGGGCTGTACCTGATGTCGCTCATGGACCCGTCCACGGGCGCCTGGCTGGAATCGCTGTTCATGTTCGTGCTGGGCACCGGCATCGGCCTGTGCATGCAGGTGCTGACGATCGCCGTGCAGAACACCGTCGAGTACGCCGACCTGGGCACCGCCACCTCCGGCGTCACCTTCTTCCGCACCCTGGGCAGCGCCTTCGGCACGGCCGTCTTCGGCACCATCTACGCCAACGCCCTCGCTCCCAACCTCGAGGAGGGCATCGCCTCGGCCACGGCGACGGGCGCCGACCCGGCGACCGTGTCCCGGGCCGCGACGAGCCCGGAGGCGCTGCACCAACTGCCCCCGGACACCGCCGCCCCGCTCGTCGGGGCGTACGCCGACACCATCCAGACGGTGTTCCTGTGGACGGTGCCGGTCGCCGCCCTCGGCTTCGTCGTCGCCCTGTTCCTCAAGCAGGTCCCGCTGCGCGACAGCGCCCGCAGGACCTCCACCGATCTCGGTGAGGGGTTCGGCTCGCCGCACGACGCGAACGCGCAGCGGCTGCTGGAGACGGCCGTCGCGAAGATCATCGGCAGGGCGGACGCGGACATCACGCGCCGGATCGTCGCCGAGTCCGACACCCGGCTCGACGTGGCCGGGGCGTGGGCGGTGATGCAGGTCGAGCTGTTCGACCGGCTGGTCGGCCACGCCAGCCTCGGGCTGATCGCCGCCCGCCACCACATGCCGCCGGAGGTGCTGCTGCCGGTGTTCGACCGCATGGTCGACGAGGGCTTCCTGAGCCGGCACGGCTCTCTGCTCAGCCACACGGAGGCCGGCGCGCGCGAGGCCCGCGTGATCACCGAGGCGTGGGGCGACTGGCTGGAGGAGCGGGTCCGGCAGGACATCGGCCGCCCGGCGGGCAGCGACCTGCGGGCCGCCGTGGACACCATCGCCAAGCGGCTGGTGGTCGAGGACCTCAGCGCGGGCCTGACCCGGCGGACACCGGCGCTCGCCCCGGCCGCACCCTGAAAACGGGATGCCCGCCGGGTCCGCGGACCCCATACTCGACGCATGCCGCCCGCCCCCGTCCGCTTCCGCGATCCCGCCACCGTCCTCTCCGACCACGCCGCGTCGGCGCTGGTCAGGTGCCCGCGCTGCGCATGCCTCGCCCACTACGGGCGGCGCGGCGGGCAGAGCCCCGAACACCGGGTGGTGTGCCGCTCCTGCGGTCTGTCCCGGCCGGCGGGGAGGCCGGCGCTGTGGCTGTCGGCCCGTACCCGGCACGGCGAGATATGGGCGTACAACCTCGAACACCTCGATCTGCTCCGGCGGTTCGTCGCCGCCTCCCTGCGGGAGCGGGACCCGTGGTACGAGCACGGCCGCAAGATGACCTACATCGCCCGGCTGCCGGCCTGGATCAAGAGCGCCAAGAACCGCACCGAGGTGCTCCGCGTGATCGACCGGCTGCGCGCCTCCGTCACGGCGCGCTGAACCCCAGCCGTTCCAGCGCCCCCACCACATCCGCGACCGCCGTCACACCGTCCGGCAGCGGCGGCCGGCGGACGACGACGACGGGCAGGCCGAGCCGGCGGGCGGCCGTCAGTTTCGCGGCCGTGGCCTCTCCCCCGCTGTCCTTGGTGACCAGCGCGTCGATGCGGTGCTCCCGCAGCAGCTCCAGCTCGCCGGTGACGGTGAACGGGCCGCGGGCCAGGACGAGTTCGGTGTCCGGCGGCAGCGGCGGCCCCGGCGGCTCCACCGACCGGACGACGAAGTGCGTGCCGGCCAGGTGCGCGAAGGCGGCCAGGCCCAGGCGTCCCGTCGTCAGGAACACGCGCCGGCCCACACCGGGCAGCAGTTGCGCCGCGTCGGCCAGGGAGGCGACCGGGTGCCAGCGGTCGCCGGGTCCGGGCCGCCAGCCGGGCCGGCGCAGCACGACCAGGGGCCGTCCGGCGGCCGTCGCGGCGTGGGCCGCGTTCGCGGTGATGCCGGAGGCGAAGGGATGGGTGGCGTCGACCACGGCGTCCACCCCGTGCTCGCCCAGCCAGGCCGCGAGCCCTTCGGCCCCGCCGAACCCGCCGACCCGTACGTCCCCCGCGAGGGCGCCGGGCCGGGACACCCGCCCCGCCAGCGACGAGGTCACCCGGACACCGGGGCGTGCCGCCAGGACGGCGGCCAGTTCACGCGCCTCGGTGGTGCCCCCGAGGACCAGGACATGGGCGGACATGACGTCGAGCCTACGAGGCGGGGTGGCGGGCGACCGCGCCGGGACCGCGGTCAGCGCACCAGCAGCTGGACGCCTCCCACCACGGTCGCCGCGATGACGAGCCGTTCGAACAGCCGCTGGTTGATGCGGTGCACGGCCCACCTGCCGAGCAGCGCGCCGGGGACGACGAACGCCACGAGCGCCGCGTCCAGGAGCAGGGAGCGGCCGTCGATCAGGCCGAGCCCGACGCTGAACGGCACCTTCGAGACGTTGACGATGAGGAAGAAGAACGCGGAGGTGCCGAGGAAGCCGAGTTTGCGGAAGCCCGCCGAGAGCAGGTACATCGACATCACCGGTCCGCCCGCGTTGGCGACCATCGTGGTGAAGCCGCCGAGGACGCCGTACGAGCGGGCCTTCAGGCGGCCGGCGCGGGTGACCACGGCGTCGGGGTCGTCGGCCTTCTCCGCGGTGCGCCGCCGCCACAGCGTGACACCCGTCATGAACAGCAGGATCGCGCCGATCGAGGTGCGCACGGCCGCGTCGTCGGCCCACATCAGGAACAGCGTGCCGGCGACGACGCCGGCCGCGACAGCGGGGAACAGCCGCCACAGCGTGGGCCAGTGGGCGTGCCGGCGGTAGGTGAGGACGGCCAGCACGTCCCCGGCGATCAGGATCGGCAGCAGGACGCCGGTGGAGTCGCGGGCCGGCAGGACCGCGGCGAAGATCGCCAGGCTGACCGTGTTGGCCCCGCTGACCGCCGTCTTGGAGAAGCCGACCAGCAGGGCCGCGACGGCGAGGACGGCGAACTCCCAGCCGGTGAGGTGCCACAACGTCATCATGTTCATGCGGGGACCGATGCTACGCACACCTAACGGGTCGCGGTGAGGGGGGTTCACCCGCCGGCTCCGGGGAGCTGCGGTCCCGGTCGTCGCGTCCTGCCTAGTGGCGCTCGACCAGTACGGCGCTGCCCTGCCCCACGCCGACGCACATCGTCGCCAGGCCCCGCTCCGCACCGGTGCGCCGCATCCGGTGCAGCAGGGTGGTGAGGATGCGGGCGCCGGAGCAGCCCAGCGGATGGCCGAGGGCGATGGCGCCGCCGCTGGGGTTGACCAGCTCGGGGTCGATGCCGAGCTGGTCCACGCAGGCCAGCGCCTGTGCGGCGAACGCCTCGTTGAACTCGGCCTCCTGGAGGTCGCCGACGCTCCATCCGGCGCGGGTCAGCGCCTTGCGGGTCGCGGGGACCGGGCCGATTCCCATCACGTCGGGGTGGACGCCGGCGGAGGCGCCGGCGACGTAACGGCCGAGGGATTCCAGGCCCAGGTCGTTCAGGGCCTCCTCGCTGACCAGGAGGAGACCGGCGGCGCCGTCGTTCATCGGCGAGGCGTTGCCCGCGGTGACCGTGCCGCCCTGCCGGAAGACGGGTTTCAGCGCGGCGAGCCGGTCGTGGGAGGTGTCCTCGCGGATGCATTCGTCGGCGTCCACGACGACGCCGTCCGGGCGCCGTACGGGCAGGAGTTCGTCGTCGAAGTGGCCGTTCTTGCGGGCCAGCGCGGCGCGCTGGTGGCTGCGGAGCGCGAAGTCGTCCTGCCGCTCGCGCGAGATGCCGTACCGCTGGGCGACCTCCTCGGCGGTCTCGCCCATCGCCAGCAGACCGTGGAGGTCCTTCATGGCGGGGTTGACCAGGCGCCAGCCGAGTCGGGTGTCGACGGTCTCCACGCGGTGCGGGAGGGCCTCGTCGGGGCGGGCGAGCACGAAGGGGGCGCGGCTCATGGACTCGGAGCCGCCCGCGAGCACGATCTCGGCCTCGCCCGCGGCGATCGTGCGGGCCGCGGCGGTGACGGCCTCCATGCCGGAGGCGCACAGCCGGTTCACCGTGGCGCCGGGCACGGTCTCGGGGAGTCCGCCGAGCAGGGCCGCCATGCGGGCGACGTTGCGGTTGTCCTCGCCGGCCTGGTTGGCGGCGCCCCAGTACACGTCGTCGATCCGGGCGGGATCGAGCGCGGGCAGGTCGGCGACCAGGCCGCGGACGACGGCGGCGGCGAGGTCGTCCGGCCGTACGGCGGACAGGGCGCCGCGCAGCTTTCCGATGGGGGTGCGGCGGGCGGCCGCGAAGTGGACGGGACGCACGACTGGGGTCTCCTGACCGACGACGACGCTGCCTTAATTAGCACTGCTAGTTTCGGACTATAGACCGCGGTGAGGCCCCCTGGGAAGGACCCCGGAGCCGCGTCCGCACCCCTGCGCGAGCCGTGTTTGCGCCGATTCGCCCTGGGCACCCGCGCCCCCATGGAGTGGTTGCGCAGTGCCGCCTGCGTCGGTGAGGACCCCGAACTGTTCTTCCCCGTGGGGGCGTCGGGACCGGCCCTGCGGGAGACCGCGGACGCCAAGCGGGTCTGTGCCCGCTGCCCGGTGACCGCCGACTGCCTGGAATACGCCCTGGTGAGCGGGCAGACGTCCGGGGTGTGGGGCGGGACCGGCGAGGCGGAACGCGCCGACCTGCTCCGTACCGCACGAGACGACGTGAGAAGGAGAACCTCCGTATGACTGTCGTGAAGAGTCCGCTCCCCGAACCGGCCCGACAGGTCACCTTCGACGCCCTGCAGAGCACCCTGGTCGATCTGCTGGGCATCTCCCTGATCGGGAAGCAGGCGCACTGGAACATCGTCGGCCCCCGCTTCCGCTCGATCCACCTCCAGCTCGACGAGGTGGTCGCCACGGCCCGCTCGTACGCCGACACGGTCGCCGAGCGTGCCGCCGCCCTGGGCCTGCCGCCCGACGGCCGGCCGGAGACGATCGCCTCGGCGTTCACCCTGCCGGCACCGAAGGACGGCTGGCTGCGCGACGAGGACGTGGTCGAGGTGATCGCGGAGACCCTGGGCGAGGCCATCGGCCGGCTGCGGGAGCGCATCGACGCGACCGCGCAGCCCGACCCGGTCACCCAGGACCTGCTGATCGGCATCACCGCCGAGCTGGAGAAGCAGCGGTGGATGTTCGAGGCGGAGAACTGGCCGCGCGAGAGCTGACCACCGGCACGACGCCCGCTCGACAAGGACGGAAGGGCATGCCATGACCGACGCCCTCGAACTCGACGCGCTGTGGGAGGACTTCCACCGCGTCGTGAACATGACCTCGCAGGAGCTGGCCGCCTGGCTCCGGGTGCGGGACGCCGACGAGACCACGGAGGCGCTGCCCGACGAGGCGGGCACCCCGACCGGCCAGCATGTACTGGCCATCCTGCAGAAGCGGCGCACCGACCTCACGGAGGACGACCTGCGCGTGATGCGCGACGTGGTGGACCAGGTGGCCGATCAGACGGACATGGCGGACGAGCCCACGGCGGAGGACACCGCCCTGCGCCACCGGCTGATGACGCTGGGCCACGATCCCCTCAAGCCCTGAGCCCGGACCCGCTCAGACCGTGGCCCCGCCGCCGCCCGTGAGGCGGCTCAGGGCCGCGGACACCAGCGTCCGCACGCCCGGCACGACCACCGACAGGTCCGGGGCGAACAGCGGACTGTGGTTGCCGGGCACCGCGTCGATCTTCTGGGCCAGTTCCTCGCCCGGCGCCGCCTCCCACACCCCGGCCGGCGTCGAGGTCACGTACCAGTAGTCGTAGGGCACACCGTCGGGCGCGAGCAGCGAGAAGTCCTCGCTGCCCATCGCCCGGCCGAAGTCGAACACCTGGTCCGCGCCGAAGAGTTCGCGGTGGACGGCGGCGATCTCCTCGTCGAGCGCCGCGTCGTTGACGGTGACCGGATAGCCCGGGTTCGGCGTGACCTCGGGCGGTACCGGACAGCCGGCCGCCGCGCACTCGCCCTCCACGATCCGCCGGATCGCGGCGAGGACCCGCTCGCGCACCCGGGTGTCCTGGGTGCGCACGTTCAGTGAGAGGCGTGCCTCGGCGGGGATGATGTTCGGCGTGGTGCCCGCGTGGAACCGGCCCACCGTCACCACCGCGGACTCGCTCGCCGCGACCTCGCGCGAGACGACGCCCTGGAGCCGGGTGACGACGTACGCGGCCGTCACCACCGGGTCGACGGTCGACTCGGGCCGCGACCCGTGACCGCCCACGCCGTGCACGACGATCTCCAGGTCGTCCGAGGCCGACAGGGTCAGCCCCGGTGTGTGCGGATAGAAGCCGGCCAGGCCGGGCGTGACGTGCTGGCCGAGGAGCACGTCGGGGCGCGGGAAGCGCTCGTGCACCCCGTCCGCGACCATCGCCGCCGCCCCGCCCTCCGCCTCCTCCGCGGGCTGCCCCACCACGACGAGCGTGCCGCACCAGGTCTCACGGGCGGCGGCCAGCGCCTCGGCGGCCCCCGCCAGCCAGGTGATGTGCAGGTCGTGGCCGCAGGCGTGCATGACGCCGTCGACGGTGGAGGCGTAGCCGAGGCCGGTGGCCTCGCGTACGGGCAGCGCGTCCATGTCGCCCCGCAGCCACACCACGGGCCCGTCGCCGTGGGCCAGCACACCGACCACGCCGGTACGGGCGACGCCCTCCGTCACCGCGAACCCGGCCGCCCGCAGCCGCCCGGCGAGCCGGGCGGCCGTACGGTGCTCGCGGAAGGACAGCTCGGGATGGCGGTGCAGGTCCCGGTAGAAGTCCTCCAGGTCCGCGCCCTTCAGCCCCGAGGTGATCTCCAGGGCCAGGCGCGCCACTCCGGCCGGATCGCTCACTTCGCTCCCCCTTCTCGGCGGACAGCACCTCGGCGGACACCTGCCCCGGCCCGTGTGCGTCCCGCCGGGTTTCCGCGCCCCGCCGGGAAACGATCGGCCGAACGGTCGAGTTCCGCCCGCGATCCCTGGCCGTTCGGCCGAGGTGCGCGCACGGAACCGCGTGGAGATCGCGGCCTGGGCCCGGCAGCACGGCCACGCCCGGCCGGCGTCCTGAGGACGCGGGCTCGCGGTGACGCGGGCCGGCGGTGACGCGTGGTCAGAGTCCGGTCATCGGCAGGTCGAGGAGGCGGACCAGGGTGCGCAGGACCCCGTTGTCGTTGTTGGAGGGTGCCCGGTGGCGGGCCCGCCGGACGACCTCGGGGTGGGCGTTGGCCATGGCGAAGGACCAGTCGGCGGCGTCCAGCATCTCCAGGTCGTTGAGGTAGTCGCCGAACACGACGGTCTGCGCGGGCGTGATGCCCAGCTCCCGCTGGAGCCGGCGCAGGGCGGCACCCTTGTTGGCGGTGCGGTTCATGACGTCGACCCAGTGTTCGCCGGAGACGACGACCTGGTGGGTGTCCGCGAACGGCGCCAGGGCGGGTGCGGTGCTCTCCGCGACCGACCCGAAGTCGAACAGGGCGACCTTGATGACCTCGTCCCCGACGGCGGTGGCATCCTCGACGACCTGGTGGCTCAGGTAGTAGCGGCCGACCTCCGCGAGGAAGGCCTCGTCGGCCCGCTCGACGTAGGCGGACCGCTTCCCGCAGACGACGGCCCCGACGTCGGCGCCGCCCGCCACGAGCCGCCGTACGGCCTCGACGACGCGGGTGACCACGGCGGGGTCCAGCGGATCGGAGCTGAGTTCCTCACCGTCGCGGACGACGTAGGTGCCGTTCTCCGCTATGAAGACCATCCCGTCGGCGACCTCGGCGAACTCGCGGGCCAGCGTGGCGTACTGCCTGCCGCTGGCGGGGCTGAACAGCACGCCCCGCTCCCGCAGCAGCGCGAGGACCTCCCAGAGCCCGTCGGGTGTCCGCTTGTCGTCGTCGAGCAGCGTGCCGTCCATGTCGGTGACGACGAGACGGATGTCGGCGCTGCCGGCCGACGGCTCGGGAGCGGCCAGCTGAGGGGCGTGGGAGTAGGGCATGTCCTGCTTCCTGTACGGGGGTGACCGGATTGTCACCCTACCGGGGCCCCGGAGCCGGTCGCGGGCGGACTGCCCGCCCCTCACCGCGGGCAAGATCCCCCTGCACCGCCGCCACGCGCACGGTTCTGGAGGAGGCACTGGAGATCACCCCGTCGCGCACACCGCTGTTCAGCTCCGACGCCTGGAGTGTCGGCGCCCGCCGGGTCTACCGGCTTCCCGACGGACTGAAAGTATGATCAAGCAATGTCTGACTTGACCGATACCACGCCCGGCTGGCTGAGCCAGGACGAACTCGAAGTCGCTCGCTCCCGCATGCCGATCCTGTACGTCGAGGCCGTGCCCGTGCGCGTCGACGACAGCGGCGAAGTCACCAAGATCGGCCTGCTGCTGCGGATAGGACCGGAGGGCAACGTCAGCCGGACGCTGGTCTCGGGCCGGGTCCTGCACCACGAGCGGGTCCGCGACGCACTGCTGCGGCACCTGGAGAAGGACCTCGGCCCGATGGCGCTGCCCCATGTCCCGGCGTCCCTGCAGCCCTTCACCGTCGCGGAGTACTTCCCGACGCAGGGCATCACGCCCTACCACGACCCGCGTCAGCACGCGGTGTCGCTGGCCTACATCGTGCCGGTGACCGGTGACTGCCGGCCCCGGCAGGACGCCCTGGACCTGGTGTGGTTCGACCCGCAGGAGGCGGCCTCGCCCGAGGTGCAGACCGAGATGCCGGGCGGACACGGCTTCCTGGTGCGGCAGGCGCTGGCCCACGTCGGCCAGTCGGCCTCCTGAGCGGCGTGGGCCGCCCTGGCGCCCTGCCGGCCCAGCGCGTGGTGTCGATCGGCGCCGCCGCGCGCCGGCCCTGCACCCTCGTGGTGTGCCGGGGCTGCTGCTGCGGCGACACCCGCAAACACCCCGGCTACGACCACGGCTGGCAACTGGAGCGCCTGCGCGCGGCGGCCACCGCATCGGCGGGCGGCTTCGAGGTCCGTACGACGGACTGTCTGGGCCCCTGCGACCAGGCCAACGTGATCGTCGTCCAGCCGTCCGGCGCGGGCCGCCGGGCGGGCGGCCGGGCCACCTGGGTCGGCTTCGCCATGGACGACGACTGCACCGAGGACGTCCTGAGCTGGGCGGCGGCGGGCGGTCCGGGCGTCGCCGCGCCCCCGGCCACCCTGGAGCTCCAGTTCATCGACCCGCCCCGCCCCGCGCGCGCCCGCAGGTGATCCGCGCGGCCGGGCGGGCTGTCCCGAGCGGGCCCGCCGCTCAGAGCAGCCCGGCCGCCCGCGCCGGGCTGCCGTCCGCGGGGCTGTCGTCCACCGCGCTGCCGTCCGTCCGGCTGTCGTCCGCGAGGCTGTCGTCGAGGAAGCCGCCCGACTGGTGCTGCCACAGCTTGGCGTAGGTACCCCGTGACGCCAGCAGCTCCTGGTGGCTGCCCTGCTCGACGATCCGCCCGCGGTCCAGGACGACCAGGCTGTCCATGCCGGCCACAGTGCTCAGCCGGTGCGCGACGACCAGCGCCGTCCGCCCCTCCATGAGCCGCCACAGCGCCTCCTGGACGAGGAGTTCGCTCTCGGAGTCCAGCGCGCTGGTCGCCTCGTCGAGGAGCAGGATCGGCGCGTCCCGCAGGATCGCGCGGGCGAGCGCGACCCGCTGCCGCTGACCGCCGGACAGCTTGATGCCGCGCTCGCCGACCAGGGTGCCGAAGCCCTCCGGCAGCGCGTCGGCGAACTCGGTGACATGGGCCGCGTCGGCCGCGCGGCGGATCTCGGCCTCGGTGGCGTCCGGCCGGGCGAAGGCGATGTTGTCCCGCAGCGTGCGGTGGAACATCGCCGGGTCCTGCGGGACGTAGGCGATCAGGCCACGCAGGTCGGCCTGGCGGAGCCGGCTGATGTCCTGGCCGCCGACGAGGATGCGTCCGCCGTCGATGTCCGTCATCCGCAGCAGCAACCGGGTCAGGGTGGTCTTGCCGCCGCCGGACCGGCCGACGAGACCGAGCTTCGCCCCGCTGGGCACGGCCAGGTCGAGCCCGTCGAAGAGGGGTGCGGCGCCGCCGTGGGCGAAGGTCACCCGCTCGAAGCGGACGTCGGCGGCGGTGGGCCGCAGCGGCTCCGGCACCTCGGGGTCACGCACGGTCGGCGGCGACAGCAGCAGTTCGGTGAACTGCGCGGCCTCCGTCATCGAACTCTCCAGACGGCGGTAGATCTGGTTGAACTCGAACATGATCCGGGTCGCGTTGGCGTAGTACATGAAGGCCACCACGACGGCCTCCACACCGTGCCCGCCCCCGCCGAGCGCGACCGCGAGCAGCAGGCCGAGCGCGTTGGTCAGCACCGACAGCGGCGCGACGAGGGTATCGATGCGCAGATTGCCGTAGTCCCACGACCGCAGCGTGAGCCGCCGGGACAGCGCGACCCGGGAGCGGTGCTCGGCGGCCTCCCGCTCCTCCGCGGCGAACGCGCGGACGGTGTCCATGTTCATCAGGCTGTCGGCGACATGGCCGGAGACCCGCGCGATCGCCTCCTCGCGCTCGGCGACGAGCGCCTGCCGGCGCCGGATCAGCGGCACCACGCACACCGCGGTGAAGGTGATCATCGTCAGCAGCCCGACGACGAGCAGCGGTTCGTAGCGCCACAGCACCACCGAGCCGAACAGCAGCGGTACGAGAGCGCCCACGATCTGGAACGTCAGCGTGTCGACGAACTCCTCGTAGCGGGAGGCGAAACTCAGCACGCGTTTGGTCAGCGACCCGGCGAAGTTGTCGTGGAAGAACGCGGCGTCCTTGGCGAACAGTTCGTCCATGCCGATCACGTACAGATGCTCGATGCCGAGCGCGTCCAGACGGTTCAGACAGTGCAGCCCGGCCCGCCACAGCGCCTCCGCGACCAGCAGCACACCGGCGAAGCCCAACACGTACGGCAGCGCCGGGCCGACCCCGAGACCCTGGTCGCCCGCGAGGCGGCCGACGAGCTTGGCGACGACCAGCGGGGCCAGGTAGTTGATGCCGATGTTGCCGAGCGCCGGCAGCAGCATGGCGGGAAGGGTCAGCCACCGGAGGCGGGCCAGCTCCCGTCCGTAGTAGCGCAGTGCGAGCAGTACCGAGCCCTTGCCGGGCATGACCTTGCCTGCTGCGGACGATCCCATCATCACCCCGTGCGGTCGTAAGGTCACCGGCCGTACCCGACCTTCGCAGTGTCGCGCGACGGCTCCCGCCGAGTCCAAGGAATTACGGACCTGACGGCACGGGTACTCCCCGTGCGCCCCCGGAGGGCTCCGGCGGCTCCGCCGCCCCGGCTGGATGAACGGGGACAGGGAACCCGGCCGACGGGACCGCCGACGACAGCTTCGCGAGGACGGCCGGGAGGCGATGACCGTGATCGCCGTGGATCCGACGGACAGCGCCTCGCTGCTGGCTGCCTTCGGCGCTCTGGGCGTGCTGGTGGTGATCTTCGCGGAGTCGGGCCTGCTGGTCGTCGGATTCTTCCTGCCCGGGGACGCGCTGCTCCTCCCGGCCGGCGCGTTGTGCGCGGCCGGCGGCCATCAGGCGCCGCGGCTGGAGCTGTGGCAGGTGCTGGTCTGCGCCGGCGTCGGCGCCGTGGCGGGTGCGCAGGCCGGGTTCCTGCTCGGGCGGCACGGCGGGCGGGCGCTGCTGGCCCGTACCTCGAACCGGCGCCTGCGAGAGGGCACGGCACGTGCGGAGAGGATGCTGGCCCGCTACGGCTACGGCAAGGCCCTGGTGATCGGCCGCTTCGTGCCGTTGCTGCGGACGGTGCTGCACCCGGCGGCCGGTGCTCTCGGCGTGCCCACGCGGACCTTCACCCTCTGGCAGGCCGTCGGCGGACTGCTGTGGTCGCAGAGTCTCGTCCTGGCCGGCTACGCCCTCGGCTCGTCCGTCCCGCACGTCGAGGCGTATCTGCTGCCGTTCGTCGCCGCGGTCGTCGCGCTCTCCCTGCTGCCCCTGCTGGCGGAGGTGCGCCGCGCACGCCGCGACCGGCGTCCGCCGTCGCGGTGAGGGCTCCGGTTCCCGCTCCCTTCCGGTTTCCGCCCGTTCGTCGCGGGCACCCGGCGGGCACAGGACTCCCACCCCGAGGCCGAGGACCGGCCGGCACCATGAGCGACAAGCAGCGGCACCTCATCGAGGAACTCGTCTCCTCGCACGGCCGCACCTACGCGCAGGAGGCGGGCATCCGGCTGAAGAACACTCCTCAGCCGCTGTACCGCACCCTCGTGCTGGCCCATCTGCTCAGCGCCCGCATCCGCGCCTCCACCGCCGTCGCTGCCGCCCGCGCCCTTTCCGACGCGGGGATGCGCGACCCCCGAGGCATGGCCGAAGCGACCTGGCAGCAGCGTGTCGACGCCCTGGGCCGCGGCGGCTACCGGCGCTACGACGAACGCACGGCGACCCAACTCGGCGAGGCGGCCGAGCTGTTGACCGAGCGATGGGGCGGCGACCTGCGTCGCATGCGGGAGGAGGCCGACGGGGACGTCTCCCGGCTGCGCCGCCTGCTCCAGGAGGTGACGGGGATCGGGCCCGCCGGAGCGGACATCTTCCTGCGCGAGGTCCAGAGCGTCTGGCCGGAGGCGGCCCCGTACATCGACGCGAAGGCCTTGGACGGCGCGCGCCGGCTCGGCCTCCCGGACGAGCCGGACCGGCTGGTCGAGCAGGCCCGGCCCGCCGAACCGGCCGAACTCGCGGCCGCGTTGGTGCGGGCGGCACTGGACAAGAAGCTGGTCGACGAGGTGTTCGCCAGGGCCGGCTGACGCCGCCCGCGGCGGGACGGCCCGCTGCCCCGTCCGCGCCATCGAGAGCGGCGCCGCAGCTCTCGGACACGGCACCTCTTGGACACCGCACTTCTCGGACACGACAGAGGCCGCCTTCTCATCGCTGAGAAGACGGCCTCTGATCCGACTTCGAAAAGTCGGGACGACAGGATTTGAACCTGCGACCCCTTGACCCCCAGTCAAGTGCGCTACCAAGCTGCGCCACGTCCCGTTGCCCGTCTGACCTGGGGTTTCGCCCGGCCGGACTCGCAGGGAAACAATACCGCACTCGGGTCGGTGATCGCGCACGCCTTTACGGCGCCCCCTCCCCCGCCACACCCAGTCCCGGATGGGCCTCCAGGAGGGAGGCCGGGGCGGCCTGACGCCAGGAGTCGGCGAGGATGTCCCGCAGCTCGGCCTCGTCCTCCAGGGCGGCCAGCCGGACCCGGACCCAGGCGAACTGGGCCTCGTGGCCGGCGATCCAGAACTTCCCCGGCTCGGCGAGAGCCAGTTCGTCACGCTCCTCCTTGGGGCAGCGCACGGCGATCGAGGTCTCGTCCTCGGGCAGGGTGGCGAACATCTTGCCCGCGACCCGGAACGTGGGCATGTTCCACGCGGTCTTCTCCGTCGTGTCCGGCAGGGACAGGGCGACACGGCGTACGTCTTCGGCGTCCGGCATGCTTCGCACGGTAACGGCAGGCACTGACAGTCACCTCGTGGCGAGGTGCTTGTAGTAGAGGGTCGTCGGCCGCAGCACACCGGCCGGGTCGGCCGCGTAGTCGGGGATGATCCCCGCCCTGGTCCATCCCGCCGTGCGGTAGAGGTGTTCGGCGGGGCTGTCGGTCTCGGTGTCGAGGTGCAGCAGGGTGACACCGGCCGCGGCGGCGGCCTCCTCGGCGGTGGCCAGCAGCCGGCGCCCGAGGCCCTGGCCCCGGGCGTCCCGGTGGACCATGAGCTTGACGAGCTCGGCGCGGTGGCGGCTGTTCGGTTTGTCCGGAAAGGCCAGGGTGACGGTGCCGGTGACCCGGTCGCCGTCGAGCGCCGCCCAGACCGCCAGGTGGCCGGCGGCGACCCCGGCCGCACGCCCCTCCCACCAGGCGAGGGCCTGCGCACGGTCCAGCGGGGCGAGGAAGCCGACGGAGGCGCCGCCGGCCACCGTGTCGGCCAGCAGGCCGGCCAGTTCCCCGGCGTGGCCGAGGAGTGCGGTGGCGTCGAGCCGGGTCGTCGTCATGGCAGCACCACCGCCAGCACGTACCGCGTCTCCCGGTCGCCGGTGCAGCAAAACCGTGTCGGCCCCCACACCCGCAGTCGCAGGCAGTCACCGGCGTCCAGACGGTGCTCGACGTCCTGCGCCGTCACCGCGAGGGCGCCCTCCAGGACCCAGATGTGCTGTTCCAGGCCGGGCACGGGCGGCCGGTCGTAGGCGAGGTCGGCGCCCGCGGCGAGCCGGCCCTCGACGAGTTCGCCGCGCAGCGCCGGGTGCGGCGGCGAGACGGACCGCCGGACGAAGCCGGAGGCGCGGTCCTCCCATACGCCCTGCTCGCCGGCCCGCACCAGCGGCACCGGCCCGGCCTGCGCCTCGACCTCGCTGAGCAGCCGGGACATGGTCCGCCCGTAGACATGGCACAGGCGGTTCAGCAGGGCGGCGGTCGGGCTGATCTCGGCGCGCTCGGCGCGGGAGAGGGTGGAGCGGCTCACCCCGCTGCGCTCGGCCAGTTCACCGAGCGACCAGCCGCGTTCGCCGCGCAGTTCGGCCAGGCGGGCGGCGAGCCGGGCGTCGACCTCGTCCTCGACAGGATGTTTCATATTCGGGATGCTATCCCAGATCCGGGACGCACTCAGGTGGGGGTGACCTGTTCCAGCGCGTCCAGCACCGGGCGGATCAGCGGGTGTTCCTCCGCCCCGCGGCGCACCGCCGCGAAGACGCGGCGGGTCGGGGGCACGCCGTCGACCGGGCGGACGACCACGCCGGCCAGGTCCATGCCGCGCAGCGCCGAGCGCGGGACCAGCGCCACACCCGCCTCCGCCGAGGCCAGCGCCACGACGGCGCGGAAGTCGTCCGAGGAGTGCTCCAGGCGGGGCTGGAAACCGGCGTTCTCGCAGGCCAGGACGACCACGTCGTGGCAGGGGTTGCCGGGGTAGGGGCCGATCCACTGATCCTTGGCCAGTTCGGCGAGCGGTACCTCGGCGCACTCGGCGAGGCGGTGGGTGACCGGGACGACCGCGTCGAAGGGCTCGGCGTAGAGCGGGACGTGGGCGAGGCGCGGATCGTCGGCGGCGGGCGCCCCGCGGTACTCGACGGCCACGGCGATGTCGACCTGCCGGTCGAGGACCATCGGCAGGCTGGCGTCGCCCTCGGCGTCCTGGACGCGGATCCGGATCCCCGGGTCGGTGCCGGCGAGCCGGGCCAGGGCGGGCGCGACGACCAGGGCGATGCCGGTCGCGAAGGCGGCGACGGTGACCGTGCCGGCCGTGCCCGCGTCGTAGGCGGCCAGTTCCGCCTCCGCCCGCTCCAGCTGGGCGAGGACCGCGTGGGTGTGGGCGAGCAGGATCTCACCGGCCGGGGTGAGCCGTACGCCCTTGGCGCCGCGCTCCACCAGGCGGTGGCCGGTCTCCTGCTCCAGGGCGGTGAGCTGCTGGGAGACGGCGGACGGGGTGAGGTACAGCGCGGCGGCAGCCGCCGTCACCGTGCGGTGGTCGGCCACCGCACGGAGGATGTGGAGCCGCCGCGCTTCGATCATGGGATCGATTATCGCAAGATGGATTATCGCGATATGTCCGGGGTGGCCGACTCAGGCCTCCAGCTCCGCGCGCGCCGCCACGAAGGCGTCCACGGCACGGTCGACGTCGGCCGTGGAGTGCGCGGCCGAGAGCTGGACCCGGATACGGGCCTGCCCCTGCGGGACGACCGGGTAGGAGAAGCCGATCACGTACACCCCGCGCTCCAGCAGCAGCTCGGCCATCCGGCTCGCCCGCGCCGCGTCACCGATCATCACGGGCGCGATGGCGTGGTCGCCGGGCAGGACGTCGAAGCCCTCTTCCGTCATCCGGCGGCGGAAGAGCCCGGTGTTCTCGGCCAGCCGCAACCGCAGGTCGTCGGCCGTCTCCAGCAGGTCGAGGACCTTGAGGGAGGCGGCGGCGATGACCGGCGCGAGGGTGTTGGAGAACAGGTAGGGGCGGGAGCGCTGGCGCAGGAGGGCCACGACCTCGGCGCGGGCGGCGACATAGCCGCCGGACGCCCCGCCCAGCGCCTTGCCGAGGGTGCCGGTGATGATGTCGACGCGGTCCATCACACCGTGCAGCTCGGGGGTGCCGCGGCCACCGGGGCCGACGAAGCCGACGGCGTGCGAGTCGTCGACCATGACCATCGCGTCGTAGCGGTCGGCGAGGTCGCAGATGTCGGCGAGGGGGGCGAGGTAGCCGTCCATGGAGAAGACGCCGTCGGTGACGATCAGCCGACGGCGGGCGCCCCCTTCGACCGCCTCCTTCAACTGCCGTTCCAGGTCGGCCAGATCGCGGTTGGCGTAGCGGAAGCGGCGGGCCTTGGAGAGCCGGATGCCGTCGATGATGGAGGCGTGGTTGAGGGCGTCGGAGATCACCGCGTCCTCGGGACCGAGCAGTGTCTCGAAGACACCGCCGTTGGCGTCGAAGCAGGAGGAGTACAGGATCGTGTCCTCCTGGCCGAGGAACGCCGACAGCCGTGCCTCCAGCTCCTTGTGGACCTCCTGGGTGCCGCAGATGAACCGCACGGACGCCATGCCGTAGCCCCAGCGGTCCAGGGCCTCGTGGGCGGCGGCGATCACCTCGGGGTGGTCGGCGAGGCCGAGGTAGTTGTTGGCGCAGAAGTTGAGTACCTCGCCCGGCCGGCCGCCCGCGGTGACGGCGACGGTCGCCGACTGGGGGCTGCCGATGACCCGCTCGGGCTTGTGCAGGCCGGCGGCGCGGATCTCGTCGAGGGTGGCGCGCAGGTCGTCGCGCACGGAGTCGAACATGGTGTAACTCCTCAGGAATGCAGGTGACTTACGCGGTCCAGTCGAGGATGACCTTGCCGCCGGTGCCGCTCGCCGCGTCGGCGAACGCCGCCTCGAAGTCGCGGTGGCCGTAGCGGCCGGTGATCACGGGGGCGAGGTCGAGGCCGCCCTCCAGCAGGACCGACATCGCGTACCAGGTCTCGAACATCTCACGGCCGTAGATGCCCTTGATGGTGATCATCGA
Organism: Streptomyces bobili; assembly: GCF_002154575.1. Lineage (GTDB taxonomy): Bacteria > Actinomycetota > Actinomycetes > Streptomycetales > Streptomycetaceae > Streptomyces > Streptomyces bobili. The sequence goes on from NZ_MUBA01000139.1 coordinate 28,094, forward strand.
CGTGACGACGCGCGCCCAGTCGACGGCGAACTCCTCGGCGGGCAGGCCGAGCATGGCGATCCGGCCGCCGTGCGTCATGTTGGCGATCATGTCGCGCATCGCCTCGGGGCGCCCGGACATCTCCAGGCCGATGTCGAAGCCCTCGCGCAGGCCCAGCTCGCGCTGCCCGTCGGCGATGGTCGCGCGGGAGACGTTCAGGGCCAGGCTCGCGCCGATCTTGCGGGCGAGTTCCAGGCGCTCCTCGCTGACGTCGGTGACGACGACGTTGCGGGCGCCGGCGTGCCGGGCGACGGCGGCGGCCATCAGGCCGATCGGTCCGGCCCCGGTGATCAGCACGTCCTCGCCGACCAGTGGGAAGGACAGCGCGGTGTGGACGGCGTTGCCGAACGGGTCGAAGATCGCCGCCACGTCGAGGTCCACCGGGACGCGGTGCACCCAGACGTTCGCGGCGGGCAGCGCCACGTACTCGGCGAACGCGCCGTCGCGGCCGACGCCCAGACCGACGGTGGCCCGGCACAGGTGGCGGCGCCCGGCCAGGCAGTTGCGGCACCTGCCGCAGACCAGGTGTCCCTCGCCGCTCACCCGGTCGCCGGCCTTGATCTCGGCGACGTCGCGCCCGGTCTCGACGACCTCGCCGACGAACTCGTGCCCGAGGACCAGGGGGGTGCGGATCGTCTGCCGCGCCCAGCCGTCCCAGGCCCGGATGTGCAGATCGGTGCCGCAGATGCCGGTACGCAACACCTTGATCAGTACGTCCCCGGGTCCGATGGTGGGCTCCGGCACGTCCGCGAGCCACAGTCCCGGCTCCGCCTTCTGCTTGACCAGCGCCTTCACGCCACGGCTCCTGAGGTTGAGACCCCCGCGCCGGGCATGCCGAAGCGGCCCGCTGCGGGGGAAAGGGGGTGGAATCCGGTAGCAATCTGCCGTACGGCGGCGCCGCGGTCCATCGAGACTTTCTTAAGCGCCGCCACAGTTGCGCTTCACGCCCCGTGGCGGCGTGCCACTCTGGACGGGGGACCGACGAGGGGAAGCCGCTCATGACCACAGCGCAGGACCTGATGATCGTCTCGCTGGACGTGACGCCCGCGCGCCCCGTCGAGCAGGGTGAACTCTCCCTCGCCCTCGCGGGCGCCGAGCTGATCGACCTCGCGGAGGCGGGCGTGGTCGTCCTCGACGGCGACCGGGTGACACCCGGCCGGGCCGCGCCCCCGGACGACCGCCTGCTGGCGGACGCCGCGTCCTCGCTGGTACGGCGGGAGCCGTACGAGTCGGTCGAGGAGTGGCTGTGGCGCCGCGGCCGGGGCCTGGCGTCGGCCTACACCGCCCGGA
>NZ_MUBA01000014.1 GCF_002154575.1 Streptomyces bobili
GTACGGCCGCCGATGCGGACCACACCGGCCTCGTCGGCGGGCGGCACCGGGCGGGAGGAGAAGGCGGGCCCCGCGACGAAACCCGGCCGCCCGGCCGCCGCACGGTCCGCGCGGTCCGCGTGTGCCTTGCGGAACGCGGCGAGAGCCGCCGCCTCGCCGGGGAGTTCCTCGTCGTCGGGAACGGGCGCCGCGGCCGACATCGCGGCGAGCGCGCCCAGGGTCCTCGCCAGCCGGTCCGCCTCGGCCCGGTGGGCCGGCGCGACAGCGTTGTCCGCCGCCTCCCCGGCCAGCAGGCGTTCCGCCGTCTCGCGGTTCAGCCAGCGGCCGTCGGAGCGGCCCGCGGCGGGGCCGGTGGCGGGTTCCCCGTCCCCGGGGAAGACACGGCGATCGTCGGCCATCACATGTCCTTCTGCGTCGGCGCGCCCGCATGCGTCACACCGCCGGACGGCAACACGCGCCCCCTCGGGCCCCGTTGCGCCGGCAGCGCGTCGAGCGCGCCCGCCGTGTCCGGGTCCTCACCGAGCAGTTCGGCCAGCTTCCTCAGCCCGCGGTGCGCGGCCGTGCGGACGGCGCCGGGCCGTTTGCCGAGCGTCTCGGCGGCGGTCTTGGCGTCCAGGCCCACCACGACCCGCAGGACGACCGCCTCGGCCTGGTCCTGCGGAAGTCGGGCGATCAGGTCGAGGGTGCGGCCGGTGGCGAGCGCCTCCATGGCCTCGCCCGCGGTGTCGGACTCGGCGGCCCGCCCGGTCAGTTCCGTCTCGTCACCGACGGCCATGGGCCGGCGCCCGCGCATCCGGATGTGGTCCAGGGCGCGGTTGCGGGCGATCCGGGCGGCCCAGCCGCGGAAGCGGTCGGCGTCCCCGCTGAACCGCTCCAGGTCGCGCGCTATCTGCAGCCAGGACTCGGAGGTGACGTCCTCGGCGTCGAGGTCGCCGACCAGGGTGCGGACGTACCCGAGGAGCCGCGGGTGCACCGAGCGGTACACAGCGCGGAAAGCGGTCTCGTCCCCGTTCTGTGCCGCAAGCACCGCGGCTGTCAGCTCCGCGTCGTCCCCCACGTCGTGGTTCCTCGGTCGATGGTGCGGTTCGCCGACCGCAGCTGGTCGGGGCCGCTCATGGTCGCGGCCGCAGTCGGTCACGCTGCTCAGCCCTTCCGCCGTCCGGCGCGAAAGGCACGTTACGACCTGAAACCACGGGGCGTCCATGTCCGGACAAGCCGCAACCGACTCGTGACGCGGATGTCGGGGCGGGGGGTGTGACAGAAAACGCACTCATGGCGCTGTAGGAGGTACGGGTCGCCGCGCGGCCCGTGCCGCGCGACGGCCGGGGCCTCTCCTGTGGGGGGTGGCGGCTCCGGCCGTTGCTTTGGCAGCACGGCGGCGGCGCCCGGCGGGCAGGCTTCAAGCGAGGACCGGCACGAGAGCGGTTACTGCTCCCCGCCCTTGGCGTCCGGCGTCTTCTCGGGCTCCGGCCGACCGTTGTTCCCCGTGCTTCCGACCGTCGCCGTGTCCCCGGCCGCCCCGGTGTCTCCCCCGCCTTCGGTGTTCCCGGCGTTCCCGTTCCCGGCATCGCCCGTGGTTCCGGCGGCCGGGTCCGCGCCTTCGCCGCTCTTGTCCTGACCGCCCCCGCCCCCGCGACTGTTCTCCGGGGCCGGCGTGGCCGAGGCGGTGTGGGCCGCGCAGTAGGCGGTCACGTTCTCCTCGCCGCCCGCGGCGGCGAGCAGGCGCTGCCACGCCGTGGCGTCCAGCGCCTTGCCCCGGCCCGCGACCTGGTCGTAGGCGCGGCACTGGGCCTCGGTGTCCTGGGCGGACGGCGGCCGGTCCTGGCCGGCGGAGGTGCCGGAGGTGACGGTGGGCGCGGGTCCGGCGCGCCGGTCGTCGGGCGCGCTCGCCGACGGGGTCCGGGGCGCGCCGTCGTCGGCGCTGCCCTGCGAGGAACCGGAGGAGCCGATCGCGGCGACCGCGACACCGCCGAGGGCCAGGCTCGCGAGGACCACGGAGAGCGTGGCCCTGAGCGAGCGGACGGTGTGCCGTTGCGCGCGGGGCCGCCAGTCGTCCCGGCGCCGGGTACGGGCCCGGTGCGCGCCGGCCTCCCGCGCGGCCCGGAACGCCGCCACGGCCTGCCGCTCCCGCTCGGGAGCGACGTCCGGGTGCCGCAGGGCGCGCGTGAGCAGCGCTTCCACCTGGGGGTGACCGTCCGTGTCCGGGGCGCAGCGGGCGGGGTGTGCGTGTCGGCGGTGGGCGTCCCCGCCACCGCTCGTCCGTTCACCCATGTCCGATTCCGCCTGTCGTGCTGGTTCGATCTCTTCCGCCGGGTACGTCCGCCGCCCCTGGTCCGTACGGGCCGCGACCGTCACCGTTCATTTCGACTCCCCCAGCGTCCGGGGGCCGTCATCCGTCACACCTTCGACGCCGAGCTGGCGCGCGAGCCGCTTCAGCCCCCGGTGGGCCGCCGTACGGACCGCGCCGGGACGCTTGCCGAGGACACGGGCCGCCGCGGGTCCGTCGAGGCCGACCACGACTCTCAGCAGGACGGCCTCGGCCTGGTCGGGCGGCAGTCCGCGCACCAGGTCCAGGGCCCGCTCGGTGGACAGCGACTCCACGACCTGGTCGTGGGTGTCGTGCGGGCCGGGCAGGTCGAGGACGTCCTGTTCGAGCGCCGACGCCCGGGGCCGTACCCGCAGCCTGCGCAGGTGGTCCAGGGCCCGGTGCCGGGCGATGGTCGCCGTCCAGCCCCGGAATCCCGCGCCGTCTCCCTTGAACCGTCCGAGGTCGCGGGCTATCTCCAGCCAGGCGTCGGAGGCGACGTCCTCGGCGTCGTCGCCGACGATGCCGCGCAGATAGCCGAGCAGCCCCGGCTGCACGATCCGGTACACGACCGCGAACGCGGACTCGTCGCCGTCCTGGGCTCGCGCTACCGCCGCGCCCAGTTCCCCGTCGTACGCCTGCGCGCGCCGGGGTTCCCCTCCCTGGCCCAAGACTGTCCTCGTTCGTGCGGAGTTCGTGGCGGGTGCGTGGCGAACGCGCCGTGCGGACGTCCCGGCCGCGTCCTCGCCCCCACGGTCATCAGCGTCAGGCCTCACAGAAATGTCACAGGACACCGTCGGCACCGGCTCGGCCCACCCCCGTGGGACCGTGCCGGTGCCAGCGGCGGGTCCCGGGCTCAGGCCGCTGCCCCCCTGGCCGGCGTGCCCCTGCCGGGCGTCCGCCGGGCCCTGCCGTGCAGAGTCAGGTAGAAGGTGTGCAGGGACTCGTCGGTGCCGCCCGCCTCGAAACGGTTGACGACCTTGCCGAGGGGGTTCCAGACCCGTCCGTCCGGCATGCGCACCCCGACGGGCTGGCCGAACCAGGCCCGCTGCCGTTCGTCGAGGTCGACCCACACGGCGCCGGCCCGGCGGACCAGGACCTCCCCCACGTACGCCCCGAGTTCGACCAGCGTGTCGTGCGCCCGCTCCCGGTCCGCGCCGCCCTTGCGCAGCCCGTCGACCAGGAAGTCGACGACGCGCAGGCTGGCGACGGAGTAGTCCAGCGGCAGCCGGCCGCGTGCGCCGACGCGCGCGACGAATCCGGCCGCGCGTGCTCTCATCCCGCTCTCGTCATCCATCGGGTCCGTCCCCTCCCCTCGGGTGGGGGACCGCCGAGCACCAGGTCTCCCCGTCTGCCCCAGCGGATCCGGCCACGCAAGCATCACGGGTACCGGCTGTGTCACCGGTCACACCGAAGGAGGGGCTCCGGCGCGGGCCCCTTCCCCGCGTCCCGGCCCGTGGGGCTAGCCCGTCGCGTCCCGGCACAGCAGGCGCAGGGATCCGTGGCCGGCGAAGCAGCGGCGGGCCTCGTCCACCGGGTCCCACAGTCGGCCGTCGGGGGTGCGGACCCAGTGGTCGCCGCCCGTCGACCACCACTCGCCGCCGGTCCGGCGCACGATCACCTCACCGCCGTACGCCCCGAGCCCGCGCAGCACGTTCTCCACGGCGCCGTACGGCGTGTCCTCGCGACGCAGCTCGTCGATCACCCGGTCGACGCGCCACAGGCTCTGCGCCGAGTAGTCGAGGTGCAGCCGCGCGCCCTCGCGCAGGGCGGTCACGGCGTCCGCCGCCCACCGGGCCGGTTTCGCGGCGGCGGAGGGCCGGCCGGCCGGCTGGGTCCGCCCCGGCGCCGGGGCCCCCGTCGCGGCGTCCGCCGCACCTTGCGTCACATTCCACGTCACATACCCCACAGCGGGGTCCGCACGGTTTCCGTCACGCCGTGCGGGCCTGTTCCCGGGACCGGCGCAGGACCGCCCCACCTTCCCCGCACGAGGGACACGGGAGTGACACTTGCGCCCTTCCGTGCGCTGCCGCAGTGATGAGCGCGTACTTCCACTTCCGCGCCGTACCGGCCTCGGCGCTGCGCAACAGCACCAGCTGGCTGCGGAGACTCTTCGACGACGACCAGGACGCCCTGCGCGGCCGGCTCAGACGGCACCGCGAGGAGGTCCTGGACGACCGCTACCCCGACCAGCAGCTCCTGTACGCCGACGCCCCGCCGGAGCACGCCGACGCCGGGCCCGGCGCCCATGTGGTCCTCGGCGGCCAGCGGGTCTACTCCACCGGCCCCAAGCAGTCGCCGTTCCTGCTGCTCACGGCGGCCCAGACGACCCGCGTGGCGGCCTTCCTCGCCGGCTCCGACTTCGACGACCTGTGGCGCCCGGTCCGCCCCGAGCTGCTCTCCCGCTACGGCGGCCCAGCCGAGGAGGCCCGCACCCGCGCCGCCTTCGCCGCCGCCCACGCCGACCTGACGGCCTTCTACACGACGACCGCGCGGTACGGCGACGCGGTGGTGAAGTGGCTGCACACCTGAGTCACCTCTCCCGCTGACCCGCCGGCGTCACTTCCGTCCGCGTGCCCTGCGCGAGACCACCGCCCGCAGCACCCGGCGTCCCTCCACGGACACCTCCAGCGCCCGGCGCAGCCCGCCCGCCCCGTGTCCGGCGACGACCTCCAGGACGGTGACCTGGCGGCGCAGTTCGGCGGCGGCCAGCGGCGGCATGTCCTGTGTACGGCCCTCACGGCGGTCGTCGAGCGGGGAGGGGTCGTCGGCCGGGTCGAGGAGCCGGTGGATCTGGAGCGAGGCGACCGAGCAGGCGTCCGCCCAGAGCCGCACCTGCGCGGCGGTGCGTTCGGCGGGGGCGCCCGCCAGCATCCGCCGGGCGAGCAGGACGGCCTCGTCGCCCCCGTCGTCCTCACCGTCTCCCTCGCCCAGTTTCGCGCGTATCTGGTCGAGGATCCCGCCCCAGTCGGCCGCGTCGGACGCCTCCGTGAGGTTGCCCCACAGCGGGCGCAGGATCTCGTCGTCGCCTCCGAGGAGGGGCACACACCGATCCAAACAAGCCAGTCCGCTCGCGGCCAGGCCGCGTTCGTCGGCTCGGGCGATGAGGTCCACCAGGCTCATTCACGCCTCCCTGTCCAGGGCACCGCCCTTACGGAGCCCACACTTCCCCTTACTGCGTGCGACAGCCGAGGAGTGTCACAGGGGACGGCGAGGAGAGGTTTTCGGCCAGGTGGCGGGGGTTCAGCCGAGGCGGTCCGCCAGCGCCTGGAACTGGGTCCAGGACAGCTCGGGCGCGCCCGGGTCCCACAGCTTCTGCACGGTCGCCCGCAGTGGCATCCGGATGCCGGCCGCGACCTGGGCCTGGGTCTGCGAGTTCGCCAGGTCGCACCAGACGGCGAAGGTCCCGCCGAGGATCTGGTCGTCGTAGCGCGCGGGCACCGGGGTCGTGCCGCGCAGCACGCGCGGGGTCCACTGCTCGTAGATGCGCCGCCCGGTCGGGTAGACGAAGGTCTGCGGCTGTCCGAGAACGTAGTAGAGGTACTCGTCGTTGTAGTTGATGACCTCGCGGCCCGCGCTCAGGTAGTCCGTGGGCGGGCGCGCCCCGATCTCCTTGCCGGTCCAGTAGGCGACCTGGAGGGCGGCGTCGGCCTTCACGGACGTGCCCCTGAAGAAGCCGTCGTTCCAGGCCCGCACGGTGCGGTCGTGGGTGCGGACGGTGTCGGCGCGGTCGTCGAGCCAGCCGGTCGCGAGGTCGGCGACGGTGGCGCCGGAGCCGTACCGCTCCCGCGCGGCGGCGGCGAGCTGCGGGTAGGAGGCCTCCGGGTTCGAGACCGTCAGGGCCTGGTACTCGTCGCCGCCCAGGTGCCACTGTCCGCCGGGGAACAGCCCGGCGTATTCGTCGAGGAGGTCGTCGAGGAGGGCGGCGGAGGCGTCCTTGGAGATGTCGATCGCCCCGCGGGTGGCGACACCGCTCGCGTTGCGCAGTTGCAGTTCGGGGTGGGCGGCGAGGACGGCGCCCAGGTGTCCGGGCGAGTCGATCTCGGGCACGACGGTGATGTGCCGGCTCTCCGCCAGGTCGACGATCTTCCTGACCTGCGCCTTGGTCAGATGCTGCGGGGAGACGATCTCGGGGTGCGTGTCCGACTCGATCCGGAAGGCCTGGTCGTCGGAGAAGTGCAGGCCCAGTTCGTTGAACTTCAGGTCCCCCAGCTCCCGCACCCGGTCCTCGATCCACCCGGCGCTGAAGTTCTTGCGCGCGATGTCCAGCATGAAGCCGCGCCGCGGCTTGGCCGGCTCGTCGCGCACGACGCCCTCCGGCGCCGTACCGCCGCCGCGCACCTCCTGCTTGAGGGTGCGGGTGCCGTAGAACACGCCCGTGTCCGACCGCCCGCTGACGGTCACCCGCCCGCCGCGCACGGTCATCGTGTACGACTCCGGGTTCGCGCCCTCGTCGTCGTTGAGCGCCAGCCGCAGGTCCCCGGCGCGCACGTCGTCCCGCTCGCCCGCGTACGTCATCCCCAGCTCACCGGCGACGAGCCGGCCCTCGTCGGCCAGGTCCGCGTCGCTCACGACGACCCGCTGCTTCGCGGCCGGCCGCCAGCCGGGCCCGCGCGCCGGGGTGTGCGCGCGGACGGCGGGAATGGTGCGGGGGGCCTTGGAGAGGGCGTAGGACCGGGTGGGCGACGGGCTCGCGCTCGACGCCGACGGGGCCGGATCCCCGCTCACCCCGCCGGACGTGCCGGCGGCCCGGTCCGCGGCGGATCCGGCGGGCGCCGCGCCGTCGCCGTCCCCCGAGGCCCAGACGCCCACGCCGGCGCCGAGCACGACGACGAGGCCGCCGGCCAGCAGGGCCCTCCGTACGGCCTTGTCCTGCGGCCTCTTCTCCGGCGCGTGGCGCCGATGCCTGTGCCTGCTCACCCCGCCAACCTACGGCCCGGGTCCGTCCGAGGCGCGTCGAAGGGGTCCGTCCCCCGTTCCGAAACTCGCCCGTGGGGGTGAAATTCGGGCATCCGTCGGACACCTCACGCCCCCTCTCGATAACGTGACGTCACACCCTTCACGGCATCCCCTGCCGCCCCACATGTGACGCGAGGATCCACGCTGCCTGCGCACCGTCTCTCCGACCTTCCGGACCGGGTCGCCCTGCCGGCCCTCCCGGAACAGACCCGGACCCCTCCACCGGCCCGCACCGCGCTGGAAGGGTTCAACGGCGCGCCCGCGGCAGAGGCCCACCGCCTCCTCCTCGGCTGCCTCCGCAGCCTCAGCTGGGCCCACCGCGTCACCGCGCACCGCCCGTACCCCACCCTGGACGCCCTCCTGGCCGCGTCGGACGAGGCGGCGTACGACCTGACGGCGGGGGACCTGACCGAGGCGCTGGCGGCCGAGTCCCTGCCGCCCCTGCCCGAGGACGCGTACGGGGCGGCCCACATGGCGCTCGGCGCGGCACACGCGGCCTACGAGGCCCGCTTCGGCCACACCTTCGTCATCTGCCTGGACGGTCTTCCCCCGAACGAGGCCCTCGACCACGTACTGGAAACCATCCGGTCACGATGGGCGAACGATCCGGAGAAGGAGCGCGAAGTCGTCGCGGAGGAACTGCGGCGCCTGGCGAGGCAGCGCCTGGCCGGCGCCCTTGAGGGTCCGGGACTGTGACATCCGCCGCCCGGTCACGGGGCACGGCCGACCGCCGGGGGGCGTGGCCGGGCACCGTGGCGCACCGCCGGTCCGCAGCCGGTCCAGCCGGGATATAACCGCACACCCCACCCCATTTGCCGCACCCGCTCACTCATTCGCGTGCCACTTTGATCACACCGGTAGGCCCCCCGTAAGCCGAGCGCCAGCGCGTCGCTACGATGCTGGGGGCCGGTGGACCGTACCCGGCCGGGCCCGTCCGACGCCGAAGCCGGCAGGCCCCAATCCCCGCTCCCGGAGGGTTCTTCCGTGCCGGCTGGAACGCTGTACCGCGGCCGGGAAGGAATGTGGTCCTGGGTGGCTCATCGAGTCACCGGCGTCCTCATCTTCTTCTTCCTGTTCGTACACGTGCTGGACACCGCACTCGTGCGTGTCTCCCCCGAGGACTACGACAAGGTCGTAGCCACGTACAAGACCCCGCTCGTCGCCGTGCTGGAGTACGGCCTGGTGGCCGCCATCCTCTTCCACGCGCTGAACGGCCTGCGTGTCATCGCCGTCGACTTCTGGTCGAAGGGCCCGCGCTACCAGAAGCAGATGCTCTGGACCGTCGTCGGCATCTGGGTCGTGCTGATGATCGGGGCGATCTACCCCGTCCTCGGCCACGCCGCTCGTGAAGTGTTCGGGAGCTGAGACAGATGGCCACCACTGAAACCACCGCGTCCGGGATCGGCCCCGTCGAGGGCGCCTCCCTGTACAGCGTCGACAATCCGGCGCCTCTGATCGAGGCCCCGCGCCAGCGGACCAAGAAGTCCCCGAAGTCGACCCGGGGCAACTTCGAGATGGCCGCCTGGCTGTTCATGCGCCTCTCCGGCGTGGTGCTGGTCGTCCTCGTCATCGGTCACCTGCTGATCCAGCTGGTGCTGGACGGCGGCGTCTCCAAGATCGGCTTCGCCTTCGTGGCCGGCCGCTGGGCCTCGCCGTTCTGGCAGGTCTGGGACCTGCTCATGCTGTGGCTGGCGATGCTGCACGGCGCCAACGGCCTGCGCACGGTCATCAACGACTACGCGGAGCGCGCGAACACCCGGCTGTGGCTGAAGGGCCTGCTCTACACCGCCACGGTGTTCACCATCCTGCTGGGCACGCTGGTGATCTTCACCTTCGACCCGAACATCCGCTAGGCACGGGGCTGAGGTAATCCACCCATGAAGATCCACAAGTACGACACCGTCATCGTCGGCGCCGGCGGCGCCGGTATGCGCGCCGCGATCGAGTCGACGAAGCGCAGCCGCACCGCGGTCCTGACGAAGCTCTACCCCACCCGCTCCCACACCGGCGCGGCGCAGGGCGGCATGGCCGCCGCGCTGGCCAACGTGGAGGAGGACAACTGGGAGTGGCACACCTTCGACACGATCAAGGGCGGTGACTACCTGGTCGACCAGGACGCCGCCGAGATCCTCGCGAAGGAGGCCATCGACTCGGTCCTCGACCTGGAGAAGATGGGCCTGCCGTTCAACCGGACCCCGGACGGCACGATCGACCAGCGCCGCTTCGGCGGTCACAGCCGCAACCACGGCGAGGCCCCGGTCCGCCGGTCCTGCTACGCGGCCGACCGCACCGGCCACATGATCCTGCAGACGCTGTACCAGAACTGCGTGAAGGAGGGCGTGGAGTTCTTCAACGAGTTCTACGTCCTGGACCAGCTGATCACCGAGGTCGACGGCGTCAAGCGGTCGGCCGGCGTCGTGGCGTACGAGCTGGCCACCGGCGAGATCCACGTCTTCCAGGCGAAGGCCGTGATCTACGCCTCGGGCGGCACCGGCAAGTTCTTCAAGGTGACGTCCAACGCGCACACGCTGACCGGTGACGGGCAGGCGGCGGTCTACCGTCGCGGCCTCCCGCTGGAGGACATGGAGTTCTTCCAGTTCCACCCGACCGGCATCTGGCGCATGGGCATCCTGCTGACGGAGGGCGCCCGCGGTGAGGGCGGCATCCTCCGCAACAAGGACGGCGAGCGCTTCATGGAGAAGTACGCGCCCGTCATGAAGGACCTGGCGTCGCGTGACGTCGTGTCCCGGTCCATCTACACGGAGATCCGTGAGGGCCGCGGCTGCGGTCCCGAGGGCGACCACGTCTACCTCGACCTCACGCACCTCCCGCCGGAGCAGCTCGATGCCAAGCTGCCGGACATCACCGAGTTCGCGCGCACCTACCTCGGTATCGAGCCGTACACGGACCCGATCCCGATCCAGCCCACCGCGCACTACGCGATGGGCGGCATCCCGACGAACGTCCAGGGTGAGGTGCTCGCCGACAACACGACGGTGGTGCCCGGTCTGTACGCCGCCGGCGAGGTCGCCTGTGTGTCCGTGCACGGCGCCAACCGGCTCGGCACGAACTCGCTGCTGGACATCAACGTGTTCGGCAAGCGCGCGGGCATCGCCGCCGCCGAGTACTCGCAGAAGGCCGACTACGTCGACCTGCCGGAGGACCCCGCGTCCCTGGTCGTCGCGCAGATCGAGCGGCTGCGCGCCTCGACGGGCACCGAGCGGGTCTCGACGATCCGTCGCGAGCTGCAGGAGACCATGGACGCCAACGTCATGGTGTTCCGCACCGAGCAGACGATCAAGACGGCGGTCGAGAAGATCGCCGAGCTGCGCGAGCGGTACCTCAACGTCTCGATCCAGGACAAGGGCAAGCGGTTCAACACCGACCTGCTGGAGGCCGTCGAGCTGGGCAACCTGCTCGACCTGGCCGAGGTCATGGCCGTGTCCGCCCTCGCCCGCAAGGAGTCCCGCGGCGGTCACTACCGCGAGGACTACCCCAACCGCGACGACATCAACTTCATGCGCCACACCATGGCGTACCGCGAGGTGGGCGACGACGGCACCGAGTCCATCCGTCTCGACTACAAGCCGGTCGTCCAGACCCGCTACCAGCCGATGGAGCGTAAGTACTGATGGCTACCCCTGTTCTGGACAAGGCTGACTCGGCCCCCGAGCCCGGTTTCGCCGACTCCCCCTACATCACCGTCACCTTCCGGATCCGCCGGTTCAACCCGGAGGTCTCGGCCGAGGCGTTCTGGGACGACTTCCAGGTGGAGATCGACCCCAAGGAGCGTGTCCTCGACGCCCTCCACAAGATCAAGTGGGAGCTGGACGGCAGCCTGACGTTCCGCCGTTCCTGCGCTCACGGCATCTGCGGTTCCGACGCGATGCGGATCAACGGCAAGAACCGTCTGGCCTGCAAGACGCTGATCAAGGACCTCAACCCCGCCAAGCCGATCACGGTCGAGGCCATAAAGGGCCTCACGGTCCTCAAGGACCTCGTGGTCGACATGGACCCGTTCTTCCAGGCGTACCGCGACGTCATGCCCTTCCTCATCACGAAGGACACGAACGAGCCCACGCGCGAACGCCTCCAGACGGCCGAGGACCGCGAGCGCTTCGACGACACGACGAAGTGCATCCTGTGCGCCGCCTGCACGTCCTCGTGCCCGGTGTTCTGGAACGACGGGCAGTACTTCGGCCCGGCGGCCATCGTCAACGCGCACCGGTTCATCTTCGACTCGCGTGACGAGGCCGGCGAGCAGCGCCTGGAGATCCTGAACGACCGTGACGGCGTGTGGCGTTGCCGTACGACGTTCAACTGCACGGACGCGTGCCCGCGTGGCATCGAGATCACCAAGGCGATCCAGGAAGTGAAGCGGGCGCTCATCACCCGCCGTTACTGATCCCGGCGGCTGATCCGGCGCAACGCCGAGGGCCCCGCTCCTGCAGTGCAGGGAGCGGGGCCCTCGGCGTTGGGCGAGCGGGATCAGCCGCGCAGGACACGGCCCTGGGCGTCGGTACGGTCGTTGCTCGTCAGGAACAGGATGCCGTCGATCAGCGCCCAGATGCCGAGGCCACCGCAGGTGAGGAGCTGGGCGACGCCCACGCCGACGGAGCCGACGTAGAAGCGGCCGATGCCGAGGGTGCCCAGGAAGAGCTGGAGGATGCCCGCGACGATCTTCGACTTGTCGGAGTACGGACGGCCCATCGGGTCGACACCGTAGGGGGCCTCGGGGGTGGGGACGGTCATGAGAACTGCTCCTGAATTGCTTCGATTTCCGGCGATTCCGAAGCTGGTTGCTCCGGAATGGGGAGTCCAGGAGGGTGCGAGTTCCACAAATGCCGAGCTTGCGCGGACCGTGCGTCCACAACGTCCGCGCACTTTCAGCCGCGCGGAACGTCCCCCCTGTGAGCCGTGAGCCTAGAGAGACCGGCGGGAGAAAGGGGAGTAGGAGCGAACGATCGTTCCTATTCCGTGATCAAATCACGCCAACCCGGTAGGTTGGAAAGGCGTTGCGCGGCCGGCTGGGCCCAGAGGCCCTAGAGGGCGTTCCGCACCACGGTCCAGGTGACGGCGAGGCCCAGGATCACGGCCTGGGAGCGCTTGCCGAGGGTGGGCCGCCAGCGGCGTCCGTGCAGCCCTTCCCACATCCAGCGGCCCAACAGCGCGAGCGCGAAGGGCGCGGCGAGGAGCAGGGCGCGGTTGTCCAGCCAGGCGGCGCCGAGATGACCGTGCATCAGGTCGTACGTCATGCGGGTGCCGCCGCACGCGGGGCACAGCAGGCCCGTGACGAAGCGGAACGGGCACTGGGGCAGCAGGTGTCCGCTCTCGTGCGGGTCGGTGCCGTACAGGTAGGCCGAGCCGGCCAGACCGGCGGCGAACACCGCGAGGGGTGCCGCCGCCGGGTGTCGCAGGAGGGAGCCACGCTCCGCGCCCACCACGTCAGCCACGCAGGATCCGGCCCTGGGCGTCGGTCTTGTCGTTGCTGGTGAGCAGGATGATGCCGTCGATCAGCGCCCAGATACCGAGGCCGCCGCAGGTGAACAGCTGGGCGAGGCCCATGCCGACGTGGCCGATGTAGAAGCGGCCGACGCCGAAGGTGCCGAGGAACAGCTGGAGGATGCCGGCGATGATCTTCGACTTGTCGGAGAGGGGCCGGCCGTAGGGGTCGTAGCCGTAGGGGGCGTTGGGGTCGCCGGTGTAGGTGCCGGGCGGGACGGCGCCGGGGGGCGGGTAGCCGCCCTGCGGGTAGCCCTGCTGCTGGTAGCCGGCCTGCTGCTGGTACCCGGCCTGCGGCTGCCCGCCCTGGGGGTACCCGTAGGGGCCCGCCTGACCGGGGTAGGGCTGCTGCTGGCCGGCGTTGGGGTACCCGTAGCCGGGCTGGGGCGGCTGCTGGGGCTGCTGCGGCTGTTCTGTCACGGTGGGTTCTCCCCCGAAGTCAAACGATCGATCGGATGCACGTCATCTTGCACGACACGACGTGCCCTGAAGAAGTCAGGTGGTCCATCGTCCTACGCGGTGGCGAGTTCACACCACACGAACTTCCCCCGATTCCCGAACCTCGCCAGCGGCTGCCAACCCCAGACCTGAGAACAGGCCTGTACCAGCCCCAGCCCTCGGCCGTCCTCCTCCTCTCCGAGATCGGCCGACTCGGACGGGAACCAAGGCGGTTCGGGGTCCGTGTCCCAAGCCCCGATCCGTAGCACCCCGTCCGCCCACCGCACGCGCAGTGCCGCGGGCCCCTTGGTGTGCCGTACGGCGTTGGACACCAGCTCGGCGGCGAGCAGTTCGGCGGTGTCGACGAGGCCGATCAGCCCGTGGAGGGTGAGGATCAGCCGGAGGGTGCGGCGGGAGACGGTGACGGCACGGAGGTCGTTGGGGATGTAGAGGGAGTATTCCCAGGCTCCAGAGGGCCCGTCGGCCTGGGACTGCTGCGAGATCTCGTCTTCGGGCGTGCGTCAGCTCCGGTTCGGTGGTGGGGCTTCGGAGAGCCGCGGAAGGCTCGTGGGCGGTGGCATTGCCGCGGCCGTCATGGCAGGACGGGGCGGTGCGCTTCCGGGGTCCCGGCGGTTCCGCAGTGTGTGCGTCGCATCACCGAAAGCAGACCTAGATTTCCAGGTCTAGCAAGCGGATCGCGTAATCTGACGCTGAACGAGTGGCGCCCACAAGCGTGTTGAGTCGAGGAGCCGTGCATGGCCGGGTTGAGGCGTGAACCGACAGCGCGTCAAGTGCGCCTTGGGATCGAACTGCGCAAACTGCGGGACGCGGCAGGCCTCACGGGGCGCGAGGCAGCGGCAGCGCTCGGGGTCAGCTCGGCTCAGATCAATCACATCGAGTCCGGCCTCTCCGGCGTGAGCGAGCAGCGCCTGCGTCGCCTCGCCGCCATCTACGCCTGCTCGGACGGCAAGTTGATCGATGCCCTGGCAGTCATGGCGACCACCCGGGGCCGGGGCTGGTGGGAGGAATACCGGGGCACGCTGCCGACGCCGTTCCTGGACCTGCCCGAACTCGAGCATCACGCCCACTATCGGTGGGACGTGGAGTTCCTCCACGTCCCTGGCCTGCTGCAGACCGAGGAATACGCCCGTTCACTCTTCTCCTACGTCAACCCCGAGTTCCCTCAGGACGAGGTGGAGCGGTGGGTCGAGCACCGCATGAAGCGCAAAGTCGTCGTCGAGGGCCCCGAGCCGATCCCGTACGAAGCCGTGATCCACGAGGCGGCGCTGCGCATCCGGGTCGGCGACCAGACCGGGACACGCGCCCAGCTCACTCGCGTCCTTGAGCTCTCCGAGGCCGACAACGTCACCGTGCGCGTCATCCCCTTCGCCCTGAACGGCTTCGGCGGGGCGGGCAGCGCCATGGTGTACGCGGGCGGCCCGGTCCCCCAGTTGGACGCCGTTGTCCGTGATGGCCCGAACGGCCCGGTGTTCATCGACGCGGCAGCCCAACTCAGCCGCTATCGAACGCTCTTCCGTAGGGTAGAAGCGGCATCACTTGAGCCCGAGCACTCGCGTGACTTCATCCACAAGCTGACGAAGGAGCTGTGAGGACGACATGACCACCTCCGACACCTGGCGCAGGTCTTCCTACTCGGGCGGCGGCCAAGGCGACGCCTGCGTCGAGGTCGCGGACCTGGACACCCACATAGCCATTCGAGACTCCAAGGCTCCCACCCGCGCCACCCTCACCTTCCCGGCGCCCGCCTTCGCCACGTTCGTCGAGACCCTGAAGAAGAACCCGACCTCCTGACCAGAACAGCCGGTCGCAGCTGAGCGCGTCGCCTCCGGTCGGCGGTGCCCACCCAGAGGCGGTCCTGGGCAGGCGGCGAGCGACAGGTGGGAACGAGTTCAGCTTCACGCACACCGCCACCGCTGCCCGGATTGCACGAGGGGTGGCCGACAATCACCGATTCACACCCGTTTCCCACCTATTCTGACGGTATGTCAGATGATGAGTCCTACGAACTGCTCGGGTTCGACAACGTCCTGCTGCCCGTCGGGGACCTCGGTGAGGCCGTGAGGTTCTACGAGCGGGCCGGGTTCGCGGTGGCGTTCCGGTTCGACGAGGCCGGGATCGCCTTGCTGAAGGTCGGGGGCGAGACGCCCGGCATCCTGCTGCGCGAGGAGGAGGCGCTCGGGCACCGGCCGCCGCCGTGGCCCTCCCCGCGCGTGTGGCTCGAGGTGCCGGACGCGCGCGTGGCGGCCCGCGCGCTGGCGGACGCCGGGATCGGGACCCTGGACGAGCCGTTCAAGGGGGCCACCGGCTGGACCGTGGAGGTCGCCGACCCCTGGGGGAACGTCCTGGGCTTCACCGACTACACCAAGCGGCCGGAGTTGGGCCGGAGGGCAGGGCGTGAGGTCAGGGTGTGACGCAGGCCCCATCCCCTCCGCCCGCAAGGGAGTTGAACACGTTCAAAAGCAGGTCTACAGTCTGACCTGTCAACGTTTTTGAACGCGTTCAGAAGGGGGAGGCGCATGGACCGCACGGTCGTCGCCTACGTCATCTACCTGGTCGTCAGCATCGCCCTGACGATCTGGGTCGCCCGCACCCTCAGCAGCAACGGACGGGTCTTCCTGGCCGACGTGCTGCACGGGAACGAGAAGCTCGCCGAAGCCGTCAACCATCTGCTGGTCGTCGGCTTCTACCTGGTCAACCTCGGCTTCGTCGCCCTGTACCTCAGCGGTGACGAGACCATCGCCGACACCCGCGGCATCTTCGAGGCCCTGTCGACCAAGCTGGGCGTCGTCCTGCTCGTCCTCGGGGTGATGCACCTGGGCAACGTGTACGTACTCAACCGCATCCGGCGGCGCGGGCTCATGGAGCGCGAGCAGGTGCCGCCCGTCGCGCCGCAGGGCTGGGTCGCCCCCACGGCCGGAGCCTGACCGCCATGAAGACCGCGACGACGGCCCCACGGGCCGCCACCGGGGCCACCGCCGACCGGGACGCCGTGCGCGTCCCGGTCCGCCGGCTCACCGTCCTGTACGACGCCGACTGCTCCCTGTGCGCCTTCCTGAGCGACTGGCTGCGCCGCCAGCGGCAGCTGGTGCCGCTGGAGCTGGTGCCCGCCGGCTCCCCCGAGGCGGCCCGCCGCTTCCCCGGCCTGGACCACCGCGCCACCCTCGACGAGATCACCGTCGTCGGCGACGCCGGCCAGGTCTACCGTTCCGCCGCCGCCTGGATCGTCGTCCTGTGGGCCCTGCGCGAGCACCGGCCCCTCGCCCACCGGCTGAGCACCCCCGCCGGGGCCAGGCTCGCCAAGGGTGCCGTGCTCGCCGCGGCCAAGTGGCGCGGAAGCCAACAGCACCGCGGCGGATGGGGCGGGAGCGGGTACCGCCGGGCCGACGGATGGGCGTACGACCCGGCGCGGGGCTGGGCGCACACCTCCCCCACGTCCCCCGCCTGTGACGACGGCTCCTGCCCCACTGGTTAGGCTCTCTTCCCGTGCCCGCGAACAACGACGGCCCCGACGGGGCCGCTCCCCCGACCCGGCCCTCCGAGGCCGCCGTTCCGACCAAGTCGGAGCAGACCCGCGCGCTGATCCTGGAGACGGCGATGCGGCTGTTCCAGGAGCGCGGCTACGACAAGACGACGATGCGGGCCATCGCCAAGGAGGCAGGGGTCTCGGTCGGCAACGCGTACTACTACTTCGCCGGCAAGGAACACCTGATCCAGGGCTTCTACGACCGTCTCGCCGCCGAGCACCGGGTGGCGATCGCGGAGCTGCTGGAGCGGGAGAGCGGCCTGGAGGCGCGGCTGGCGGGTGTGCTGCGGATCTGGCTGGACGTGGCCACGCCGTACCACGAGTTCGCGGTGCAGTTCTTCAAGAACGCCGCCGACCCGGACAGCCCGCTCAGCCCCTTCTCCCCGGAGTCGGAGCACGCGCGCGAGGAGGCCGTCAACGTCCACAGGGAGGTGCTGGCCGGGTCGAAGGCGAAGGTGCCGGAGGAACTGCGGGAGGTGCTGCCCGAGTTGATGTGGCTCTCCCAGATGGGGCTCGTCCTGTACTGGATCTTCGACCGTACCGAGGGCCGCGAGCGCAGCTACCGGCTCGCGGAGCGGGGCGCCCGGCTCACCGCGCGCGGGGTGGCGCTGGCCCGCTTCCGGATGCTGCGGCCCCTCGTCCACGAGGTGCACGAGCTGTTCACGGACTTCCTGCCCGGCATGACGAAGGCCCTGCCGGACCCGGCGAAGAAGAAGCAGCCGGGCCCGGCGGAGCGGGACGGGTAGCGCGCCTCAGCGCGGCGCGTCCACCTCCCCCTGCTCCAGGTCCAGTTCCACGTCGACGACCAGTGGCTCGTCCGCGACCAGCAGCTGCCGGGCGCGCGAGGTGTACGAGGCGGCCGTCGTCGCCAGCAGGTACGTCCCCGGCGCCGGGACCGCGAGGATGTACGAGCCGTCGGCGAGTGAGGTGACCCGGTCCAGCTGGCGTCCGCCCTTGGACATCAGGGTGAGCGCCGCGCCCTCGACGGGATCGCCGGCCGGGTCGCGCACATAGCCATGGACCGCCGAGGCCGGGCCGTCGGCCTCCGGTGCCGCTTCCTCGGCGTCCTCACGCGGTTCCACCGCCAGGTGCGGCAGCCGCTTGTCCAGCCAGGCTGGCAGCCACCAGTTGGACGTGCCGAGCAGATGCATCGCGGCCGGAACCAGGGCCGTACGCAGGATGAACGCGTCCAGGGCGACCGCCGCCGCCAGGCCCACGCCCGCCATCGCGGCGCCCGCGTCGCCGCTCAGGACGAACGCGAGGAACACACAGACCATGATGAGGGCGGCGGAGTTGATGACCCGGCTGGTCTCGGCGAGGCCGACGCGCACGGCGCGGGCGTTGTCGCGCGTGTGCACCCATTCCTCGTGCATCCGGCTGACCAGGAACACCTGGTAGTCCATCGACAGGCCGAACAGCAGGGACAGCATGATCACCGGCAGGAAGGCGTTGATCGGACCCTCCTTGCCGAGGCCGAGCAGTTCCAGGCCCCAGCCCCACTGGAAGACCGCGACGAGCACGCCGAAGGAGGCCGCCGCCGCGACCAGATTCATCAGGGCCGCCGTCAGCGGCACCACCAGCGAGCGGAAGGCCACCAGCAGGAGCAGGAAGCCCAGGCCGATGATGGTCGCCACGAACAGGGGCAGGCGGTCCCCGGTGACGGTCGAGAAGTCCTTGGAGACCGCGGTCACCCCGCCGACGTGCGCCTTCGCCCCGGTGCCCGGGATCACCTCGTCGCGCAGCCGGTCGATGAGCGCGTCCGTCTCCTGCGACTGCGGTGAGGTCGTGGGGACCACCTGGACGACGGTGACGCCCTGGGCGGGCGGCAGCGCGGTGACCCGGGCGACTCCCTCGGTGCCCTCGATGTCCTTGACGAGGGCGGTGGTGTCACCGTCCGAGACGACCACCTGGAGGGGGCCGTTGAAGCCGGGGCCGAAGCCCTCGGCGAGCAGGTCGTAGGCCTGCCGGGTGGTCGTGGTGCTGTCGTCGTTGCCCTGGTCGGTGGCGCCCAGGCGCAGCGAGAGGACGGGCAGGGCGAGGACGGCCATGACCGCCAGGGCGAGCACGGCGATCCGCCACGGCCGCCGCTGCACACCCGCCGACCAGCGCAGGGCGAGCCCCGTCGCCTTCTCCGGCTCGGGGCCGGTCGTCGCGAGCATGCGCCGCTGCTTGCGGCTGAGCACGCGCGGGCCGAGGAAGCCGAGCAGCGCCGGGAGCAGCGTCGTGGCGGCCAGGACACTGAGGACGACCGTGAGGGAGGTGCCGATGACTACGCCGTCCAGGAAGCGCAGGTTCGTCACCAGCATCCCGGCGAGCGCGATGCACACGGTGCCGCCCGCGAACAGCACGGCCCGGCCCGAGGTGTTGAGGGCGGTGACCGTCGACTCCTCCGGGTCCATGCCGCGCAGGATGCCCTTGCGGTGCCGGGTGACGATGAACAGGGCGTAGTCGATGCCGACGCCCAGGCCGATCAGGGTGGACAGCAGCGGGGCCAGGTCGGGGATGTCGGTGACATGGCTGAGCAACTGGGTGGAGAACATGCCGGTGCCGACACCGAAGACGGCCACGCCGATCGGCAGCAGCATCGCGAACAGCGAGCCGAAGGCGAGGAACAGCACGACGGCCGCGGCGCCGAGGCCCACCATCTCGGCGAGGCCGGCCGGCGGCTCCTGCACCCGCTGGATGGCCTGACCGCCCAGTTCGACGTCCAGGCCGTCGCGCCGGGCGTCCCGCGCGGTGTCGACGACGTCCTCGACGAGTTCCTTGGGCACCGCGTTCGCCTGGTCGGTGAAGGTGACCTGGGCGTACCCGATCCGCCCGTCCTCGCTGACCTGGCCCGCGCCCTCGGCACCCGCGTAGGGGCTGGTGACGCCGCCGACGCCCTTCATGCCGGCGATCCTCTCCAGTGCGGGCTGGATCCGGGACCGTACCTCCTCGTCGCGGACCGAGCCCTCGTCCACCTTCCAGACGACCGTGTCGGTGTCGCCCGCGCTCGCGGGGAACGCCTTCTCCATCAGGTCGTACGCCTTCTTGGAATCCGTGTCGGGGAGGGAGAAGACGTTCGCGTAGTCCGTGCCCGCGGACGAGGCCGAGAAGCCCAGTCCGAACAACGCCCCCACCCACAGCAACAGGACCACCAGCCGGTGCCGATAGCACCATCGCGCCAATGCCGCCACGCTCGCTCCTTCGTCGTCGGTCGGTCCCCCAGGTCCTGCGCAACAGGATCGGGGCCGCCACGCGCGCGTGGCGGCGAACCGCCATGACTCTCAAGGAACTCCAAAGGGGGAACCGGCCCCGTTCCCCGCGGCCCCGCCGATACTGGGGGGCATGACGACGGCTCCCGGCACCGTGCTGGTCGTGGAGGACGAACCGAGCATCGCGGACGTCCTGGCGATCGCCCTGCGCTTGCACCGCTTCGAGGTGATGACCGCGGGCACCGTCCGCGAGGCCCTCACCCTCGCCGGGCGGGTGCGGCCCGACGTGGCACTGCTCGACGTGATGCTGCCGGACGGCGACGGACGGGCCCTGGGGCGGGAACTGCGCGAGCGGCGACCGGAGCTGGCCCTGGTCTTCCTCACCGCGCGGGACGCACCCGCGGAGATCGTCGGCGCCCTCGGCTTCGGCGACGACTACATCACCAAGCCCTTCGACCTCGACGTGGTCGTCGCCCGCATCACGGCCGTCCTGCGCCGCACCCGCCCCCACGACGTCCTCCCGCAGCGCCCGCCGCTGCGCTACGGCGACCTGGAGCTGGACGAGGCCACCTACTCGGTGCACCGCGCGGGCCGCACCGTCGAGCTGACCCCCACCGAGTACGCCCTGCTGCGCTTCCTGGTGCGCAACGGCGGCCGGATCGTGCCCAAGGAGCAACTCCTGCGCCACGTCTGGCAGTACGAGCACACCCCGCCCGAGTCGACCGTCGTCGAGACCTACATCAGCTATCTGCGGCGCAAACTGGACGCGCTGGGACCGCCCGTGATCACCACCCGCCGGGGCGTCGGATACGGGATCGCGTGAAACGCCTGCGCCGGCGTGGCATGCACTCCCTGCGCGTGAAGCTGACGGCGGCCAACGTGGCGCTGCTCGCGCTCGGCATCGTCG
Organism: Streptomyces bobili; assembly: GCF_002154575.1. Taxonomy (GTDB): domain Bacteria; phylum Actinomycetota; class Actinomycetes; order Streptomycetales; family Streptomycetaceae; genus Streptomyces; species Streptomyces bobili. The sequence continues at coordinate 20,850 of NZ_MUBA01000014.1, forward strand.
CCGCGACCGCCGTCAGCCTGATGGGCATGCGGCACTACCTGCTGGACCAGGCCGACTCCGAACTGACCAAGACCCGCGCCTCGCTGAGCAGGTCGGGGCTCACCCTGCGGCAGATCGACTCGCTGAGCGTGCTGGGCTTCGTCCGCGACCGGCTGGTGCCCGAGCAGTCCGAGGAACCGCCCACGCCGGACACCGTCTTCGCCGCCGTCGGCGGCGACGGGAAGGCGGTGGCCGTCTTCGGCGTCGAGCCGACCGAGGCCCAGACGGGGCTGGCGGACGCGGTAGACGACCCCGCCGCCCTCGCCCGCGACGCGGACCCGCACGACGTCACCGTGCACGGGGCCGCCTACCGGGCGACCGCGATCCGGCTCCCCGACGGCTCCTACATCCTGCTGGCCACCTCCACCGACGCCCTGCACAAGGGCATGGTCAAGGCGCTCAAGCTCGACCTCGCCGTGGGCACCCTGCTGCTGGCGCTGCTCGCCTGCCTGACGCTGTTCAGCGTGCGGCGGCGGATGCGGCCGCTGGAGGACATGGTGGAGACCTCCTCGGCGATCGCGGAGGGCGACCTGACCCGGCGCGTGCCCTCCCGTCACGACCCCACCCAGGAGGTCGAGCAACTGCGGCTCGCGCTGAACTCGATGCTCCACCAGGTGGAGACGGCGTACCGCACGCGCGAACGCAGCGCCGCCCAGCTGCGCCGGTTCGTCGCCGACGCCTCGCACGAGCTGCGCACCCCGCTGTCCGCGATCCGCGGCTATCTCCAGCTGTACGACCAGGGAATGCTGCGCGACCCGGCCGAACGGCGGCGCGCCTGGGACCGGATGAACGGCGAGGTGGACCGCATGGGCCGGCTCGTCGACGAACTGCTCACCCTGGCCCGCCTCGACCAGCGGCCCGAGCTGCGGCTGCGCAACGTGGACGTGAGCCGTCTGGTGCGGGACGCGGCGCAGGACCTGCGCGCCCAGCAGCCGGACCGGCCCGTCACGGTCGACGCGGAGGGCGCGGTGCTGGTGCGGGCCGACGAGTCGGGGCTGCGCCAGGTCCTCGGCAACCTCCTGGCCAACGTGCGCACGCACACGCCCGCCGACGTGCCGGTCGAGCTGGCCGTGGAGCGCGCCGACGACGTCGTACGGCTGTCGGTGCGGGACAAGGGGCCGGGGCTGGCCGCGGAGGACGCGGCGCGGGTCTTCGACCGCTTCTTCCGCGCGGGCGGCGGCGCGGGCAGCGGTCTCGGCCTGGCCATCGTGCAGGGCGTGGTCGACGCCCACGGCGGTGAGGTGGGCGTCCGCACGGCTCCGGGCGAGGGCCTGACGGTGACGGTACGGCTGCCGGCCCGCCCGGCGGGGTGCGGTTGAGACCGGGGGATCAGGCCTGCTTCGACGCCAGCTCGATGACGGTGATGTCCGAGGGGGCGCCCACGCGTGTGGGCGGGCCCCAGGCGCCGGCGCCGCGCGAGACGTAGAGCTGGGTGTCGCCGTAGCGTTCCAGGCCCGCGACGGTCGGGTTCGCGGCGGCGGCGAGGAGGCTGCCGGGCCAGAGCTGGCCACCGTGGGTGTGGCCGGAGAGCTGGAGGTCGACGCCGTGCTCGACGGCGTCGTGGATCTGCACGGGCTGGTGGGCGAGGAGCACGCACGCGCGTGCCGTGTCCCGGCCGCCGAGCGCTCGCGTGAAGTCGGGGCCCTGGCCCTCGCTCTCACCCGCGATGTCGTTGACGCCGGCCAGGTCGAACCACGGCAGTTCGGTCCGCGCGTTCTCCAGGGGGAGCAGGCCGAGCCGGCGCACCTCCTCGACCCACTGCCCGGCGCCGGAGAAGTACTCGTGGTTGCCGGTGACGAAGTAGCTGCCGTGACGTGCCGTCAACTGCGCGAGGGGCGCGGCGGCCGGGCCGAGGTCCTTCACGCTGCCGTCGACCAGGTCGCCGACGACCGCGATCAGGTCGGGCTGCGTGCCGTTGATCGTGTCGACGACCTTCTGCGCGAAGCCACGGCCGAGGACCGGGCTCAGATGTATGTCGCTGACGACGGCGATCCGGTAGCCGTGCGCCGCGCGCGGCAGCCTGGCCAGCGGGACGGTGACCCGCTTCACCCGCGGGCCGCGCAGCACGCCGTAGGTGCCGTAGCCGACGGTCCCGACGGCGGCCACGGCCGCGGCCCCGCCGACGACGCGGGAGACGAACAGGCGGCGGGAGGGGGCGGCGAGGAGCGTGGAGCCGGTGTCCTGCGGGGTCGGGCCGGTGTCCTGCGGGCCCTCGGGCGGCGCGGGCCTCGCTCCCGGACGGGCGGACGACGGGACGGTCTCCGTCTCCTCGTGCCGCGCGTCCACCGGCCGGGCCACAGGCACGTCGGCGGGCGCCCGCCGCTCCAGCCAGCGCCGCAGCAGCGGCCGTACGGCCTCGCCCGCCAGGACGGCGAGCAGCAGGTAGATCGACAGGGCCAGCCACAGGAAGCCGGGCCAGGCCAGGACGCGCTGGAGCCAGAAGGGGGCGCCGGTGCGCTCGGCGACCAGGGCGCTCACGGCGAGGGCCCAGCCGCCCGCGATCAGTACCGCGCCGCCGCGCCGGACCCAGCCGGCGGCGCGGGTCGTGTCGCGGAACAGGCGGCGCCACAGGTACCAGTTGGCCCCCGCCATGACGGCCAGGACCGCCAGGGCGAGCAGCACGAAGAGGATGGCCACGGTTGTCGTATCCCTGCTGTGGTCTGCGGCGTCGGGCTATGAGGTTCGGCGCAGGGCGCGCAGTCCGCGCAACCCGATGCCCCCGACGACCGTCCCCAGTACGAAGGAGACGACGGCGAGCGTCAGATGGACCCAGAAGTAGGCCGTGGGGTCGCCGTCGTCGAACGCGAGACCGCTGCCGTCCTTGATCAGGTTTTTGACGAAAGTGACCCAGATGATCCAGCTCCACACCCCGAAGGCGAGAAGGAACCAGGACACCCGGCGGCTGAGCTTCATGCGTCCAGTATCGCCGCCCGGTGTCCGGTTCCATGACGGGGGTGGGGTGGGGGACGGGACTTCCCGTCGTCTGCCAGGTACTTTCTCCGTCGTGCCCGCACCCTTGAAGCAGACCGCCAGGCGAACCCTGCTGGTCACCTCAGCGACCCTCGCGTCCCTCGCGCTGACCGCGCCCGTGTCCCTGGCGGCGCCGACCCCGAAGCCGAAGCCGACCGCATCGCCCTCGGCCTCGGTCTCCGGTTCTCCGGCCGCCAAGGACAAAGCCTCGGCCTCGGCTTCGGCTTCGACCAGTCCGTCGGCCACTCCCCCGGGGAAGATGTCGTCGCTGGGCGGCGCCCGCCTCGGGCAGGCCGGGACGCAGGTCCAGCTCGCCGGCGGCGCGCCGGTGCTGCCGAAGGACCTCACCGCACGGTCCTGGATCGTCGCGGACGCCCAGTCCGGCGAGGTGCTCGCCGCGCACAACGCGCACTGGCGGCTGCCCCCGGCGAGCACCATGAAGATGCTCTTCGCGGACACGCTCCTGCCGAAGTTCCCCAGGACCACCCAGTACAAGGTCCAGCCGAAGGACCTGGAGGACCTGGGCGCCGGGTCCAGCCTCGTCGGGATAAAGGAGGGCGAGACGTACTCGGTCGACGACCTGTGGCTCGGCGTCTTCCTGCGCTCGGGCAACGACGCCGTGCACGTCCTGTCGTCGATGAACGGCGGCGTCGCGGAGACGGTCAAGCAGATGAACGAGCACGCCGAGGAGCTCCAGGCCCTCGACACGAGCGTGGTCTCCCCCGACGGCTACGACGCTCCCCACCAGGTCTCCTCCGCGTACGACCTGACACTGATCGCCCGTTCCGGGCTGCAGAAGAAGGACTTCCGGGAGTACTCCTCGACGGTGACCGCGAAGTTCCCGGGCGCCACCACGAAGAACAAGAAGGGCAAGACGGTCCGCGAGACCTTCGAGATCCAGAACACCAACCGGCTGCTGACCGGCGACTACGACATCAGCCAGTACCCGGGCATCGCGGGCGTCAAGAACGGCAACACCACCAACGCCGGCGCCACCTTCACCGGCGTCGCCGAGCGCGCCGGACGGGTGCTGCTCGTCACGGTGATGAACCCGGAGAAGGACGACCACAACGAGGTCTACAAGGAGACCGCCGCCCTCTTCGACTGGGGCTTCCAGGCGGCCGGCAAGGTGACTCCGGTGGGCGAGCTGGTCCCGCCGAGGGGTGCCGCGCAGGCCAGCGCGCAGCCCGGCGCCAACTCCGGTGAGGACGGGGAGGCCGGCGGCGCCGGCAACGTCTCCGAGAAGCCGGTGGCGGGCGCGGTCGCCGGGAACGGCTCCGGCGGGATCGGGATCGCCATGGCGATCACCGGCGGCGTGCTGGTGCTGCTCGCGGGTGCCGCGTTCCTCGTCAACCGCCGCTGGCCGCTGCCGGACCTGGTGCGCCGGCGCCGCTGATCCCGTCCGGGGCGGAGCCGGTACCGGCCTCGGTACCGGCCTCGGCCTCGGCCTCGGCGCTCCCCGTCGCCGTCCACGCGGCGCAGAAGAGGATCAGTTTCGCGGTGAAGTTGATCCACAGCAGCAGGGCGATGGGGACGCCGAACGCGCCGTACATGCTCTTCGCGGCCACGCCCTGCATATAGCCGCTGAGCAGCAGCTTCAGCAGTTCGAAGCCGACCGCGCCGGTCAGCGCCGCCACGATCAGGCGGCGGCGCGGCGGCTCGACGCCCGGCAGCAGCGTCAGGACGTACAGCAGGAGCAGGAAGTCCGCGAGGACGGCGACGGTGAACGCGGCGACGCGCAGCAGGATGCCGCCCCAGCCGGACTTGTCGATGCCCGCCTGCTCGATGATCCAGCCGACCATCGCGGAGGCGACGGTGGAGATGGCGAGGGTGACGAGGACGGCGCCGCCGAGGCCGAGCAGGATGCCCAGGTCCTTGAGCTTGCGCAGGACCGGGTTCTCCTCCTCGTCGCGCAGCTCCCACACCGCGCGCAGGCACTCGCGCGTCGAACCCGCCCAGCCGACGCCGGTGAACAGCAGGGCGGCGCCGGCGATGAGGCCGACGGTGCCGGCGTTCTGCACCAGGCTGTCGATGTTCAACTTGTCGGAGATGCCGGGTACCTGGTCGGTGAGCTTGTCCTGGAGTTCCTGCTGCCGCTCGGGGCTGAGGGTGGCGGCGCCGATCGTGGCGGCCACGGTCAGCAGCGGGAAGAGCGCGACGAAGCTGGTGAACGTCATCGCGGCGGCCAGCATCGTCCACTGCACCCGGTCCAGCCGCTCGTACGACCGCCACGCGTGCGTGAGCGTCAGGCGCGTGATCCACGGCCCGATCCCGGGAAGCTTTTTCAGCCAGTCCATGGTCCGACTCTGCCCTTGTTGGATCCGTACGATGCTCCGGCCGAGCACCCGTTGTCCCCTCGGTCACCGATGGGCGAGCGCCATGCCCCCTCGGATCACCAATTGGCGACCGCCAGACCGTACATGGCGAGCCAGGCCAGGCCGATGAGCGCGAGGGCCCGGTCGCCGAGGACGACCTCCTCGGGTTCGCCCGCGGTGCCGCGGTCGGCGAAGACGGCGTAGCGCAGGACGGCCAGGATGAAGGCGACCACGGACAGCTGACGCCAGGGCAGCACGCTGGTGTGCGGGACGCCGCCCTCGCCGAGCGCCCACAGGCAGTAGCCGAGCACGGCGACGCCGGCCGCGAGCTGCCAGACGAAGCGCAGGTAGCCGGTGGTGTACTCGGTGAGCAGCGCACGCGTGGCGCCCGCCGTCCCGGCCATCTGGACGGCCTCGGAGTAGCGCTTGGCCGACACCATGAACAGGGCCCCGAACCCGGTGGTGATCAGGAACCAGCGCGACAGCGGGATGCCGAGCGCGAGCCCGCCGACCATGGCCCGCATCAGGAACCCGGTGGTGACGACGACGAGGTCGACGACGAGGACGTGCTTCAGGCTGACGCAGTACGCCAGTTGCATGGCCAGGTAGGCGGTCAGGAGTACGGCGACGGCGGGTGCGGTCAGCCAGGCCGCGGCGGCCGGTGCGAGGACCGCGAGGGCGCCTCCGACGGCGTAGGCGACGGGCACCGGGACCTGCCCGGCGGCGACCGGGCGGTGCCGTTTGGTGGGGTGGGCGCGGTCGGCCTCGGCGTCGCGGGCGTCGTTGACCAGGTAGACGGCGGCGGCGCAGGCGGTGAACAGGGTGAGGACGAGGACGAGTTCGGTGAGGGTGTGGACGGTGAACAGCTGCCCGGCCGCGGCGGGGGCGGCGACCACGAGGAGGTTCTTGACCCACTGTTTGGGGCGGGCGGTGCGCAGGAGGCCGGCCAGGAGGGAACCGGACGGCGGGGCGGGATCGGGGACGGTCTTTACGTCGGCGTCAGGG
>NZ_MUBA01000140.1 GCF_002154575.1 Streptomyces bobili
GAACGGGACGCCGTCGCCGCCCGGCCGCCCGCACCCCCGGCCGCCTCTCCGCCCGACCGCGGCTTCCGGGCCCGGCGGCACGCCCGAACCACCGGCACACCCGGCGCCGCGAGGCCCGATCATCCACGGAATCGCCCCCACACCGTGACGGAGACGGAACGGGACGCCGTCGCCGCCGGGCGGCCCGCTCCCCCGGCCGCCGTCTCCGCCCGGCCCTCGGCGGGGCCTCGTTCGTCGGTCGGTGGGGACATCCTCCTCAAACGGGGGATGTGCCCCGGCGCCGGCGGTTGCCAGAGTCCTTCCATCCCGACAAATCAACCGGGTCCGGGAGGACTGAGGATGACGACAGGCAAGAGCATGGAGCAGCCGGCGGCCGAACTGTCCGAGCGGCTACCCGGACGGGTCCTGCTGCCGGGAGACGACGGCTTCGCCCAAGAACTGGACGGGTTCAACCAGATCAGCGAGCACTCCCCGGACATGATCGCGGTCGTGGCCGATGCCGCGGATGTGCGGGAGGCCGTGTCCTTCGCCGCCGCCCGTGGGCTGCCGGTGGCCGTCCAGGCCACCGGCCACGGCCCGTCCACCGCCGCGGACGGCGGGCTGCTGATCAGCACCCGCCTGCTGCGGGGCGTGAGCATCGACCCCGCCGCGAGGATCGCCAGGGTCGAGGGCGGCGCGCAGTGGTTCGAGGTGATCGAGGCCGCCGCGGAGCACGGGCTGGCCCCGCTCAACGGATCGTCCCCGCTCACCGGGGTGGTCGGGTACACCCTGGGCGGCGGCCTCGGCCTGATGGCACGCAAGTACGGCTATGCCGCGGACCATGTCACCGCCGTGGAGATCGTCACCGCGAACGGGCAGTCGCACCGGGCCACCGCCGACCACGACACCGACCTGTTCTGGGCCGCGCGCGGCGGCAAGGGCAACTTCGGCGTCGTCACCGCCATCGAGTTCCGGCTGGTACCGGTGTCGCGGCTGTACGGGGGCGGCCTGTTCTTCGCGGGCGAGGCGACCGCGGACGTGGTGCACGCCTGGCGCGAGTGGACCGCGTCCGTGCCGGAGGACCTCACCTCGTCGCTGGCGTTGCTGCGGATGCCGGACATCGAGGCGGTCCCTCCCTTCCTGCGCGGCCGGCTGACCGTGCATGTCCGGATCGCCTACCTGGGCTCCGCGGAGGAGGGCAAGCAGTTGGTCGCTCCGTTGCGCTCGGCGGGCCCGCTGGTCGTCGACACGCTCGCCGAGATGCCGTACACGGCGGCCGGGGAGATCCACAACGACCCGACCGAGCCGATTCCGTACAGCGAGCGGTCGATGATGCTGCGCACGCTGGACGAGGCGGCGGTGGACGCGTTGCTGGAGCTGGCCGGTCCGGGGGCCGACTGCATCGATCTGGTCGTCGAGCTGCGCCAGCTGGGCGGCGCGGTCGGCAGGCCGTCCGTGGTGCCCAACGCCGTCGACCACCGGGACGCGGCGTTCGCGCTGTCGACCCTCTCGCTCCCCGACGACCGCCCCCCGCTGGTGGTGGACGGCATGGCGCCGTGGGGCACGGGGCGCCGCTACCTCAACTTCCTGGCCGGTCCCGACTCCTCACGGCTCGCCGAGAGCGGTTATGAACCGGCCACTTTCTCCCGGCTCGCCGCCATCAAGGCCCAGGTCGATCCGGACAATATCTTCCGGTTCAACCACAACATCGCGCCGCGTCCGTAGACGGTCCGACCTTCGCGGAGCGCCGCGCAGGCCTGCTGGGGCCTGCGCGGCTGCTCTGCCCCGTGCTCGCCGGATGGGCGGGCCGCCGCACGGCCGCTCCGTGATATCCCGCCGATACACGCCGTTGCAAGGCTGGGCGGGCCGATTAGCCACTGTTCGACTGGTTGTCAATAGAGGAGGACGTCAGTGAAGCGACGTGATGTGGTCAAGGGCATCGCGGGCGCCGCCGCGGTGGTGGCGGTGCCCGCAGGTGTCATCCGGGCGGGCGACACCTGGGCCGCCGCGCACGACGACACGGGAGGGGAGCACACGGAGGAGGCGGTCCGGGATCTCTACACCGAGCAGTACAAGGGCCGCACGATAACCGTGTCGGAGGCCACCGGTGCGGTGCACATAGACGGCAAGGAACTGCATGTCATGAAGCTGGGTGACGGCGCCTACCTCACCTCGATGTGCCACTACCGGATCGAGCCCACGCCGCTGGCCGCCGGCCGCCAGGCCGTCGACGAGCTGCGCGGGGCGAACCTGCTCCCGTCCGGTACCCACCACGCCTGATGAGCCCCCTCGAGAGCCACGAGAAGCGAGAGAGAAGACACCACATGGTTCCCGTTCGGAAGAACCACCTCGACATGACCGCCACGGAGAAGCGGCGCTTCATCCGCGCGCTGCTCCGGGTGAAGGAGACAGGCGTCTACGACGAGCTGGTCCGGATCCACATACAGATCAACTCGGGCGACTACCTGGACAAGGACGGAGGTGTCGGCAAGCGCTGGGGTCACATGAGTCCGGGCCTGTTCCCGTGGCACCGCCAGTACCTGCTGATCCTCGAGCGGGCGCTCCAGCAGTTCGATCCCACCGTCACCATCCCTTACTGGGACTGGACCAAGGACCAGAGCCCGGACTCGCCGCTGTGGGCCGACACCTTCATGGGCGGCAACGGCCGGCCCGGTGACCGGAAGGTCATGACCGGCCCGTTCGCCCGCTGCAACGGCTGGAAGCTGAACGTCAGCGTGGTGCCGGTCGGCGACGAGCATCCGGCGTTCAACGGCCACTACACCACGGACGACCGGGACTATCTGGTCCGGGACTTCGGTACGACGAACCCCGCCCTGCCGACGGTGAAGGAGCTGGAGGACACCCTCGCGCTCACGGCGTACGACACGCCGCCCTACAACTACACGTCCGGCTACGGCACCGAGACGCAGTCCCTGCGCAACCACCTGGAGGGGTACGCGAAGTTCCCCTGGGAGGCGAACCTCGGCAAGCTGCACGGCGCCGGGCACACGTGGGTGGGCGGTCACATGCTGTACATCGGATCGCCGAACGACCCGATCTTCTTCATGCACCACAGTTTCATCGACAAGCTCTGGTCGATGTGGCAGAAGGCGCATCCGGACGTTCCGCAGTACCTCCCGGTGGAAGAACACCCGGATGTTCCCTCGCTGCACACGAAACTCGCCCCCTGGTATTCGATGTCGCCTGCCGAACTCCTCGATCATTCGAAGTTCTACAGCTACGCGTAGCAATTCTCCCGGGGGGGGGCAGAAAAGAGTCTTACGAAAGCCGTACTGCGCCGCCGATACCGTTGCCGTCGATATTCTCTTGATACCGACGGCAACTGTATGGGAACCATGACGGGCATCAGCCCGCGCTTCGACTTCCGCACATCACTACGGGGGTACTGATATGTGCGCCGAATACGCTTTCCGAATACTCGGCCCACTGCTCGTGACGAACGGCGACGAGCCGATCGAAATCAGTGGGATCCGCAGGCAGAAACTGTTAGCCGCGCTGCTCCTGCAGCCCAATCAGATGGTCAGCCTGGACCGGCTGGTCGACGCGCTGTGGGACGACAATCCACCCGCGTCCGCCCGCGGCCAGATCCGTATCTGCGTCTCCGGCCTTCGCCGGCTGCTCAGGGGCCGCGAGGACGACAGCGTGATCGAGACGCACCCGTCCTGCTACCGCATCCGGGCGCGGGACGACGACCTGGACCTGTTCACCTTCGAGAGGCTGGTCGCCCAGGGCCGGGACATGGTCCGCGACAACCGGTTGGAGCGCGCCGAGGAGCTGCTCGGGTCCGCGCTCGCGCTGTGGCGTGGCCCGGTCGCGGCCGGCCTCGACATCAGTTCGCTGGCCTCGCTCGTCGTCAAACTCCACGAGGACCGGCTCACGGTGCAGGAGGAGTACTTCGACGTGGCGCTGAAACTGGGCCGCCATCAGCGGATCATCGGCGACCTGACCGGTTTCGTCACCGAGAACCCGTTCAGGGAGCGCGCCTGCGCACAGTTGATGCTGGCGCTGTACCACTCGGGCCGCCAGGCGGACGCCCTGGAGACCTTCCGCGCCGTCCGCGCCCGGTTCTCCGAGGACCTCGGTATCGAGCCGGCGCAGGATCTGCACGTACTGCACCAGTCGATCCTGGTCGGGCGGCTCGCCTCGGTGGCACCCCCGGTCTCGGACACCCCCACCGTCCCGGCCCAGCGCTCCCCCGGCCTGCGGTACGGCCGCCCGGCCGGTGTCGCACTGCTCCCGCGGAGCTCGCCGCGCGCCGTCAGCGGCTACCCGCTGGAGCAACTGCGCCTGGAGAACGACCTGCTCCGCGTCGAACGCGACGGCCTGCGGCGGATGCTGTCGCTGTGGCTGGACCTGAACGCGAGCGATCCGGGCACCGAAGCCTGCTCCTGAACCGACATTCCTGAATCCACCACGAACCGATCGTGAAGGCCGGGGCTGTCAGATGTCCGGGGCCTGTCCGCACCGGACAGGCCCCGGACATCTGCATGCCACGGCCGAAACGGGAAACGGGTCCGCCGGGTCCGTGTACCCGTGCCGGCGGACCCGGCGGACCCGGCGGAGCCTCGTCAGGCCTGCTGCTGGGCCTGGGCGGGCGGGAGCAGCAGGGCGGTCAGACCCGCGAGCAGCGGGAGCACCGCGACGACGGCGAGCGCGCTGGTGAGGTCCATGTGCTCGGAGAGCGTTCCGGTCGCGGCGGAACCGATGCCGCCGCCGACGAAGAACATCAGGTTGAGCACGCCCATGGCACCGCCCCGCTGCGCGGGCTCCAGCCGGCTGGACAGCACGGCGGTGGTGAGCACCTGGGTGGCCGCGAACGTCGCCATGCCCATGGACGTGCCGATCAGCATGACGACGATGCCGCCCTCGACGACGCCGACGATCCCCAGGAAGGCCGCGCAGCTGACGGCGGTGACGGCCAGCAGCAGGCTGCCGCCCTTGCCGGTGGTCAGCTTGCTGGCCACCCGCGCGGACACCGCGCCGACGACGGCACCCGGCAGCAGCCAGGCACCGATCTCGAACACGTCCCAGCCGTACTTCATGGTGAGGATCTGCGGCACGGCGTACATCGCGGCGAACAGCCCGGCGTAGCCGCCCACCCCGATCGTCGCGGAGATCACGAAGGTCCGGTCGGTGGCCAGTTGACGCGGCAGGAACCCGTCGGGCCGCTTGCCGATGTGCACGACGAGGCCGACCACCGACAGCACCAGGAGCGCCGCCAGTCCGATCACCAGCGGGGTGGCCAGGTCCAGCGAGGACGCCTGGATGAGCAGCAGCAGGGAGGTGGCGCCGGTGCCCAGCAGGATTCCGCCGAGCAGGTCGACGGCCTTGCCGAAGCCGGGGCGGGTGGCCGCGAGTTCGAGGCAGAAGGGCACCAGCAGCAGCGACAGCGCCGGCAGCACGAGGGTGAGCCGCCAGTGCAGCCAGTCCGTCACCATCCCGCCCATGAGGGTGGCGGTGGAGGAGAAGAGCGCCATGGACGCGCCGAAGATCCCGAGGATCTTGGTGCGGTGCTCGGGCGCCGCCGCCGAGGCGAGCGTGAGGGCGCTGGAGGTGATGGCGCCGGAGCCCGCCGCCTGCACGAACCGGCCGGCGATCAGTGTGCCGAAGTTGGGGGCGATCAGGCACAGGACCGCGCCGACGGCGAGGAACAGGGATCCGGCGAGGAGGGTGTTGCGTACGCCCCATTTCTCCGAGAGCCGTCCGAAGAACGCCGTGCCGACGCCGAGCGCGAGGGCGTGCGCCGTCAGCACCCAGCCCGCGACGGCCGGGCGGACCTCCATCGCCTGGGCGACATCGGGCAGCGCCACGCCGGCGGCGGTCACGCCGAAAATCACGGGGCCGAAGAGGGCACCGAGCCTGAGCCCGGTCAAGCCCGCACCGGGTACGGTCCGCGGCGGGGCCTGCACCGCGCTGTTGGTGGTCATCGAAAGTCGTCCCTTCCAGGATCTGATGGGTGCGCCGGTTCGGCGTCCTCGGGTGGTTCTCGCAGGCTCTTCACACGCGCAGGTCGGAGCTCTTCACGCGTGGCGAGATGTTGTGGTTGAACCGGAAAAGGTTGTCGGGGTCGTACCGGGCCTTGATCTCGCCCAGCCGTGCGTAGGTGGCGGGCCCGAAGCCCCGCTCGGCCATCTGGGCGGTCCGCGGACCGGACAGGAAGTTGAGAGGGCTGCGGCCCGTCCCCCGGTGCGCCATGCCGTCCACGACGTGTCCCGGGCGTCCGCCGGCCGGCCCGAGAACGGACAGGCAGTAGGCGGCGTCCCGGTGGTCGGCCGCGCCCGGCACCGCGGGCGGCCGGCCGAGCGCACCACCGAGGTGGCGCAGTTCGACCACGAGGTCGCCGCAGTCGCTGCCGGGACCGGCGAGGCGGAGCAGGTCGTCGACGGCGCCCCGGCCCAACTCCCGCAGCATGAGGGAGCGTTCCTCGTAGGGGATCGGGAGCGCCGACTCGTCGTGGATGTCCGCGAAGCGGGTGTACGGCATCTCCCCCAGCGTGTCCAGGAGCGTCGGCGCGATCCTGCGCAGCGGCCGGACCAGCCGTTCACCGGCGTCGCCGGGACCGAGGTGGGCGATCCGGACGTGCACGACCAGCCTGCCCCGCAGGAGGTTCGGGACCGGCTCCAGGTCGGGCATCCGCAGCAGCGCCAGCGAGGAGGCCGTCTCCTCGGGAACGGACTCGGTCCACGTCCGCCAGGCGTGCAGGACCTCGCCGGCCGTGTCGCCGGGGAAGAACAGTCCGCCACCGTAGAGCCGGGTCACGGCGACGAGCCCGAACTCGATGGCGGTCACCACCCCGAAGTTGCCCTTGCCGCCGCGCAGCGCCCAGAATAGGTCGGCGTGCCGCCGCGCGGTGGCGGTGCGCGGCCGTCCGTCGGGGGTGACGACGTCCACCGCGGTGACGTGGTCGGCCGCGAGGCCGTACGCGCGGGAAAGCAGGGCGAGCCCGCCGCCCAGGGTGTAGCCGACCACCCCGACCAGCGGCGAGGAGCCGCTGAGCGGGGCCAGTCCGTGGGCGGCGGCCGCGTCGACGACCTGGTACCACCGCGCGCCGGCCTCGGCCCGCGCGACGCGGGTGACCGGGTCTATCGTCACCCCGGTCATCCGGCGGGTGTTGATGAGCAGTCCGGTCCCGTCGGCGGCACGCGTGGGGCCGTGGCCGGTCGCCTGGACGGCGGTCGGCAGTCCGGTCTCGGCCGCGAACGCGACGGCCTTGCGTATCTGCGTCGCGTCGCGTACGCCGAGCACCATCGCGGGCCGGTGCTGCGCGACCCGGTTGTGTCCGGCGACCTCGAGCGCGTATCCGTCGTCCTCGGGCCGCAGCACCGGTCCGGCAAGGCGTCCCGCGAGCCTTTGCGCGGTTGCCGGTCTGTACATGCGTCAGCCCTCCAGGACGGATCCCCCCTGGGCTCCAGGGCGGAGCCGCTCGGTTGCTGATCACATTTCCAGCACCGGCCGCGAGGGCCCATCCCTCTATTGAGGGGAAGCGGGCGTCAGCGCTGTGGACCCCCGGATTCCGGCCGGCCGGTGGCGGTCCCGTGGGGCGGCTGCACCGGCATGTCGCCCAGGACGCGGAGCATCTCGACCAGTTGCCTCAGCCGGTCCTCCCCCAGCAGGTCCTCCACGCGCGCGTGCAGCTCCGCCGCCTCCTCGACCGCCGTCGTCAGATGCCGGCGGCCGGTGCCGGTGAGGGCGATGATGCGGCGCCGGCGGTTCGCCGGGTCCATCTCCTTGGTCACGAGGCCACGCGCCTCCAGACGGTCCAGCAGCACGGTGAGCGTGGACCGGTCGACCGCGGCCAGGGATCCGAGCGCGGACTGGTCCAGGCTGCCGTGGTCGTCCAGGGCGAGCAGCACCGCGAACTGAGGGCTGGTCAGGTCGGGCAGACGGTGCTGCCAGAGCGCTGTCCACGCCTGCCCGGCCCGGCGCAGCTGATGCGGCAGCGCCTCTTCCAGTTGCGGCCGTGGACGTGATGGCGCTCGCCGAGGGCTTGTGTTCGTCATGCCGGGCAGTATATTCAGTACAAGGATATTCCGTACACGGAAGGTCATGGTGAGGGCAGGATGCGGCTGATCGTGGGAATGACCGGCGCCACCGGCGCCGTGCTGGGGGTCCGACTGCTCACCGAGTTACGCGGGCACCCGCAGGTCGAGACGCACCTCGTGCTCAGCCGCTGGGCGCGCGCCACGGTGGAACTGGAGACCGGGCTGAGCGGGCGCGAGGTGAGCGCGCTCGCCGACGTCACCTACTCGCCCGACGACCAGGGAGCGGCGATCTCCTCCGGCTCCTTCCCCATCGACGGCATGGTGATCGTCCCGTGCAGCATGAAGACGCTGGCCGGCATCCGGGCCGGGTACGCCGAAGGGCTGATGGGCCGCGCCGCGGACGTGACGCTCAAGGAGCGGCGTCGGATGGTCCTGGTGCCGCGGGAGACGCCGCTCAACGAGATCCATCTGGAGAACATGCTGACGCTGGCCCGCATGGGCGTGACCATCGTGCCGCCCATGCCCGCCTTCTACAACCGGCCGGAGTCGGTCGACGACATCGTCGACCACATCGTGGCCCGCGTACTCGACCAGTTCGGGCTCGAGGTCGCCGGAGCCCGGCGCTGGGACGGCTTTCCGCACCCCGCGGCCCGCCGCGCGGACCTCACGGCCGACGTCCCTGCGGTACACCGCAACGGCACGAAACAGAGGAGCGCCCGTTCATGACCAGCCCCACGACCAGGCCCGCGACCGGGTCGGCGACCGATGCCGCGCCCGATGCGACTTCCGGGTCCACGACCGATGCCACGTCCGGGTCCACGGCCGCCTCCACGACCGGTCCCGCGACCGGCGCCGTGCGGTTCGGTGACCTTCGCGGCTACCTCGACGCGCTGGAAGCCCTCGGCGACCTCACCCACGTCCGGCGGACGGTGAGCGCCGACCTGGAGGCCGCCGCGATCAGCCGTCTCTCCTGCGAACGCCAGACGCCGGCCCCGCTGTTCGAGAACGTGGAGGGCGTCGCGCCGGGCTTCCGGCTGCTCGGGGCGCCCGCCGCGCTCAGTGCCGCCCCCGGCAAGCCGCTGGCCCGGGTCGCCCTGTCCGTCGGCCTGCCCGCCTCGGCCACCGCGGCCGACCTGGTCGAGCACCTGGCCGGCACCCGCCTGGCGACGCCCGTACCCCCTCGGCTCGTCCCGCGGGAGGACGCCCCCTGCAAGCAGAACGTGCTGCTGGGCGACGAGGCCACCCTCGACCGTTTCCCGGTGCCGCGGGTCCACGAGTTCGACGGCGGACCGTACGCCAACACCTGGGGAATCATCGTCGCCCGGACCCCGGACGGCCGGTGGACCAACTGGTCCATCGCCCGGATCATGCTGATCGACGGCAAGCACATGACCGGCCTGGTGATACCGGCGCAGCACATCGGCATGATCTGGCAGGAGTGGGCCGAGCGCGGCGAGCCCATGCCGTACGCGCTGGTCCAGGGCGGGGACCCGGCCATCCCGTTCGTCGGGGGCGTTCCGCTGCCGCCGGGGGTCGACGAGGCCGGCTACATCGGGGCGCTGCACGGCGAGCCGGTCGACGTCGTGCGGTGCGAGACGGTCGACCTGGAGGTGCCCGCGGGCGCGGAGATCGTCATCGAGGGGCACCTGTCCGTCGGCCGCGACGCGCGGGAGGGGCCGTTCGGCGAGTTCGCCGGGTACGCCTCCACCGAGACCTCGATGCAGCCGGTGTACACGGTCGAGGCCATCACCCACCGCGACGACCCGATCTGGCCGCTGGTGGCCGAGGGCCGGCCCGTGGACGAGTTCCACACCGTCACGGGTGTCGGTCAGGCGGCCGAGGTCCTGGCCGAGCTGCGCGCCGCCGGCCTGCCGGTCACCACCGCCTGGTCACCGCTGCGCGCCGCCTCGCACTGGATGGTGGTCACCGTCCCCCAGGACTGGCGGGAACGACTGCCCGGCGTCGACTCGGCGGAACTCACGCACCGGATCGGCAAGGTGCTCTCCGAGTCGCACTCGGGCCGTGCCACGGCGGCCACCTTCGTCCTGGACGACGACATCGACCCGGCCGACGACACCGACCTGTTGTGGGCGCTGGCCACCCGGATCCACCCCCTGGACCGTGCGGAGCCGTGGTACGGCTTCGTGCACCCCCTGCTGAACTGCTACACCCACGAGGAACGCGCCGCCCAGTCCGGCCCCATCGTCTTCCGCGACGGGCTCCTGCCCGCCCCGGACGGCAGCCTCCTCCCGCACAGCTCCTTCGCCCAGGCGTACCCGGAGCCGATCCGCCGCCGGGTCCTCGAGCGCTGGAACGACTGACGCGGGACCGGGACCGGAGCGGGCCCAGGCGTGCAGGCCGTGCACAGACACTGACGCCGGGCCCGCCACCGCCCGGCCCCGCTGTACTGCCCACGCCGAATCGCCGGCCATCGGTCTGCCGGTCCGGCGCGGTCGTGGTGAAGGTCCCTGCGAATCCGGACGGAGCACGTGAACCCGTGAGCCCCCTGAACTCCTCCAACCCTCTGGGCCACCTGAGCCCCATGAGTCCCGTGACCACCGAGCAGCGGCACGGAGGGCTCGCGGCCCTCCCCCGTACCCACAGCGGGGGCGTCCGATGAGGAACGCGCTCGTCATAGGTGCCGGACTGATCGGTACGTCCGCGGCGCTGGCCCTCGCCGGACGCGGTGTCAGCGTCCATCTGGCCGACCACGACCCGGACCGGGCACGGACGGCGGCGGCACTGGGCGCCGGCAGCGACGAGCCGCCGCCCGGCCGCGTCGACCTCGCGCTCGTCGCCGTACCGCCCGCGCACACCGCGACCGTGCTGGCCGAGGCCATGCGTGCGGGGGTCGCGCGCGGGTACGCCGACGTCGCCGGTGTCAAGGGCGGCCCCCGGCGCGAACTGGAGGACCTGGGCATCGATCTCAGCGCGTACATCGGTACGCATCCGATGGCGGGCAAGGAGAGTTCCGGGCCGCTCGCGGCGAACGCCGATCTCTTCGAGGGCCGCCCGTGGGTGCTCACCCCGACGCCGGAGACCGACACCGAGGTGCTGAACCTCGCCCTCGAACTGGTCGCGCTCTGCGGCGCTGTGCCCGTGGTCATGGACGCCGCCGCCCACGACCGGGCCGTCGCCCTCGTCTCGCACACGCCCCAACTCGTCTCCTCGATGGTCGCCGCCCGGCTGGAGTCCGCGGACCAGACGGTGGTACGCCTGTGCGGCCAGGGCATCCGCGACGTCACCCGGATCGCCGCCTCCGACCCCCGGATGTGGATCGAGATCCTGTCGGCCAACCCCGGTCCCGTCGCCGATGTGCTCGACGGCGTGGCAGCCGACCTCGGCGAGACCGTCGAGTCGCTGCGCGCCCTGCAGTCCGCCGACGAGGCGAAGCGGCGCGGCGGCGCGGCACGCATCGCCGACGTCCTGCGCCGGGGCAACGTGGGCCGCCAGCGGGTGCCCGGAAAACACGGCGAGGCCCCGGCCGTCTACGAGACGGTGGGCGTCCTCATCAGCGACCAGCCGGGCGAACTGGCACGGATCTTCGCCGATGCCGGACGCGCGGGGGTCAACATCGAGGACGTACGGATCGACCACGCGACCGGTCAGCAGGCAGGCCTGGTGCAACTCATGGTGGGCCCCCAGGCGGCCCCCGCCCTGAGCACAGCCCTCAGCGAACGCGGCTGGTCGATCCGCCACTGACACCCGCTTGCGGGTTTCACAGCACCGGTGTGACAGCGATACTGCTGCACATGACGATCGAGACCGAGGAGCCGGCCCTCACCGTCGACGAGCTGGCCGCGCGCGCGGGGGTCACCGTGCGCACGGTGCGCTTCTACAGCACGAAGGGGCTGCTGCCGCCGCCGGTGATCGGTCCGCGCCGGGTGGGGCACTACGGCCCGGAGCACCTCGCGCGCCTCGCGCTGATCGAGGAACTGCAAGGGCAGGGCCTGACGCTGGCGGCGATCGAGCGCTACCTGGACCGGCTGCCGCCCGGCCTGGACGCCCACGACCTCGCCGTGCACCGCGCGGTGGTGGCGTCCTGGGCGCCGGACAGCGTGGAGACGGTGACCGGGGAGGAGCTGCGGCAGCGGGCGGGGCGGGCGCTGGACGAGGCGGACGTGGAACGGCTCGCCGCGATGGGCGTGCTGGGCGAGGGCGCCGC
The DNA here is from genome assembly GCF_002154575.1 of Streptomyces bobili. Lineage (GTDB taxonomy): Bacteria > Actinomycetota > Actinomycetes > Streptomycetales > Streptomycetaceae > Streptomyces > Streptomyces bobili. The sequence goes on from NZ_MUBA01000140.1 coordinate 12,148, forward strand.
CGACGGCTCGTACCGCGTCGACGCCGGGCTGCTCAGGCTGGGCGTCCGCCTCCTCGACGTACCGCTGTCGCAGGAGGCGATCCTGGCCGCGCGCACCGTGCTGGTGGACCATGCGCGGGCCGCGGCGCACGAGTTGTCGCGGCTGCTGCGGGAGGACGTGACGGAGCGGGACGCTCAGGCGGTGCGGTCGCTGTCGGCGCACATGCAGCCGCTGGTCGTGCAGGCACTGCTGACGGCGTTCCAGCGCTCGCTCACCCAGGAGGTGCGGGAGTGGCTCGGGGAGCCGCCGGAGTCGGACGGCTCCCCGTGACGGGTGCGGTGGCTCAGCGCGCGTCGGTGAAGGTCTCGCCCTTCTCCGCCTTCTCCACGAGGAGCGCGGGCGGGGTGAAGCGGTCGCCGTAGCGCTCGGCGAGTTCCCGCGCGCGGGCCACGAATCCGGGCAGACCGCCGTCGTAGCCGTTGATGTACTGCAGGACGCCGCCGGTCCAGCCCGGGAAGCCGATGCCGAACAGGGAGCCGATGTTGGCGTCGGCCACGGACGTCAGGACGCCTTCCTCCAGGAGCCTGACCGTGTCGAGGGCCTCGGAGAAGAGCATGCGTTCCTGCATGTCGAGGAAGGGGATGCTCGCGTCCTCACGGGTGAAGTGCTCGCGCAGACCCGGCCACAGGCCGACTCGCTTGCCGTCCTCGTCGTACTCGTAGAAGCCGGCGCCGCCGCTGCGGCCGGTGCGGCCGAACTCGTCGACCATGCGGTCGATGACGGCCTCGGCGGGGTGGCCGGGCCAGGTGCCGCCGGCCTCCTCGACGGCCCGCTTCGACTCGTTGCGGATCTTCCGCGGCAGGGTCAGCGTCAGCTCGTCCATCAGGGACAGGACCTTGGCCGGGTAGCCGGCCTGGGCCGCCGCCTGCTCCACGGACGCGGGTTCGATGCCCTCGCCGACCATGGCGACGCCCTCGTTGATGAAGTGGCCGATCACCCGTGAGGTGAAGAAGCCGCGCGAGTCGTTGACGACGATCGGCGTCTTCTTGATCTGCCGGACCAGGTCGAAGGCGCGGGCGAGCGCCTCGTCGCCGGTGCGTTCGCCCCTGATGATCTCGACGAGCGGCATCTTGTCGACGGGCGAGAAGAAGTGCAGGCCGACGAAGTCGCCCTGCCGCTCCACGCCCTCGGCGAGGACGGTGATCGGGAGGGTGGAGGTGTTGGAGCAGAGCAGGGCGTCCGGCTCGACGATGTGCTGGATCTCCTGGAACACCTTGTGCTTGAGCGAGGTGTCCTCGAAGACGGCCTCGATGACGGCGTCGCAGCCGGCCAGGTCCTGCGGGTCCGCGGTGGGCGTGATGCGGGCGAGCAGCGCGTCCGCCTTCTCCTGGCTGGTGCGCCCGCGGGAGACGGCCTTGGCGCAGAGCTTCTCGGAGTACGCCTTGCCCTTGACGGCCGCTTCGAGGGAGACGTCCTTGAGGACGACGTCGATGCCCGCGCGGGCGGCCGAGTAGGCGATGCCGGCGCCCATCATGCCGGCGCCGAGGACGGCCACCTTGCGGACCTGGCGGGGCGCGACGCCCTGGGGCCTGCTGACGCCGGAGTTGACGGCCTGGAGGTCGAAGAAGAAGGCCTGGATCATGTTCTTCGAGGTCTGGCCCGCGGCCAGTTCCACGAAGTAGCGGGCCTCGATGACCTGTGCGGTCTCGAAGTCGACCTGGGCGCCCTCGACGGCGGCGGCGAGGATGTTGCGGGGCGCCGGGTAGGGGGCGCCGCCCGTCTGCTTGCGCAGGGTGGCGGGGAAGGCGGGCAGGTTCGCCGCGAACTTGGGGTTCGCGGGGGTGCCGCCGGGGATGCGGTAGCCGGGCCGGTCCCAGGGCTGCTGCGACTCGGGGTGGGCGTCGACGAAGGCGCGGGCCTTGGCGAGCATCTCCTCGTGGGTGTCGGCGACCTCGTCGACCAGGCCGTTCTCCAGGGCGCGCCGCGGGCTGTACTGGGTGCCCTGGAGGAGGACCTTGAGGAGGGCGTCGGCGATGCCGAGCAGGCGGACCGTGCGGACGACGCCGCCGCCTCCGGGGAGCAGGCCGAGGGTGACCTCGGGGCAGCCGACCTTCGCGCCGGGCGCGTCCAGGGCGATCCGGTGGTGGCAGGCGAGGGCGAGTTCGTAACCGCCGCCGAGGGCCGCGCCGTTGAGGGCGGCGACGACGGGCTTGCCGAGGGTCTCGATGCGGCGCAGGTTGCGCTTGATCTCCAGGCCGCCGTCGAAGAGTTCCTGGGCGGTGTCGGGGGTGACGCGGATCAGGTCGCGCAGGTCGCCGCCGGCGAAGAAGGTCTTCTTCGCGGAGGTGATGATGACGCCCCGGACGGTGTCCTTCTCGGCCTCCAGGCGGTCGGTGACCGCCGCGAGGGAGGCCCGGAAGGCCTGGTTCATGGTGTTCGCGGACTGGTCGGGGTCGTCGAGGACGAGGGTGACGAGGCCGGTGCGGTCCTGTTCCCAGCGGATGGTGGTGCTCTGTGTCATGACGGGGTCTCCGTTGAAGTCTCTTGGCTGCGCCGGGGTGGTCAGACGCGTTCGACGATCGTGGCGATGCCCATGCCGCCGCCCACGCACAGCGTGGCGAGGCCGTAGCGCTTGTCCTGGCGCTCCAGTTCGTCGACGAGCGTGCCGAGGATCATGGCGCCGGTGGCGCCGAGGGGGTGGCCGAGGGCGATCGCGCCGCCGTTGACGTTGACCTTGTCCAGGGACAGGCCCATGTCCCGCGCGAACCGCAGGACGACCGCCGCGAACGCCTCGTTGATCTCGACGAGGTCGATGTCGTCGATGGTCAGGCCGGCCTTGGCGAGGGCCTTGCGGGTGGCGGGCGCCGGACCGGTGAGCATGATCGTGGGCTCGGAGCCGGAGACGGCCGCGGAGACGATCCGCGCGCGCGGGGTGAGGCCGTACCGCTCGCCGGTCTCCTTGGAGCCGACCGCGACGAGCGAGGCGCCGTCGACGATGCCGGAGGAGTTGCCCGCGTGGTGGACGTGGTCGATCTTCTCCACCCAGTGGTACTTCTGCAGCGCCACGGCGTCGAAGCCGCCCAGTTCGCCGATGTCGGCGAAGGAGGGCTTGAGCCTGGCGAGGGAGTCGGCGGTGGTGCCGGGGCGCGGGTGCTCGTCGCGGTCGAGGACG
>NZ_MUBA01000141.1 GCF_002154575.1 Streptomyces bobili
CCAGACGTTCGCGCACCCGGCCGCTTCCCCCAGCTCCACGTACGGCCGTATCCGCAGCGGATCGAAGCCCTCCGCCGCGGCCACCTCCGCCTCACGGGTGTCGCGCAGGGCGTCGGAGGCGCGCCGCGCGCACGCGCACGACGGGGTGTTGTCCGCCGCCCGGAGCGCACCGCACTGCGGACACGGATGGCCGTGCCCCTGCGGGCGCGCCGGCTCACCCGGTCGCTCCTGTCGGTCCGTCGGATCGTTCACCCGTTCGTCCCTCCCCATCCAAACTCCAAGGATTATGCAGATCCCCCACACAACTGGCTGCCCGCGACCCCCGGAACGGGAGGTTCCGGCAGGACTCGACAGGCCATAACGGGACACACCGATCACGATGGAAGATGTCCACGCGAGCCTCAGGAGGCATCCATGGCCTTGGACGCGCAGGCCGTGGCGGGGGATCCCCGTCAGGAGCACGTGCCCGGCAACGTCCTCGTGTCGATCGGCGCGCTGCTGCTCGGCATGCTGCTCGCCGCCCTCGACCAGACGATCGTGTCGACGGCGCTGCCCACGATCGTCAGTGACCTGGGCGGCATGGAACACCTCTCCTGGGTGGTCACCGCGTACCTGCTGGCGTCGACCGCCGCGACCCCGCTGTGGGGCAAACTGGGCGACCAGTACGGGCGCAAACGGCTGTTCCAGATCGCGATCGTGATCTTCCTGGTCGGCTCGGCACTGTGCGGGATGGCACAGAACATGCCGCAGCTGATCGGTTTCCGCGCACTCCAGGGCCTGGGCGGTGGCGGGTTGATGGTGCTGTCGATGGCGATCGTCGGCGACATCGTCCCGCCGCGCGAACGAGGCCGATACCAGGGACTGTTCGGTGCGGTCTTCGGCGCGACCAGTGTCCTCGGGCCGCTCCTGGGCGGCCTGTTCACCGAGCATCTGAGCTGGCGCTGGGTCTTCTACGTCAACCTCCCGCTCGGTGCCGTCGCGCTCGCCGTCATCGCGGCCGTCCTGCACATCCCGCGCAAGTCGGCGAAGCACGTGATCGACTACCTCGGCACCCTCCTCATCGCCTCCGTCGCCACCTGTCTCGTGCTGGTGGCCTCGCTGGGCGGCACCACCTGGGGCTGGGGCTCCCCGCAGATCATCGGACTCGCGGTGCTGGGCGTCGCCTTGGCCTTCGTCTTCGTGGCCGTGGAGCGCAGGGCCGCCGAACCCGTCCTGCCGCTCAAGCTGTTCCGCATCCGCACCTTCACGCTGTCCGCCGTGATCAGCTTCATCGTCGGCTTCGCGATGTTCGGCGCGATGACCTATCTGCCGACCTTCCTCCAGGTCGTCCAGGGTGTCTCGCCGACCCTGTCCGGTGTGCACATGCTGCCGATGGTGGCCGGTCTGCTGCTGGCGTCGACGGCCTCCGGGCAGATCGTCAGCCGCACCGGCCGCTGGAAGGTGTTCCCGGTCACCGGCACCGCCGTCACGGCCATCGGCCTGCTTCTGCTGCACCAGCTCGACGAGCACAGCTCCACCGCCGTGATGAGCGCGTTCTTCTTCGTCTTCGGCCTGGGCCTAGGCCTGGTGATGCAGGTCCTGGTCCTCATCGTGCAGAACGCCGTCTCCTACGAGGACCTCGGCGTCGCCACCTCCGGCGCGACCTTCTTCCGCTCCATCGGGGCCTCGTTCGGCGTCGCCATCTTCGGCACGGTGTTCACCAGCCGTCTCGGCGACAAGCTCGCGGACGCCTTCCGGGGCGTCGACCTCCCCTCGGGCCTCTCTCTCGACGCCCTGGAGGCCGACCCGCGCGTCATCGGCGACCTGCCCGCCGCCCTGCGCCCACAGGTCCTGCACGCCTACGCCTCGTCCATCACGGACGTCTTCCTGTACGCCGCCCCGGTCGCCCTCCTGGGCTTCGTCCTCTCCTGGTTCCTCAAGGAGGACCCGCTGCGCGGCTCGGTCACCGCGCCGGACGTGACGGAGACCCTGGCCAGCAACCCGGTCCAGCGCTCCTCGTACGACGAGGTGTGCCGGGCGCTGTCCGTCCTCGGCACCCGCGAGGGCCGCCGCGAGATCTACCGGACGATCACCGCGCGGGCCGGCTACGACCTGCTGCCCGCCGCGAGCTGGATGCTGCTGCGCATGAAGCGCTACGGCAGCGTCGAACCGGGCAGACTCGCCGAGCGCGTCCCCGTCCCGCTGCCGGTGATCCTGGAGGGCGCCCGGCAGATCGAGGAACGCCGGCTGGCCGTGCGCGAGGGCCTCGACCTGGTGCCGACCGACGAGGGCCGCGAGGTCGCCGAACACCTCTCGCGGGCCCGCGAGGAGTCGCTGGCCGAACTGCTCGGCGACTGGTGGGGCCCGGACCGCCCCACCGACCTGACCCAGCTGGTGAAGGAGCTGAACGCCGAACTGTGCGGCTCCGACCGCGAGCAGCCACGCGACGAACGCCCCGCGCCCCGGCTCAGCTGAGGCGCGCGCCGCCCGAGTCCGCGCCGGTCAGATCCTTGCTGAACCAGTGCTCCGCGTACGGCTCGTCGTTGTGCCGGGCGCCCTCCCGGTAGCCGAGGCGGGCGTACAGCGCGCGGGCCTCGACGAGGTCGCCACGGGTGTCGAGGATCATCCGCCCGGCGCCGAGAGCGCGGGCGGCCTCCTCGGCGGCCCCGACGAGCAGTGGCCCGCCGCCCCTGCCCCGCGCCCCCGGCCGCAGGAACACCCGCTTCAGCTCGGCCGTCGACGCGTCCAGCAGCCGTACGCCCGCACTGCCGGCCGGCTCACCGTCGTACCGCGCGACGAGCAACCGGCCGGTGGGCGGCGCCAGTTCGGTTCCCCGCTCGGCGGCGATCTCCCGCTCCAGCTCGGCGGGATCGGTGCGCCGCCCCTCGTGCAGCAGATACCAGCGGTCGCTGACCTCGGTGTAGTACTCCCGCCACAGCGCGGCGGCGACGGGGGAGTCCACGGGTTCCGGGGCGATGATCCAGGTCATGCCGGCCATTCTCGGCGGGGGTACCGCCGGGCACGCAACCCGATATGCGAGGGCAGGGTACGACGCCCGCGGCCGTTTGTCCGGCGCGGTCCGGGCAACCCGGACGGTGAACCGGCCCGCGGGGCCGAAACACCGGAAGGCAACCATGTCCACAGGCGTGATCATCGCTCTCATCGTGATCGTGGCGGTCGTCGTCGCCGTCGCGGCCGTCCTGGCCGTACGGGCACGAGGGTCGGCACACGGAGGACCAGGCCTGAAGCGCCGCTTCGGGCCCGAGTACGACCGGGCAGTGGCCCGGCACGACGGCGACGTCAAGGCGGCCGAGCGTGAACTCGGCGGCCTGGTGGAGCGGCACGGCGGGCTGAAGGAGCGGCCGCTGGAGCCCGCGGAGCGCGAGAGGTTCGAGGCCCGCTGGGCGGCGGCGCAGGAGCGCTTCGTCGACTCCCCGCGCGAGGCGGTCGCCGAGGCGGACCGGATCCTCGCCGACGCGGCGGGCGCCCGCGGCTACCCGGACGGCGGGCGCTACGACGAGCAGGTCGCCGCGCTCGCCGTGCACCACGCCGACCACGTGCAGGGCTACCGGCACGTGCACCACGTCACCCGCTTCCACGAGGACGGCGGCGCACGGGGCGGCGAGGCCCCCGGCACCGAGGACCTGCGGGCCGCCATGGTCGAGGCCCGCGCCCTCCTCGACGACCTGATCGGCGAGGGCCACCACCGGGCGCCGACGACCCGACCCGCGGAGGACCGTCAGACGGCCGGGCGCCACGAGGGCCGCTCCGGCTTCCACCTGCCGGGCCTCCACCGCCACCAGACAAAGCAGGGGTGAACAGGCATGCCCGACGTGACATCCGGCGACGAGTACCGTCGCGCCGCACAGGAGCAGGAAACCGGACGGGAAACGGCACAGTCGCAGAGAGAGGGACAGGGACTGGGTCAGTGGCCGGGTGCCGCGGCCACGCCGGCGCGGAACCCGGCCGCCGACCCCGCCGCACCGACCGTCGACCCCACCGCCGCACCGGCCGTCGACCCGGTCACCGGCGGCCGTGACCCGCGTCCCACCGGCACCCCCACCGCCGCACCCGGCGGTCTCCCGGCCGGAGCCGTGGAGGACAGCGACGGCATCGGCGCCCCCCGCGGCACCGGCGCGGCCCATGGCGCCCAGGGTGCGCGCACGGCGGAAAAGCCCGCGCTGCTCCCGCACGACGAGTGCGACAAGCTCTCCTCGCGGATGCAGCACGCGGTGGCCGGCTTCGTGGACCGGCCCCGAGACGCCGTCGAGGAGGCCGACCACGTCCTGGAGGATCTCGCCGCCCGCTTCACCGAAGCCGTGAACAGCCGCCGCCGTACGCTGCGCGGCTCCTGGCAGGTCACGGACGACAAGAAGGGCGACGCCGCCACGGCCGCCGACACCGAGCAACTCCGGCTGGCCCTGCGCGACTACCGCGAGCTGACGGACCGGCTCCTGCACATCTAGGCCGGACGGGCCAGGCTCGGTCAGCCAGGCCCGTCCGGAGGTCCCTCAGCCGCTTGCCGTGTCCGCCCGGCGCTCCCGCCACCGCCGTACGACCTCTTCGACGTCGTACGGCTTCATGCCCAGCGGGGGGCCGGGCGGGGGCTTGAACATCATCTCGCGGAGCTTGGCGTTGACGTCCGTGATGATCTTCCGGACGAGGCGCTCCGAGGGCGCCGCGTACGCCGCGGCCAGGGCGTCCTCCGCCTCCTTGCGCAGGGCCAGCGCGGGCGGCAGCACCGAGAGCCCCTCGCGCGCCATCTTGCGCCTGATCCACCACAGTTCGTCGTACGGACCCTCGACCTCCGGGTCCAACGGCCTTCCCAGACCGGGAAGTTGCTCGAACTCACCGCGTTTCTCGGCATCCTGGATCTGCTTGTCGATCCAGGACTCGAACGGGACACCGGGTGGCTTTCGCTCGGTCATGGGTCCATTGTGCCGGACGCGGCGGGGCCGGGCGATTTAGTATGCGGCGGCTGTGCACGCACAGTTCGGACGCTGTCAGACAGACATCTCTTGAGGAGCGCACGTGCTCGAACTCACCATGGCCACCGTCTCGGGGACGGAAGAGGGTGCCACGGCCGGCATGCTCATGGCCGACGCGCCCAGCGAGCCGGGCGCCGTGCTGCGGGTGGGCCGGGACAAGTCCGTGTGCCGCCTCGCCACCCCCGAGGAGTGGCTGTTCGTCTCCCGGGTCCACCTGGAGTTCCTGTGCGGCCCCGAGGGCGTCTGGCAGGTCAGCTGGCTGCGCGGCTCCCAGCCGGACCCGTCCTCCGAGGTCCGGCTGGTGGTCGGCGAGTACGCCCAGACCATCACCTACGGCGGCACTGTGCGGCTTCCGCGGGGCGGCAACGGCGAGATCGTCGTCACGGACCGCACCGGCCCGCGCAGCGTCAACGTGGGCTTCTACCACGAGGCATGAGAACTCATGTCTGAGAACCGGCGCGTCAGGTCCGGCGCGTGAGGGCCGGCAGGTGAGGGCTGAACACAGGTGAGGACCGGGGGCTACGCCAGCACGCGCGCCAGAGCGAAGCCGTCGTAGCCCTTGGAGCCCACCGTCTGGATCGCCGTACCGCTCAACCTCGGATGCGAACCGATGAGTTCGATGGCGTCGCGGGTGCCCTTCACATCGCCCGCGCCGCTGTCCGCGTCGACCACCCGGCCACCCCGTACGACGTTGTCGACGACGATCAGGCTGCCGGCGCTGGTGAGCCGCAGCGCCCACTCCAGATAGTGGGCGTTGTTGACCTTGTCGGCGTCGATGAAGACGAGGTCGAACGGCGGCGGGTTCTCGTCCGCCAGCAGCGGCAGCGAGTCCAGGGCCGCGCCCACCCGCACCTCGACCTGCTTGTCGAGGCCCGCGCGCGCGATGTTGCGGGTGGCGACCTCGGCGTGCTTCGGGCTGTACTCCAGCGAGACGAGCCGGCCGTCGGCCGGGAGCGCGCGGCCCAGCCAGATGGTGCTGTAGCCGCCGAGCGTGCCGATCTCCAGGATGGTCCGGGCGCCCTGGATCTCCGCGAGGAGCTGGAGCAGTTTGCCCTGGTTCGCCGTGACGTTGACCTGGGGCAGCCCGGCCGCGTCGCTGTCGCGCAGCGCGGCCTCGGTCACCTCGTCGTCCGGGGCCAGGTGGGCGGTGAAGTAGCCGTCGACGGTGTCCCAGATCTGCGACTCGCTCATGCCCTCTGCCTCTCGCTTGCCGACGTGACTCGTGAGGAAAGCCAAGCAGTCCGTACTCGTGAGGAAAGCCAAGCAGTCCGTCAACGCCGTACGCCGTGCCCGAGTTCCCCCTCGCCCGGAACTCACAGGGCTCGCACCGGCCCGATTCAGCCGTTCGGCGCAGGCGGCGGTGTGGGAAGGGCCGGAGCGGATGAGGCGCCGAACCGACGCCTCCTCGGGAGGACTATCGTCTTCCGGACAAAAGGACAACGGATGTCAGGTGAAGAGGGGGCGGCCTGCGTCTCTGTCCGGGGGTGCCGCGAGCCTCATAGGGTTCGTGGAGAAGAACCCCACGAGGGAACGCGGGGGACCTACGGGGCGGGAGGCCTACGAGGCGTGGCGAATGCGGAGCAGAGCGGACGACCGGCGAAACCGTTCGGAGCGACGGCGGTCGACACGGCGAGAGCGCGCCTGCGCGTTGCCCGCCTCGGCCTCTGGCTGGTCGCGGCGGTCCTCGCCGTCCGCCAGGTGGCCGTCGTCCTCGGCACCCCGCGCGGAGAACGGCTGACGGACCTGGAGACCTGGGTCGGACCGGACGGCGTCCTGCACGTCAACGGTTCGCTCTACGACTCGACGCGCTTCACCGGCACCCCGTTCGGCGGACTCGTCCTCAAGCCCCTGACCCGCGCTGCCGAGCAGGCCCTCGGCTGGGGCTGGACCTTCGGCACGCTGCTGCTGGTCGCCGCGCTCGGCCTCGTCGTCGCGCGCGCCCTGCCGCAGCCGGTGAGCAGACGCACCTCTCTGCTGGCCGCGCCCGTCGCGATCAGCCTGCTGATGCTCTCCCTGCCCGTCCGTAACACCCTCTGGCTCGGCCAGACCAGCATCATCCCCGTCCTGCTCGTCCTCCTCGGCTGCTTCGTCGTACGGGGGCGGCACGCGGGCGGCGCCCTGATCGGCCTGGCGGCGGCCCTCCAGCCGACCGTGCTGCTGTTCGCCCCGCTGCTGTGGTTCACCGGCCGGCGCCGGGCCGCCGCGACCGCGGGGGCGTCGTTCCTGGCCTGCACGCTGCTCGCCTGGGCGGCGATGCCGCACGACTCGTACACGTACTGGGTCCACCACATGGCGGGCGTGGGTCTCGGCGGCGACGCGGACGCCCTCGGCAACCAGTCCCTGCACGGCGCCCTGCTGCGCTTCGGACTGTCCGGCCCGCTGGAGATCGCCCTGTTCCTGACGCTGGGCGCGGCCGTCGCCGCCCTCGGCGTCCGCCGGGCGGTGCGCTACGCCCGCGACGGCCAACTCCTGCTGGCGGTGGCCATCACCGGCTGCGCCGCCGTCGTCGTCTCCCCGACGACCTGGCAGCACCAGCTCCTGTGGGTCCTGCCGGCGGTGGTCGGCCGGGTCGGCAAACGCGCCTCGGACCGCTACGTGTGGCCGGTGGCCGTCATCCTCGTCATGACGCTCCCGGCGAAGATGATGCTGCCGAACATGGCGTCCCTGTACCCCCTGCGCGACAACGTCGTCCTCCTCGCCGCACTGGCCGCCGCGACGGTCATGCCCTTCCTGTCGCGCACCTCCCCGTACTACCGCACCCCGATCCCCACGCGGTACGCCGAACCCGTCCCGGCCCGCTGGAGACGCGTCCCGCTGCTGCCGTTCCTGCGCCGGGTCCTCACCCGCCCCAACCTCCTCCTGGAGCTGCTGCTCATCCGCGTCACCTACGCGGCGTACCAGCAGGTCAGGCTCGCGGCGACGGGCGGGACCATCTCGGGCGGACGGGAGCGGGCCGAGGCCCACGGCCGCGAGATCCTCGACATCGAGCGCTTCCTGCACCTCGACATCGAGCACTGGGCCAACCACGCCGTCGTCAAGGTCGGCTGGCTGCGCGAATTCTTCGACTTCTACTACACGTCGTTCCACTTCGTGGTCCCGCTGTCGGTGCTGGCCGTCCTCTACTGGCGCCGCCCGGTGGACTACCGCTGGGCCCGCTCCTCCCTCGGCTTCGCCACCCTGCTCGCCCTGGTCGGCTTCTGGCTGTACCCGCTGGCCCCGCCCCGCCTGATGCCGGGCCTGGGCATCATCGACACCGTCCACGGCGTCCAGGACTTCACCCAGCCCGACTACGGCACCCTCACGGCCCTGACCAACCAGTACGCGGCGATGCCGTCCCTGCACTTCGGCTGGTCCCTGTGGTGCGGCATGGCGATCGCGATCGTCGCCCCGAAGTGGTGGATGAAGGCCCTGGGCCTCCTGCACCCGCTGTTCACGGTCTCCGCGATCGTGGCCACCGGCAACCACTGGGTCCTGGACGCGGTGGGCGGCGCGGCGGTCGTACTGGGCGGTTTCGGACTGGCGTACGTGTTGCAGGGGCCGCGGGCGGGGGCCGTGCGGGCGACGACCGACAGGGAACCGCTGGCGGCGGAGAAGGAACGGACGGCCAGCGCCTGAGGGCGGCGGATGCCGGCGGATGCCGGCGGCGGCTGTGGTCGGCGGCTGTCGGCGATTCGGTCTAGCGGGTGCTCGCCTCGGCGGGTGGCTGGACGGAGGGCTGGGAGGGGCGGCGCCCGACGCGGCCCCTCAGCCACCGTTCGGCGGGGTGCTCCAGCCACTGGTAGGCGGCGCCCGCGGCGGCCTGGCTGACCAGGAGGACGCCGGCCCAGAAGACGAGGGTGTCGGCGCCGGGAGCCGGTTGGCCCCAGTGGTGGAGTGCGGCGCGGATCACGATCTCGTGGATGAGATACCAGGCGAACGACCAGTGGCCGAGCCGGATCATCCACTTACCGCCCAGTCCGGTACGGCGGCCGTCGAGGTCGGCGCGGGCCGCGGCGCAGATCAGGGCCGCGAAGATCGGCGCCGAGAGCCACTGGGAGGCCGAGTAGGGGCTGTACCAGAGGGCGTCCGGTACGGCGTGGTGCCAGGGGATCATCGCGAGATGCCAGCCGATGACCAGAGCGGCGGCCACGGGCAGGGACACCGGCGGACGCCAGCCTCGCTTCAGCGCGAGCCCCGCCACCACACCCAGCACGAACTGCAGGCCGCGCGTCAGCGGCAGGTAGTCGAGCGCCCACAGGCGCGTGACCGGCGACAGCCCGGACAGCGCCGGCCACAGGATGAGGGTGGCGCAGACGACACCGGCCGCGGTCCACGCCCACACCCGCGCCCTGCGGCCCGCGAGGACGGCCAGCAGCGGCGGGAAGACCAGGTAGAACCACGCCTCGTCGCTGAGCGACCAGGCCGCGGGGTTGCCGCCCTTGAAGATGACCGGCTCGGGGAACCAGGCGTGCACGAGCAGCAGGTTCGCGGCCACGGCCTTGAGTGACACAGCACGGTCCATCAGGGCGTAGACGGCGACGGACGCCGCCACGCTGAAGGCGAGCAGCGGCCAGATACGCGCGAACCTGCGCCACAGGAAGATCCGGACGGGCACGCGCAGGCCGTCGTACGTCCAGGCGAGGACGACCCCCGAGAGCACGAAGAAGAAGGTCACCCCGCTGCGGCCGTACCAGACCGCGTCACTGAGCCCCGGCACCGTACCGACCTGCCGTGACAGGTGGTACAGGACGACCAGCAACGCCGCCCAGAAGCGCAGCCCGGTCAGAGAGGACAGCCGGTCGCGGCCGGGCGCCGGTGGTGAGGTCACGAACGGTTCCTTCGAGCGGCTGGGCACGGGCACCGGGGCGGTCGTCTCTGCCCCGAACAGAGGAGCGAGGATATCCCCCTGGCCCGCAGCCCCTGGCGCGGAGTTCCATCGGCCGATGGACATGTCCTCCCGGGAGATCCGGTTGCCCCTCGACCAGGCCGTCGCGGTCCTGCTGGACCTCAACGAGTTCGTGGTCTCCCTCGACCGCCTCGGATCCCGTCAGGCGGACGGCACCGCCGACGAGCACACCATCGGCAAGTTCATCGCCGACTGGGACGTCGCACGCCGCCTGGCCCGCGCCCGAGGCGTCATCGGCGCCGCGGTGGACGAGGAACTCACCGGGGAGGAGCAACTGGAGATCGACGAGCTGGGGGAGGAGGGCCGCTTCTACACGGACAATGTCGGCCACGAACCCTCCGACGAGCCGACCTGAGGCCCACCAGGACGCGGGTCCGCACGGTCACACGTACGCGACCGTCGCCGACGGGGCACCGTGTCCGGCTCATCGGCATCTGACGCTTCCGACGCGAGGGTCCTTCGCCAGGTCGGGCGGCAAGGTGGAAGGGCTTGAGGGAGATGGGTATGCGGCAGTTGGCACAGCGGGAGATCGCCAGGTTCTCCTCGGGTTCCGGCCACGCTGTGGGCGTGGCCCTCGGGTGGGGAGCGGACGGAGAGCCGCTCCTCGTCTCCTCGGGGGACGACGGGTGGGAGGTCTGTCGTTGGGACATCCGTACAGGTGACCGGGTTTGGTGTGACGGCGAGGGTATGTCCGGCTGCAACAGCATGGCTCTGGTACCGCTCTCCGGCGGCGGGGTACTGCTGGCCGTCGGCACGGAGGACGGGATCGAGTGGTGGAACGCCCTGACGGGACAGCGCCGACCCGGCTGGATCTGGGAGGACCGAACCATCTGGGATGTCTCCGTCGGAGAGTTGCCGGACGGCAGGCCCATTCTCTTGGGTGCGGGGCACGACGGCGTGATGTACCGGTGGGACCCAGTCACCGGTGAGCTGTTGGGGACCTCGCCGGCTGGGGTCGGCGGCGGCAGCACGATGGCCGTGGGTTTCGTACCGTCCCCCGACGGCGCGGGCTTGGTCGTCTCCGGTGACGAAGCCGGCCGAATCTCGCGATGGAACGCGGTGGATGGGTGCCAGGTGGGAGAACCGATCCTCGGGCATGGTTCCAAGGTCCGTATCCTCCAAGGGCTGTTCGCCGCCGAGACCCACCTCTTCGTGTCCTGCGATCAACAGGGCGAATTGAAGAGGTGGAATGCCGTGACCGGCGCACAGGTCGGCCCAGCCATCGACACCGGCACCGATGTGTACGGCCTCGCGACGGCGAGCGTAGGAGGGATGGGGGTGTTGTTCACGGCGGGGGCCGACGACACCGTCCGGGTGTGGGACTCGGACACGGGTGAGTCGATCGGGTTCTCGCTCCGAGGCACCGTCGTGAGCGCCCTCACCCAGCCGGACGGAACGGCTCTCCTGGCGACGAGCACGGCTCAGGGCGAGATCGTCGTCCACGCATGCTCACTTCCGGCTCTCTGAGACATGGCGGGCCCGTCGCGGGGCCGACCCCGATGTCCTGAGCGATGACGAGCGCTCCAAGCGCTATTTAGGGGAAGGGGGCTGTGGTCCTCCGTGTCGGTGCAACTGGAAGAAGGACGTCTGGGGCGGCGAGTCCCTGCTCGCCTCGTACGCCGGTGACGGAGCCCGGCGTACCTTCGACCGGATGCGGACGGCGCTGAAGACCTGCAAGTCCTACACCGGGGAGGGCTATGTGGGCGAGTTCACGGCAGAGGTGACCGTGCAGGACGCTCCCCGGGTCGGCGACGATGCCCTCAGTTTCCGTACGGCCTCTCCCATGGGCGACGGCAGGGTGATGCACCGTGAGTACGTCGTTGTCATCACCGGCAACGCCGTCGCGAAGTTCTCGAAGCTGGAGGCCGGCCGCGCGGCGGAGTTCCCCCGGACTCTCATCGAGCGCCAGGTGGACCGCCTGACGGCAGCGCAACGGGCGTGATCCGTTACAGCCGCTGGATGATCGTCCCCGTCGCCAGTGCGCCGCCCGCGCACATCGTGATCAGCGCGAACTCCCTGTCCGTGCGCTCCAGTTCGTGGAGGGCCGTCGTGATCAGGCGGGCGCCCGTCGCTCCTACCGGGTGGCCGAGCGCGATTCCGCCGCCGTTCACGTTGACCTTCGACAGGTCCGCCTCGAAGACCTTCGCCCAGCTCAGCACCACTGACGCGAAAGCCTCGTTGATCTCGACCAGGTCGATGTCCTTGAGGGACATGCCCGCCTTGCCGAGCACCGCCCGCGTCGCGTCGATCGGCCCGTCGAGGTGGAAGTGGGGGTCCGCGCCGACCAGGGCCTGGGCCACGATCCTCGCCCTCGGCTTCAGTTTCAGGGCGCGGGCCATCCGTTTCGAGGACCACATGATCGCCGCCGCGCCGTCCGAGATCTGCGAGGAGTTGCCGGCCGTGTGGATCGCGGTGGGCATGACCGGCTTGAGGCGTGACAGGGCCTCCGGTGAGGTGTCCCGCAGGCCCTCGTCCCGGTCCACCAGGCGCCACATGCCCTGGCCCGCCGCCTGTTCCTCCTCCGTCGTGGGGACCTGGACGGCGAAGGTCTCCTTCTTGAAGCGTTCCTCCGACCAGGCCACGGCGGCGCGTTCCTGGGACAGCAGGCCCAGCCCGTCGACGTCCTCACGGCTCAGGCCCCTGCGGCGCGCGATGCGTTCCGCCGCCTCGAACTGGTTCGGGAGGTCCACGTTCCACTCCTCCGGGAACGGCTTTCCCGGACCGTGCTTCGAGCCGGAGCCCAGCGGGACCCGGGACATCGCCTCGACCCCGCAGCTGATGCCCACGTCGATGACGCCCGACGCGATCATGTTCGCCGTCATGTGGGACGCCTGCTGCGACGAACCGCACTGGCAGTCGACCGTCGTCGCCGCCGTCTCGTACGGGAGGCCCATCGTCAGCCAGGCCGTGCGCGCGGGGTTCATGGACTGTTCGCCGGCGTGGGTGACCGTGCCGCCGACTATCTGCTCCACGGCGTCGGCGGGGATGCCGGTGCGGCCGAGGAGTTCGCGGTAGGTCTCGCCGAGGAGGTAGGCGGGGTGCAGATTGGCGAGCGCGCCGCCGCGCTTGCCGATGGGGGTGCGGACTGCTTCCACGATCACGGGTTCGGCGGCCATGGGTGCGGATCCTCTCGGGGGGCGGCTCTCCTCCGGACGTACGGCACTACGGAGCTGCGAACCAGACGTTAACTAGAACACGTACTAGTTCTCGCTGCAGTCTGATGACGTGATGTGCGTCACCGCAAGGGTCTTGCAGCCTTCGGGTGCCTGAACTACCTTCACCGGAACCTGTTTCTGATGAACCGTCAGAAAAGCTGCCTTCTGGCTGGAGCTGCCCATGCCCTGTCCAGCGCTTCCCGACGGGTTCGACTTCACCGACCCCGACCTGCTGCAACACCGTGTGCCGCTCCCGGAGTTCGCCGAGCTGCGGCTGGCCGAACCGGTCCGCTGGATCCCCCAGTCGGGGAACGTGGCCGGCTTCGAGGACGAGGGCTACTGGGCGGTGACCCGGCACGCCGACGTCCGGTACGTCTCCACCCACCCCGAGATCTTCTCGTCCACCCTCAACACCGCGATCATCCGCTTCAACGAGCACATCGCCCGCGACTCCATCGACGCGCAACGGCTCATCCTGCTGAACATGGACCCGCCGGAGCACACGCGGGTGCGGCAGATCGTGCAGCGGGGATTCACGCCCCGGTCCATACGGGCGCTGGAACAGCGGCTGCGGGAGCGGGCCGCCGCGATCGTCGCCGGGGCCCGTGCGCTCGACGGCCCCTTCGACTTCGTCACCTCGGTCGCCTGCGAGCTGCCACTCCAGGCCATCGCCGAGCTGATCGGCATACCCCAGGACGACCGGACCAAGATCTTCGACTGGTCCAACAAGATGATCGCCTACGACGACCCCGAGTACGCCGTCACCGAGGAGGTCGGCGCCCGCTCCGCCGCCGAGATCATCGCGTACGCCATGAGCATGGCCGCCGAGCGGAAGCAGTGCCCGGCCCACGACATCGTCTCCACGCTGGTCGCCGCCGAGGACGAGGGCAACCTCAACTCCGACGAGTTCGGGTTCTTCGTGCTCATGCTGGCCGTGGCCGGCAACGAGACCACCCGCAACGCCATCACGCACGGCATGCACGCCTTCCTCACCCACCCCGAGCAGTGGGAGCTGTACAAGAGGGAGCGGCCCGCCACCGCCGCCGAGGAGATCGTGCGCTGGGCCGCGCCCGTGGCCGCCTTCCAGCGGACCGCCACACAGGACACCGAGCTGGGCGGGAAGGCGATCAGGAAGGGGGACCGGGTCGGCCTGTTCTACGCCTCCGCCAACCACGACCCCGAGGTGTTCGAGCGGCCCGACGAGTTCGACGTCACCCGCGACCCCAACCCCCACCTCGGCTTCGGTGGCGGAGGGCCCCACTTCTGCCTCGGCAAGTCCCTCGCCGTGCTGGAGATCGACCTCATCTTCAACGCCCTCGCCGACGCGATGCCACACATGCGGCTCGTCGAGGACCCCCGGCGGCTGCGGTCCGCCTGGATCAACGGGGTCAAGGAGTTGCGCGTCAGCGCCGGTGAGTGACGAACGTACTCAGAAGGCTGCTTCGCAAAAAGGCGTAAGGCGGCGGCCCCCGGGGATCGGGGGGCCGCCGCCTTACGCGTACGGGGTGAGGCTAGGGGCTGTCGTTTGGATCAGGCCGGCCGTGACCGACGGTTCGTCCCGGCTGACCCGACCCCGCGACGCCGGCATGATCCAAACGAGAGTCCCTAGGGCTTGGCTCAGTACCAGCCGTTGGCCTGCCAGAAGGCCCAGGCGCCGGTCGGGCTGCCGTAGCGGGAGTTCATGTAGTCCAGGCCCCACTCGATCTGGGTCTTGGGGTTGGTCTTCCAGTCGGAGCCGGCCGAGGCCATCTTGTTGGCCGGCAGGGCCTGGACCAGGCCGTAGGCGCCGGACGAGGCGTTGGTGGCGTCGACGTCCCAGCCGCTCTCGTGCTCCACGATCTTGCTGAACGCGTTGAACTGCGCGGCGTCCGGGATCATCTTGTGCGCGATCGCCTTGGCCTGGGAGGCGGAGGTCACGGTCGAGGCCTGGGCGGGGGCGGCGTGCAGGGCCATGCCTGCGGTCGCGGCGGCCAGGGCGGCGGCGGTGAGGGCCTTCTTCGGGGAAGCGATGCGGCGGATGACGGAGACGGACACGGAGAACCTTTTTCTTCGGGGACAGAGACGTCGCTGTGCATGCGGAGTCACGCGGTGCGTGGCCGCACCGCGTGATGTGCGGCGGGGGGCTTGCATGCGTCGGGGCCGAGACCCGGGGGTCTGTCGGCCCTGTGCGACGTCATCCAGAGAAGCAGGCTCGGGAGGGGTCCGCAATGACCCCTTTTACTAGTTGTGGCCGCATGTGGGGTGAAGGTCGTTTGTGTGACCTGGCTCTCAATGCGCAGGTCAGGGGCTGTTTTGTGGCGACCTGGCGTCCGAAATGTCCCACTAGGGTGGATCGTAGGTGATGTGGGTCATGTGGGGTGCTTCACCGGTCAACGGTCCTCTTGCGCGACTCGACGGTCCTCGAATGTGACCGCGGTCTCGAAGGCCGCGCGTCGGGTGGCTCTGCGGAGCGCCCTGAGCACGGCCGGACCCAGCGTCAGGGTCAGGACGACGGTGACGACGGCCCGGCCCAGGTCCCAGCCGAGGGAGGTGGCCGCGCAGTACGCGAGGAAACGGGCCAGGTTCTCCGGTACGGCCGCGTCCGGATCGAAGGAGACGCGCGAGGCCAGCTCGCCCAGGAAGGGCCAGCCCGCCATGTTCATCGCCGTGCCGTAGGCGAAGGCGGCCAGGAAGCCGTACACCGCGAGCAGGGCCAGCTCGCCCCGGCCGCGCAGCCGGTCAGGGCCCGGCAGCAGGCCCGCGCCCATCGTGAACCAGCCCATCGACAGCATCTGGAACGGCATCCACGGGCCCACCCCGCCCGTGAGCAGGGCGGACGCGAACATCGTGACCGAGCCCAGGACGAACCCGAAGCCCGGACCGAGGACCCGGCCGCTGAGCACCATCAGGAAGAACATCGGCTCGATGCCCGCCGTCCCGGCCCCGATCGGGCGCAGGGCGGCGCCGGTCGCCGCCAGCACGCCGAGCATGGCGACCGCCTTCGCGCCGAGCCCCGACTCCGAGATCGTCGCCGCGACGACGGCGATCAGCAGAACCAGCAGGCCCGCGAAGAGCCAGGGGGCGTCCTGCGCGTGCGCGTTCAGGGTGGAGGAGGGCGGGGCCAGGAACGGCCAGCCGAAGGCGACCGCACCGACCGCGCTGACGAGCCCGAGCGCGGCGACGGACCGGGGCCCGAGCCGTACGGCCCGCGCCTGCCGGGTCGAAGTCACGGCAGCGGCTCGCCGGCTCATCGCAGGGCCTCCCGCACCTGCGCGACGGTCAGCCACTTCTGAGGGGCCAGGATCTTCGTCACCTGCGGGGCGAAGGACGGGGAGGAGACGATCACCTCGGCCGTCGGGCCGTCCGCGATCACCTCGCCCTCGGCGAGCAGGACGACCCGGTGGGCCAGCTCCGCCGCCAGTTCCACGTCGTGCGTGGCCAGCACGATCGCGTGTCCGGCGGCGGCCAGTTCGCGCAGGACAGCGACCAGGCGGGTCTTCGCCGCGTAGTCGAGACCGCGCGTCGGCTCGTCGAGGAGGAGCAGTGGCGGGCGGGCGGCCAGGACGATCGCCAGCGCCAGCGTCAGGCGCTGGCCCTCGGACAGGTCGCGGGGGTGGGTGTCGTCGTCGATGCCGGGGAGCAGGTCGGTGACCAGGGCGCGGCAGGTGCCGGGGGTGGCGCGCGCGTCCCGGTCGGCGGCGGCGCACTCGGCGGCGACCGTGTCGGCGTACAGCAGGTCGCGGGGCTCCTGCGGGACGAGGCCGACCCGGCGGACGAGGTCGCGGGGCGCGGTGCGGTGGGGGAGCGCGCCGCCCACCCTGACCGTGCCGGAGGACGGCTCGACCAGGCCCACGAGGGTGTTGAGCAGCGTGGACTTCCCGGCGCCGTTGCGGCCCATGAGGGCGATGGTCTCGCCGGGGGACACGGTGAGGTCGACGCCGCGCAGCGCCTGGACCCGCGCACGGCGTACGGCGAGGGCGCGGACCTCCGCCGGGGGCGCGGGCGTGGCCGGGGCGGGCGCGGCGCGGCGACCACGCCAACGGGGGAGCGCCGGGGGCTCGACGGTCGCGGTCGGGGCCTGCTCCGGCTCCCTCCCGGCCAGCCGTTCCCGCAGGTCGGCGGCTCGACGCCGGGCGTCGCGGACGGTCAGCGGCAGCGGGGACCAGCCCGCCAGCCGGCCCAGATCCACCACCGGCGGACACACCGGCGATACGGCCATGATCTCGGCCGGGGTGCCCAGCACCGGGGCGGCGCCGGGCGCGGGCAGGAGGGCGACCTGGTCGGCGTACTGGAGGACGCGTTCCAGGCGGTGCTCCGCGAGCAGGACGGTCGTACCGAGGTCGTGGACCAGGCGCAGGAGGACGGCGAGGACCTCCTCCGCGGCGGCCGGGTCGAGCGCGGACGTCGGCTCGTCCAGTACGAGGACGCGGGGGTGCGGGGTGAGGACCGAGCCGATCGCGACGCGCTGCTGCTGGCCCCCGGAGAGCGTGGCGATCGGACGGTCGCGCAGGCCGGCCAGGCCCAGCAGGTCGAGGGTCTCCTCGACGCGGCGGCGCATCACCGCCGGGGGCAGGCCCAAGGACTCCATGCCGTAGGCGAGTTCCTCCTCGACGGTGTCCGTGACGAAGTGCGACAGCGGGTCCTGGCCCACCGTCCCCACCACGTCGGCGAGTTCACGCGGCTTGTGGGTACGGGTGTCGCGGCCGGCGACCGTCACCCGGCCCCGCAGGGTGCCGCCCGTGAAGTGCGGGACGAGACCGCCGACCGTGCCCAGCAGTGTCGACTTGCCGACACCGGACGGACCGGCGAGCAGCACCAGTTCACCTTCCGGAACCGTGAAGTCGACGCCCTGGACGGTGGCTTCGGAGCAGCCGTCGTACGTCACGGAGACGTTCTCGAAACGGATCACGACGACGGCTCCTTCGGGAGCTGAGCGGGGAGGAGCGCGGGCAGCAGGCCGAGGAGTACGGCCGCGGCGGGCCAGAGGGGGAGCGCGGGCGCGGTCAGGGGGATCACGCCGGGATGCAGGGCCTGCGGGTCCGCGGAGCCGGCGAGCGTCATCAGCGCGGCGACCGCGACACCCGACCCGGCGACCAGGCAGGCGCGCGGCGTCCAGCGGTCCGGGCGGTAGCGGGTGCGCGGGGAGCGGCGCCCGCCCAGCCGCAGCCCGGCCAGCGCGGCGAGAGCCCCGGCCACGAGCACCGGCAGCCCGTACGTGCCTCCCGCCGCGGTGAGCAGGCCGTACGTCCCCGCGCAGACGCCGAGCAGGCCGCCCACGGTGAGGACGGCCGTCGTACGGCGGACGCGGGCGGGGACGTCGGCGGTACGGCCGTAGCCGCGGGCGTCCATCGCGGCGGCGAGGGCGACCGAGCGCTCCAGGGCGCCCTCCAGGACCGGGAGCGCCACCTGGGACAGGCCGCGCAGACCCCGGTCCGGGCGGCCACGCAGCCGGCGGGCGGCACGCAGGCGCTGCACGTCGGCGATGAGATGCGGCGCGAAGGTCAGCGCCACCACGACGGCGACCCCCGCCTCGTACAGGGCGCCGGGGAGGGACTTCAGGAGCCGCGAAGGGCTCGCGAGGGCGTTCGCGGCGCCGACGCAGACCAGGAGGGTCGCCAGGCGCAGGCCGTCGTACAGCGCGAACACGACACCCTCGGCGGTCACCCTGCCGCCCAGCCGGATGCCCTGCGCCCAGTCGGGGAGCGGGACCTCGGGGAGCGTCACGATCACGTGCGAGCCCGGGACGGGGGAGCCGAGGACCACGACGAAGACGAGGCGGATGACGAGCACGGCGAGGGCCAGGTGCAGGAAGGCGGAGTAGGAGCGGGACCAGGGGGTGTCGGGGCGGCAGGTGAGGACGACGTAGGCGGAGGTGACGAGGAGGAGGGCGAGGAGGAGCGGGTTGGTGGTGCGGGTGGCGGCCGTGCCGAGGCCCAGCG
>NZ_MUBA01000142.1:0-432 GCF_002154575.1 Streptomyces bobili
CCGCCGTACGGCGGGGACGAGGACAGCACAGTCATGAGCAAGACCAGCAAGAAGACGGCAGCCGCGGCCCGACGGACCAAGATCGAGGAGGCTCGCCGCGCCGAGCGGGCGCGCGAACGCCGCAGCCGCATCCTCACCGTCACGATCAGTACGGTCATCCTCGCCGGGCTCGTCGGCTGGGGCGCCTACGCCATCAACGACGCCAACGAGAAGGACGCCCGGCAGGCCGCCGCCGCGAAGAAGCCGGTGAGCGGTGAGAAGTCCTGGGACGCCGGGAAGCTCGGGCGCAACCACGTCGAGGCCGCCGTCACCTATCCGATGAATCCACCGGTCGGCGGTGATCACCACCAGGCGTGGATGACCTGCGAAGGCACCGTCTACACGAAGGCCGTCCCGGACGTGAACGCCGTCCACTCGCTGGAGCACGGCGCG
>NZ_MUBA01000142.1:457-5197 GCF_002154575.1 Streptomyces bobili
CGGGCCCGGCTCCTCCGGCAGTGACCGTGAAGCGGCCGGACACCGTTCGGTGGTGTCGCCGGCCGGCGCGGAGAAGGCCGTACGGGCGTTCACGCGGCCGGGATCCGGCGCACAGGGAGATCCACGGCAGCGCGGGCATCCCTGTGGCCGGCGATCCGCCGAGGATGGTCGCGTGACTTCGGGCGCGGGATTTCCCGGGCCCACCCAGACTTCCGACATACCCCCTAGGGGTATATAGTCGATCCCGTCGGGAGGGGCCTATCGAGCTCCTCCGCAAGCGACCCACGCATCGACAGCCGAGGAAGTAGCCATGACCGACCTGAAGAACTCCGGCGTGACCGACGTGCAGGCCTCCGGCTCCTGCTGCTCCGCCGACGGCTCCTGCCACTCCGGCTCCGCATCCGACAGCCAGGGCGGCGCGCTCACCACCGTCTACCGGGTGTCCGGCATGACCTGCGGGCACTGCGAGGGCGCGGTCTCGCAGGAGATCTCCGCGCTGGACGGCGTCACCGCGGTCACGGCCGTCGCCAGGACCGGCGAGGTGACCGTCACCTCCTCCGCCCCGCTCGACGAGGAGGCCGTCCGCGCCGCTGTCGACGAGGCGGGTTACGAACTCGTCGGCACGGCGTGAGCCGGTCCGGGGCCGGCCGGCCCCGGACCACGCGCATTCCTCCCCGCCGGGGCGTGCCGCTCCGCTGATACGGACGCCGTACGTCCCGGCCTTCCCCAGGAGTATCTCCATGACCAGCACGGCTCCCGAGAAGACGCTTCCCGACAGCGCTCCCGCGCCCGCCTCCGAGGTCGAGCTCTCCATCGGCGGGATGACCTGCGCCTCCTGCGCGGCCCGCATCGAGAAGAAGCTCAACCGGATCGACGGCGTCACGGCGACCGTCAACTACGCCACCGAGAAGGCGAAGATCTCCTACCCGGACGGGATCGGGGTCGCCGACCTCATCACCACTGTCGAGAAGACCGGCTATACGGCCGCGGAGCCGCCCCCGCCCACTCCCCCGGGCGACGACGAGGGCGTACCGGGCGCCGCGCCCGCCGCGGATCAGGAGTTGCTCACCCTGCGGCAGCGCCTGCTCGTGTCGCTGGCGCTCTCGGTGCCCGTGGTGCTGTTGGCGATGGCGCCGGCCCTCCAGTTCGACAACTGGCAGTGGCTGTCGCTGACTCTCGCCGCTCCGGTCGTGATCTGGGGTGCGTTCCCCTTCCATCGGGCCGCCTGGACGAACGCCCGGCACGGCGCGGCGACCATGGACACGCTGGTGTCGATCGGCACGCTCGCCGCGCTCGGCTGGTCGCTGTGGGCCCTGTTCCTCGGAGACGCCGGCATGCCGGGCATGCGGCACGGCTTCGAGTTCACCATCTCCCGTTCGGACGGCTCGTCCTCCATCTATCTGGAGGCCGCGGCCGGTGTGACCACGTTCATCCTCGCCGGGCGCTACCTGGAGGCGCGGTCCAAGCGCAAGGCGGGTGCGGCGCTGCGGGCCCTGCTGGAGCTGGGCGCGAAGGAGGTCGCGGTACTGCGCGGCGGCGTGGAAGTACGCATTCCTGTCGCCCAGTTGGCGGTCGGTGACCGCTTCGTCGTACGCCCCGGCGAGAAGATCGCGACCGACGGGACCGTCGTCGAGGGTGCCTCCGCGGTCGACGCCGCCCTGCTGACCGGCGAGTCCGTACCGGTGGACGTGGGCGTCGGTGACGCCGTGACCGGGGCGACGGTCAACGCCGGTGGCCGGCTCGTCGTCGAGGCCACCCGGATCGGCGCCGACACCCAGCTCGCCCGGATGGCGAGGCTCGTCGAGGACGCCCAGAACGGCAAGGCGGACGTGCAGCGCCTCGCGGACCGGATCTCCGGCGTCTTCGTCCCCGCGGTCCTGCTGATCACCGCGGCCACCCTCGGCGCCTGGCTCGGCCTCACGGGTGACACGACGGCCGCGTTCACCGCCGCCGTCGCGGTCCTGATCATCGCCTGCCCGTGCGCGCTCGGCCTCGCGACACCGACCGCCCTCATGGTCGGCACCGGCCGCGGCGCCCAGCTCGGCATCCTGATCAAGGGCCCCGAGGTCCTGGAGTCCACCCGCCGTGTCGACACGATCGTCCTGGACAAGACCGGCACCGTCACCACCGGCCGGATGCGGCTCCAGGACGTGTTCACCGCGCCGGGCGTGGACGAAAGCGAGCTGCTGCGCCTCGCGGGCGCGTTGGAACACGCCTCCGAGCACCCGATCGCCCAGGCCATCGCGGCGGGCGCCGCGGAAGCGGATCGGGCGGGCAGCCTGCCGGTGCCCGAGAACTTCGAGAACGTCGCCGGTCTCGGTGTCCAGGGCGTCGTCGAGGGCCATGCCGTGCTCGTCGGTCGTGAGCAGCTCCTCGACGACTGGGTCATCGCCCTGCCGCGTGAGCTGGCCGAGGCGAAGGCCGCCGCGGAGGCCGAGGGACGTACGGCGGTCGCCGTGGCCTGGGACGGTGAGGCGCGCGGGGTCCTGACCGTCGCCGACGCGGTCAAGGAGACCAGTGCCGAGGCGGTGGCCGAGCTGCGCGCACTCGGGCTGAAGCCGGTCCTGCTGACCGGGGACAACCGGCTCGTCGCCGAGTCGGTCGCGCGGGCCGTCGGCATCGACGAGGTCATCGCCGAGGTGCTGCCGCAGGACAAGGTCGACGTCGTCAAGCGGCTCCAGGCGGAGGGCCGTACGGTCGCCATGGTCGGCGACGGTGTCAACGACGCCGCCGCCCTCGCCACCGCCGACCTGGGTCTGGCCATGGGCACCGGGACGGACGCGGCGATCGAGGCGGGCGACCTGACCCTCGTACGCGGCGATCTGCGGGTGGCGGCGGACGCGATCCGGCTCTCCCGCAGGACCCTCGCCACCATCAAGGGCAACCTGTTCTGGGCGTTCGGCTACAACATCGCCGCCCTGCCGCTGGCCGCCTTCGGGATGCTCAACCCGATGATCGCCGGTGCCGCGATGGCCTTCTCCTCGGTCTTCGTCGTCACCAACAGCCTGCGCCTGCGCTCCTTCAAGTAGCCCGGCCCTCTCGCTCAGCGCCACCGGTCCCGCCCGGCGGGACCGGTGCGAGCCCCTCCCGTGAACCTTGGGTACTGTCGTACAAGGCAGATCCAGAACGGCCAGTGACGGAGTCCGGTGTGAAGGCGAGCCGAAACGTACGCGCGGCAGGCGCCCTCGGGCACCTGCTGCTCGTCGTGCTGCTCGCCCTCGGCGTGTTCGCGATGCACGGCATGGGACACCCCGGCGAGTCGGACCATGCCGGCATGAGCACCACGTCCCCCTCCGTGATCACCGATGCGGCTGCTCCGGGCCATGCGCCGATGAGCGCGCCGGCGGACGACATGGCCGCCGGCGGTCGCGCCACGGACGCCGCGGGCAAGAAGGCGGAGTCGTCGTCCACCCACGAGCCCCCCATGACCATGGACATGGTGTCGCTGTGCGTGGCGGTGCTGTTCGGCGCGTGGGCGCTCAGCGCTCTCGTCAGGTCGGCACTCGCCCGTCGCCGGGAGTGGCTCGCTGAGCTGCTCGCCCGGCTCACCACCGTCGCGCGGCCCGACCCTCCGCCTCGCCAACCCGATCTCACCCGTCTGTCAGTTCTGCGGCTGTAGGCCGAACCCGCTCGCGGACGCGCACGACGCGCGATCCCGCGGTTCCGCCTGCGGGCGGTTGCGCCTGCGCGCGTCGCGCGCGCGGGCGGTTGCGCCCGCCCCACACAGCTGACGAACCGACACCACGAGGTGAATCACCCATGACTGCCTTCACGCATGCCCTGCCCCGCAAGCCCGTCCGCCGCGCCGCCGCCGTCGGCCTCGTCGCCGCCGGCGCACTGTTCCTCTCCGCCTGTGGCGGCGACGGCGACGACATGAGCGGCATGGAACACGGCAGCGGCGACAACTCGGCGTCCGCATCCGCTTCGACGTCCGCGTCGGCTGCCGCCGAGGCGGGCTCCACGGGCTTCAACGACGCTGACGTCGCCTTCGCGCAGATGATGATCCCGCACCACCAGCAGGCACTGGCGATGGCCCGACTCGCCGACGGCCGCGCCTCCGACGCCGAGGTGAAGGAGATCGCGGCGAAGATCGAGAAGGCCCAGGACCCCGAGATCAGGACGATGCAGGGCTGGCTGAAGTCCTGGAACCAGCCGACCGCCGCCGCCGGAGCCATGCCCGGCATGGACCACGGCAGCGGCGACGGCATGATGTCCGACGGGGACATGGAGCACCTCAAGGGCATGAAGGGCGCCGAGTTCGACAAGATGTTCGCCGACATGATGATCGAGCACCACGAAGGCGCGATCACCATGGCCGAGGGCGAGCGGAAGAACGGTGAGTACGCGGGCGCCGTGAAGATGGCGGGCGCCATCGTCGACGGACAGTCGGCCGAGGTCAAGCAGCTCCAGAGCATCCTCGACCGGCTCTGAGTCCAGCGGGCGCGGGCCGTACGACCGGCCCGCGCCACCCGTTCCGACGACCCGCTGCCCGGCGACGAGCCCCCGCCGGTCACGCGGTAGCGGCCCCCGTCGTCGGCGTCCGTCCGCGAGCGGCCGCACACCGGTCTCCACACCTTTGCACATACCCCTGGGGGGTATATAGTCGTGAGTGTGGGGCTCGGGAGACGGGTCACACGTGAAGGGAATGGGGATGACGGTCATGGACCACACCGCACACCACACGCAGACCGGGCACGACCACGCGACCCACGAGGGTCACCACGGCCCGGCGGGCCATGG
>NZ_MUBA01000143.1 GCF_002154575.1 Streptomyces bobili
CCCGGGGAGGAGGGTGCGGAGGGTCCGGCGGACCGTCGGGTCGTGCGCCGGCTGCTGCGTGGAGCCATGAGGGGCGTTCTTTCGGATACGAGGACGGGCCGCCCGGACTCGGGGCGGGCGGGGACGGCTGTGCCGGAGGGCGGAGCGGAAGGAGAGCCGACGGCGGTACGCGACGAGGCCGGGGGCCGGCCGGCCGGTGCGGCGAGAAGCGCGCGACACGGGGCCGACGGGACGGGACGCGGTCGGACGAGGCTCAGGAGGCGACGGTGCCCGGGACCTCGGCCGTGTCGGGCGCATCGCCAGGACCGGACGAGGATCCCGGTGACGCGGACGGCGACGGCGACGGACCCGGCTGGGGTGAGGAACCCGCCCCCGGATCGGCACCGGAGGCCGCGGCCGTACCGGTCTCTTCACCGGAGCCGGTGGTCACGGGGTCGGACCCGCCCCCCGCCACCACGGGGCCCGCGCCTCCCGCCGGGGAGGGCTGGGGCGGCGGCGGGGTGGACTCCACGGTGACCGGCGGGGTCGGCTCGGGCAGTGGCGGCGGTGACGCGGCCGGGGTGCTCGGTACCGGTGCCGGGGGATCGCTGCTGAGGACCGGGCTGGGCCGGCCGGACGCGCTGGGCAGCGGAGGCCGAGGCGCGGCGGCGGGCATGCTGGGCGGCACGGCGGCGCTGCCCGAAGCGCTGGGAGTCGCGCCCGTTCCCGACGGGAGGGACGCGGGCCCTGAGGCGGTGAAGCCGGGGAGGCCGGGCGCCGCGAAGCCGGGCGGCGTCGGGGTGACCGAGGAGCTGGGCTCACCGGAGGTGTCGACCCGGCCGGCGGGCTCGTCGCCCTTCTGGCCCGGCACCGGAAGCCAGGGCGCACCCGCGTTCCCGGACAGGAGCGTGCCGACGATGACGACGGCGTAGGCGGCGCAGGCGAGTCCCACGGTGATGCCGATCCGCCGGAAGGTACGGCCGCGGCGGCCGGTCTCGTCGACGAACACAGGTGCGTCGGAGGCGTCCGGGCCGTCGCCGCGCTTGCCCGTCGTGCGGTGCGGGGAGTCGAGCTGGACGGTCACCTCGTCGGGGTCGTTGCGCTCCGGGTCCGTGCCGGACAGGACGACGGACGCTTCTCCGGCCTCCTCCCAGGGGTCCCGGAGCCCACCGCTCGACCGTTCGTTTTCGGAAAGGGCGTTCGAGGGCGACGGTTCACCGCTCCGCCCGGATTCATCCCGGTATGCGGGTAATGCTCGGGCCTCGGCGTCGAGGCCGGCGTCCGGGAGCGCGCCCCGGCCGTCCTCCCCGGAACCGCCCCTCACGGACTGCCGTACGCCGTCGGGAAACGCCTGGGCGTTTCCCTCCATGGCCGGTACGTTTCCGGTCGGCGATGCCGCTTCCGGCCACTCCGGTTGGGCATCTTCCCGCCAATTCTTCACGTGCGCGTTTCCCCCCACGGGACACCACAGGTCGGTTGCTGGGCACGCCCGAGACCGCGAGCACATGCCGGTGAAACCGGGCCCCCACCCGGTCAGCGCGCCCCCAGCGACCCCAGCGTGCTCAGGCGACGAATCTAGCGCAGCCGGGATGCCAATGTGTGCGATGTCTCATTTATGGGTACACGCCATGTTCATGTCGATGGCCGGAATCCATCCCCCGGCAGGACGCTCCAGCCACCCCCGCGCGAACCCGAGTTCGACTGCCGCACGACGCAGGACATCGAGCGCCGGATGGACCAGCCCCTTTCGCCACACCAGCGACACGGGCGACAGCGGGACCGGATCGACGAGCGGTCGTAGCACCGCTCCGGGCATGGCCGGAAAACCTACTGCCGCGAGGATCGGAAAGGGATCTTTTGACATGATCCGCCGGAACTCCTCCTCCCCGACGGCGAGCGGCACGGGCGGCGCGATCTCGATGCCGCGCCCCTCGAAGAGGAGCCGGGCGAGGTCGGTCCACTCCGGGGTCCGCGGATTCCCGGCGCCCGCGTAGACCCGCTCCCCGGCCAGCGCGGACAGCGGTATCTCCTCCGACGAGGCCAGCGGGTGCCCCTCGGGCAGCAGCACCGCCATCGGCTCGTAGCGCACGAGCTGGTGGTCCAGCCGGGCCCGCAGCACCGGGTCCAGACCCGCGTACCGACCGAAGGACGCGTCCAGCCGTCCCGCGACGATCTCCCCGGCCGCGCCGGTCAGACCGCTCTCGAAGCGGGCCATCAGCTCATGCTCCGGGGCGAGTTCACGGGCCCGGTGCAGCACCAGACGGCCGGTGGCCAGCCCCGGCGAGTTGAGGTCCACCAGCAGCGGCCGGGCCGGTCCGAACGCGGCGAGCAGGTCGTCCAGCGCACGGAGCACCTCGCGCGCGTGGGGCACCAGCCGCTCGCCGTCGGCGGTGAGCGTCACCTGCCGGGTGGTCCGCACGAACAGTTCGGCACCCAGCTCGCGCTCCAGCCGCCGCACGTCCCGGCTGAGGGCCTGCTGGGCGACGTAGAGACGGGCCGCGGCGCGGGTGAAGTGGAGTTCCTCGGCGACGGCGAGGAAGGCGCGCAGCAGGCGTGGGTCGAGGTGAGCGGACATCCGGTGAACTTACAACGCACGTGCGTGAATCGGCCCCGAACAGGTGTTGGACCCCGTGTTCGGCCGCGGGCGACGGTGAACCCATGCCACGACCGAACCCGTACCGCGCTCTCTTCGCCGTCCCCGGCGCCCGCGCCTTCACCGCCGGGAACCTCATGGCCCGCCTGCCCATGGGCATGTTCAGCGTGAGCGCGGTGGTGATGATCGCCGGCACCCGCGGCTCGTACGCCCTCGCCGGTGCCGTCACCGCGACCGGGCTCGCCGCCACCGCGCTGGTCGCCCCCTGGACGGCACGGCTCGTCGACCGGTACGGGCAGGCCCGGATCGCCGTACCGGCCACGCTGGTCGCGGTGCTCGGCAGCCTCGCCCTGGTGGTGTGCGTGCGCCGGGGCGCGCCGGACTGGACCCTGTTCGCCGCCTACGCCGCCACCGCGACCACGCCCAACACCGGTGGCATGTCCCGGGCCCGCTGGAACCACCTCTTCCGGGGCGACCCGGCCGCCCTGCACACCGCGAACTCCTTCGAACAGGCCGCCGACGAGCTGTGCTTCATGCTGGGCCCGGTCCTCGCGGCCTTCCTGTGCGGCACGTTCTTCCCGGAGGCGGGCACGCTGACCGGCGCGGTGCTGCTGGTGACCGGGACCCTGGTGTTCGCCGCCCAGCGCGCGACCGAGCCGCCACCGCGTCCCGGTACGGCGGCCGGACCGTCGCCGCTGCGGGCGCCCGGCGTCATGCCGCTTCTGGTCTGCTGTCTCGCGCTGGGGGCGGTGTTCGGGGCGACGGAGGTCGTCACGATCGCGTTCGCGGACGCGCGTGGGCACGCCGCCGCCGCGGGCGTGGTGCTCGCGCTCCAGGCGGCCGGCTCGTGCGCGGCGGGGCTGGCGTTCGGGACGCTGCGGCCGGTGGGTCCGGCCGCGCGCCGGCATCCGTGGAGCGTGGCCGCGATGACGGTCCTGCTGACCCTGCCGCTGCTCGCGGCGGCCGTCGCCGGTTCGCTGCCGCTGCTGGCCGGCGCGCTGCTGGTGGCCGGGATGGCGACCGCGCCGACGATGGTCACCACGATGGCGCTGGTCCAGGAGCGCACCCCCGAGGGACGCCTCAACGAGGGCATGACCCTGGCGGTGACGGGCCTGCTCGGCGGCATCGCCTGCGGCAGCGCGGCCGGCGGCTGGATCACCGACCACGTCTCCCCGGCGGCCGGCTACGGCATACCGGTGCTCGCGGCGGCGACGGCCCTGCTGATCTCCCTGACGGCCGTCCGGCGGCCCGTACCGCAGAAGCCCGGCCAGGACCGACCGGACCCGGCCGAATCGCGCGCCTCCCATTGACGCGCCCACAGCGGCCACCTACCTTCGCCCGTCGAAGCGCTTCGACATCGGGCGTCGAATCGATTCGACGGACGACCGCTCCGACGCGGCGGGCCCGCCCGGTCCGGCCGCGTGGCGAGCGTCCCTGCCCGCGAGAACCATCCGACTCCCCCGAAAGGCACAGGGTGTTGAAGGCACGACGTGCGGCCCTCGGCGCGCTCCGGGCCCTCGGCGTCCCGCACGCCCCGACGTCCTCCTCACCCTCGTCCTCCGGCGGACGCTCACCCGCGGCAGCGCGGTCGGAGCCGTGAAGTAAGGACCCCCCACGTGAAGTTCACCGATGGCTACTGGCTCCTGCGCGAGGGCGTCACCGCCGCCCACCCGGCCGAGGTCCTCGACGTCGCCGAGTCCGGCGGCGTCCTGGAGATCCACGCCCCGACCCGCCCGGTCCGCTCGCGCGGCGACCTGCTGACCGGACCGGTCCTGACGATCCGGGCGCACAGCCCGATGCCCGACGTCGTCGGCCTCACCCTGACCCACCTCACCGGCGAACGGTCCCGCGAGCCCGCCTTCGGCCTCACCGGCACGGACACCGCCCCGCGGATCTCCCTCGACGACCAGTACGCGACGCTCACCTCCGGCTCCCTGTCGGTGCGGGTGTCGCGCTCCGGTCCCTGGCGGGTCGACTTCCTCGCCCACGGCCGCTCACTGACCTCCAGCGGCCCGAAGGGCCTCGGCATCATGCGCGACGCGAGCGGCGCCCACTATCTGCGCGAACAGCTCGACCTCGGCGTCGGCACCACCGTCCACGGCCTCGGCGAGCGGTTCGGCCCGCTGGTCAAGAACGGCCAGACCGTCGACATCTGGAACGCCGACGGCGGCACGGCCACCGAACAGGCCTACAAGAACGTGCCGTTCTACCTGACGGACGCCGGCTACGGCGTCTTCGTCGACCACCCCGGCAGGGTCTCCTTCGAGGTCGGCTCGGAGGCGGTGTCCCGCGTGCAGTTCAGCGCCGAGACCCAGGAGCTGACGTACTACGTCATCCACGGTCCCACCCCGAAGGAGATCCTGCGCAGGTACACCGCCCTCACCGGCCGCCCCGCCCTGCCGCCCGTCTGGTCCTTCGGCCTGTGGCTGTCCACCTCGTTCACGACCTCCTACGACGAGGAGACGGTCACCTCCTTCATCGAAGGCATGCGGGACCGCGAACTGCCGCTGTCCGTCTTCCACTTCGACTGCTTCTGGATGCGGGAGTTCCAGTGGTGCGACTTCACCTGGGACCCGCGGGTGTTCCCCGATCCGGAGGGGATGCTGGCCCGGTTGAAGGCGAAGGGCCTGCACGTCAGCGTGTGGATCAACCCGTACATCGCCCAGCGCTCCCCGCTGTTCGCGGAGGGCAGGGCCCTCGGACACCTTCTGAGACGCCCTGACGGCGGCGTCTGGCAGTGGGACCTGTGGCAGCCGGGCATGGCACTCGTCGACTTCACCAGCCCCGCCGCCCGCGACTGGTACGCGGGCAAGCTGGAGGCCCTGCTCGCCCAGGGCGTCGACTGCTTCAAGACCGACTTCGGCGAGCGGGTGCCCCTCGACGTGGAGTGGTCCGACGGCTCCGACCCGGAGCGGATGCACAACCACTACACGTACCTCTACAACCGGACCGTCTTCGAGGTGCTGCGCAAGCACCGCGGCGAGGGCGAGGCCGTGGTGTTCGGACGGTCGGCGACGGCCGGCAGCCAGCAGTTCCCGGTGCACTGGGGCGGCGACAGCGAGGCGACCTACGCCTCGATGGCGGAGTCGCTGCGCGGCGGACTGTCCCTCGGCCTGTCCGGGTTCGGCTTCTGGAGCCACGACATCGGCGGCTTCGAGGGCACGCCGACGCCCGCCCTGTTCAAGCGGTGGCTGGCCTTCGGCCTGCTGTCCTCGCACAGCAGGCTGCACGGCAGCTCCTCCTACCGGGTGCCGTGGCTGTTCGACGAGGAGTCCGTGGCCGTGCTGCGGCACTTCACCCGGCTGAAGCTGCGGCTCATGCCGTACCTGTACGAGGCCGCCCGCGTCGCCCACGAGGAGGGCACGCCCGTCATGCGGGCAATGGTCCTGGAGTTCCCCGACGACCCGGGCTGCGCGCACCTGGAACGGCAGTACATGCTCGGCCCCGACCTGCTGGTGGCACCCGTCTTCAGCGACGAGGGGGACGTCACCTACTACGTGCCCGAGGGCACCTGGACCCACTACGTCACCGGACGGACGGTGACCGGGCCGCGCTGGGTGCGCGAGCGGCACGACGCCATGAGCGTGCCGCTGCTGGTCCGGCCGGGCGCGGTGCTCCCGGTGGGCGCCCACGCCGACCGCCCCGACTACGCGCACGCCGACGGGGTCACCCTGCGGACGTACGGCCTGGAGCGCGGGGCCCGGGTCACGGTGCGGGTCGGCGAGGTCACCTTCACCGTCGTCCGCGAGGGGGACACCCTGCGGGCCTCCTGCGGTGACCCGGTCGCCCCCTGGGCACTGGCGGCCGGAGACCGGCTGGCGCACGCCGAGGCGGGCACCGGGTTCCTCACCCTGGAGCTGGACCGATGGTGAAGATCACCGATGTGGCGCGGCGGGCCGGGGTCTCCCCCAGCACCGTGTCGTACGCCCTCAGCCGCAAGCGCCCGATCTCCGAGGAGACCCGGCAGCGCGTCGAGGCGGCCGTCCGCGAGCTGGGCTACCGCCCGCACGCGGGCGCCCGCGCCCTGGGCGGCAGCCGCTCCAACGTGCTGGCGCTGGTGGTACCGCTACGGGCCGGCATCGACGTCCCGGTCGTCATGCGGTTCGCGGTGTCGGTGGTGACGGCCGCCCGCGGCCACGACCACGACGTGCTGCTGCTCACCCAGGAGGAGGGCGAGGAGGGACTGCGCAGGGTCGCGGACACCGCCCTGGTGGACGCCCTGATCCTGATGGACGTCCAGCTCCGGGACCCCCGGCTGCCCCTGCTGCGCTCCCTCGGGCGGCCGTCCGTGATGATCGGGTTCCCGTCCGAGGCGACCGGGCTGACCTGCATCGATCTCGACTTCCGGGCGGCGGGCGAGGCCTGCGTGGAGCATCTGGCGGGGCTGGGACACCGGGTGGTGGCGCTGGTCGGGTCGCCGCCCGAGGTGTATGTGCGGGGCACGGCGTTCGCGCAGCGGGTGGTGCAGGGCTTCACCGGGGCGGCCGACCGGGCCGGGCTGGCCTCCGCCGTGCACCCGTGCGAGGCGACGCCCGCCGCCGCCCGCCGGGTCGCCGAACGGCTGCTGCGCGAGCAGCCCGCGCTGACCGGGGTGGTCGTCCACAACGAGGCGGTTCTGGAGCCCCTGGTCGACGCCTTCGCACGGCTGGGCCTGCGCGTCCCCGGCGATCTGTCGATCACCGCCATCTGCCCCGACGCACTCGCCGAGGGCCTGCGGGTACCCGTCACCTCCATCGCCCTGCCGGCCGCGGAGGTGGGCGCGCGGGCGGTGGAACTGCTGATGAGGAAGCTGGCCGGCGAGGAGGTACCGGAGGCGACCCTGCTGCCGCCCCGCCTCACGCGGCGGGCGAGCACGGGACCCCGGACCCTGGCCTGAGGGCGGCACACAGCAGAGAACCCCGCCTCCCTGGGGAGGCGGGGTTCTCTGTTCACATGGGGTGGTGGAGATGGCGGGAATCGAACCCGCGTCCAACGGTGCAGAATCAGGGCTTCTCCGTGCGCAGTTCGCTGCGATTTTCTCGGCCCCGGCGATCACGCGAACAAGTCGCCGACGGGCCCAGCCACTGTTTGATTTCCCATCGAACCCCGTGACCGGGCTCGATGGTTTAGTCCCCTAGATTATGCCAGGATCCGGGTCGGGAACACTCCCGGGCTGACACCCATTAAGGGTCCTTCACTCACTGCTTATTAGGCAGCGAGGGCGAAGGACTGGGAATCGCTCTTGGAATTGGCGATTATTTTTTGCGACATATGGTTAACGAGATCATTGCCGCTTCCTCGACACGCTTCCCCTGCTTCAACAGCCGCTGTCGAAACCGATCATCCCCATGTTGTTTTTTCAATGCCCCCGAGGGGGCGGCTCGTCCCCGCTGTGGAGGACTGTCGCCATCGTACGTGACCAACGCACCGCGATGCCAGCCTATTCCCGGCGCCCGGCCGGTCCCCGGCGCTGTCGGGCCGCTACTCGGCCGCCCGCTGCTTCCGCTTGGCCGCCGCGATCACCCGGTCCGACTCCCGCCGGTCCTGCTTCTCCCGCAGGGTCTGGCGCTTGTCGTACTCCTTCTTGCCTCGCGCGAGAGCGATCTCCGCCTTCGCCCGGCCGTCCTTGAAGTACAGGACGAGCGGCACGATCGTGTGTCCCGTCTCCTCCGACTTCGACGACAGCTTGTCGATCTCCTCGCGGTGCAGCAGCAGCTTCCGCTTGCGGCGCGCGGAGTGGTTGGTCCAGCTGCCCTGGCTGTACTCCGGGATGTGCGCGTTGTGCAGCCACGCCTCGTCGCCCTCGATCTGCACGAAGCCGTCGGCCAGCGAGGCACGGCCCTGGCGCAGCGACTTCACCTCGGTGCCGGTGAGCACGAGCCCGGCCTCGTAGACGTCGATGATCGCGTAGTCGTGCCGGGCCTTCTTGTTCTGCGCGACGATCTTGCGCTTGCCCTTTGTCTTGTCCTCGGCCGGCTTGCCCTGCTTCGGCTGGGACTCCTTGGGTACGTACATTGCCTTGTTCATAGTCCCGCCATTTTCGCACCTGCGGGGCCCTTGAGGGAAAGCCGATTACGAGGGGCCTGAACGGACGCTCACGAAGCGTCCCCGAGCCCGCTCAGCAGGGTCTCGGCCCGCTCCAGCGCCCCGTCGTCCGCGTCCAGGTCGGGGGTGACGCCCGTACCGTCGACGCTCCGGCCGGACGGGGTGCTGTAGTGGCCGACGGTCAGCTCGGCCACCGAACCGTCGGGCAGCCGGCTCGGCATCTGGACCGAGCCCTTGCCGAAGGTGCGCGAGCCGACGACGACCGCCCGGCCTCGGTCCCGCAGGGCGCCGGTGAGCAGTTCGGCCGCGCTCATGGTGCCGCCGTCGACGAGCGCCACCAGGGGGCGTGTGGTGTCGCCGCCCGAGTCGGCGTGCAGGGCGCGCTGCTCGCCCTCTACGTCGTAGGTGGCGACGAGGCCGCCGTCGAGGAAGACGGAGGCGGTGGAGACGGCCTCGGTGACCAGACCGCCGGAGTTGCCGCGCAGGTCCAGGACGACCCCGGCACCGGCCGGGGCCGCGTCGACGGCGGTGCGCACGGCGTCACCGGCGCCCTTGGTGAACGCGGTGATCCGGATGACGGTGACGCCTCCGGCGAGGGTGCGCACGGTGACCGAGTCGGTGGACAGGCGGGCCCGGCACAGCGTCTGGGTCCACACGCGCGTGCCGCGCTCCAGGCCGAGCCGCACGGTCGTACCGGCGGCCGCGTCCGTCGCGTCACCGCGCAGTAAGGAGACGACGTCGGTGACCGGCCGTCCGTCGACCGTGCTTCCGTCGACGCTGCGCAGCCGGTCCCCGGCACGGATCCCGGCGGCGGCGGCGGGGGAACCGGCCTGCACCTTGGTGACCTCGATCCGGCCGTCCCGCTCGCGCCGCGCCTCCAGGCCGACGCCGGTGTACAGGCCGTCCAGGGACTGGGCGAACTGCTCGTACTCGCCCTCGGAGTACACCGCCGCCCAGCGGTCCCCGCTGCGGCTCACGGCCCGTTCGGCGGCCTCCAGGGGCGATTTTCCGTCGGCCATCGCTTCCTCGGCGGCCCTGGTCACGGCCTCGGGGGGGCTGGTGGGGGCCGCGGCGCGGGCAGCTCCGGACGCGGACCTGCCGCGGCTGTCGGGCAGCGATCCGGTCGCCGCGCCCGCGACGAGCACGCTGGCGAACACCAAGGTCAGCGCCGCCCCGCGGCCGAAGCGGCGGGGCGAACAGAGCGGTTCGCGGCCTGACATGGCGGTGAGTCTAGGGGAACGCGAAGGGGCCGTACGGTCGCTTGACCGTACGACCCCCTTGGCATGTGTCACACCTTCAGGTACTTGCGCAGCGCGAAGAACGCGGCAAGCGCGGGCATCAGCAGGCTGGTGGCGAGGATCAGCGGAAGCTTCGTCAGGACCGCGTCCCAGCCGATGAAGTTGATCAGTGTCAGCTGGTCGGCCAGGGCCAGTCCGTGGTCGATGAGGAAGTACCGGGCGAGCACCAGGAATCCGCACGCGACCGTGCCGCCGATCAGTCCGGCGACGGCGGCCTCCGCGATGAACGGCGCCTGGATGTAGAAGCCCGAGGCGCCGACCAGGCGCATGATCCCGGTCTCGCGCCGCCGGCTGAACGCCGAGACGCGCACGGTGTTGACGATCAGCATGAGCGCCACGACGAGCATCAGCGCCATCACCGCGCGCGCCGCCCAGTTCATGCCGTTCAGCAGCTTGAAGAGGTTGTCCAGGATGCCCTTCTGGTCCTGCACGGACTGCACGCCGTCCCGCCCGTCGAAGGCGGTCGCGACGACCTGGTACTTCTCCGGGTCCTTGAGCTTGATCCGGTACGACTCCTGCATCTGGTCCGGCGTGAGGGAGGCCGCCAGCGGGGAGTCGCCGAACTGCTCCTTGTAGTGCTTGTAGGCCTCGTCCTGCGACTCGTACGTCACCGAGTCGACGACCGACATCTTGCCGAGGTCGGTCTTGATCTGCTTCTTCTGGTCCTCGGTCACCGCGCCCTTGGCGCAGTTGGGGTCCGACTCGGCGTCGCTCTTGTTGCAGAGGTAGACCGAGACGTTGACCTTGTCGTACCAGTAGCCCTTCATCGTGCTGACCTGGTCGCTCATCAGGAGCGACCCTCCGAACAGGGCGAGCGACAGGGCGACGGAGACGACGACGGCGAACGTCATCGTCAGATTGCGACGGAGACCGACACCGATCTCGGACAGTACGAACTGGGCGCGCATGGCGGGTTGTTCAAGCCTTTCCGTGGACGGCGGCGGTCAGTGCTGGTAGCCGTAGACGCCGCGGGCCTGGTCGCGGACGAGTCGGCCCTGCTCCAGCTCGATGACGCGCTTGCGCATCTGGTCCACGATGTTCTGGTCGTGCGTCGCCATCACCACGGTCGTACCGGTCCGGTTGATCCGGTCCAGCAGCTTCATGATGCCGACGGAGGTCTGCGGGTCGAGGTTGCCGGTGGGCTCGTCCGCGATCAGCAGTTTGGGCCGGTTCACGAAGGCGCGGGCGATCGCCACCCGCTGCTGCTCACCACCGGACAGCTCACCGGGCATCCGGTCCTCCTTGCCGCCGAGGCCGACGAGGTCGAGCACCTGCGGCACGGACTTGCGGATCTCGCCGCGGGACTTGCCGATCACCTCCTGCGCGAAGGCGACGTTCTCGGCGACCGTCTTGTTGGGCAGCAGGCGGAAGTCCTGGAAGACCGTCCCCAACTGGCGGCGCATCTGCGGCACCTTCCAGTTGGACAGGCGCGCGAGGTCCTTGCCCAGGACGTGCACCTGACCGTGGCTGCACCGCTCCTCACGGAGGACCAGCCGCAGAAAGGTGGACTTTCCGGAGCCGGAGGACCCCACGAGGAACACGAACTCGCCCTTCTCCACTTCCAGGGACACTTCCCTGAGTGCGGGGCGGGTCTGCTTGGGGTAGACCTTGGAGACATTGTCGAATCGGATCACGGATGCACCACGGGTCGCCGGGGGTAGATGAGCGTGACCATACGCGAACCGGGGACACGTGCGCAGGCAGCGGTCACGGTTGTGTGCGGCTTGTGCGTTTTTGTACGGCCGCCGCCCTGTGAGGCAGCTCCCGCCGGGACCCCGCGCTGAATCCGGCGGAACCTGGCACAGTGGAGGGGAACGTTTGCGTCACAGCGGGCGTTGTGTCTGTGGAACCGGTGCAAGGAGGGCGAGCGCATGACGTACGACCGGCTGGTGTGCGCCAACTGCGCCGCGCCCGTGAACGAGGGCCGGTGCAGAGTCTGCCGCGCGACTCGCGAGCGGCTGCAGCAGCAGGACAACAACTTCTTCGCGGGACTGAACCCGATGGCGCTGATCGCGCTGCTGGCGGTGCTGGTGGCAGCGATGGCCCTGCTCGCCCACCAGACCGCGTAGCCCCCCGTACGACGCCGAAGGGCCCGGAGCTTTCCCGCTCCGGGCCCTTCGCGCTCACATCACTTCACGTAGCGGTGCGACTGCCTACCGTCAGGCAGCGGCTCCGCCACGGCCCTCCGCGAGACGCGGAAGGACACGGAAGCCGATGCCGCCGACGATCATCGTGGCAGCACCGATGATCAGGAACGTGGTCTGCCCGGCGCCGGTCTCGGCCAGCTCCTTGCCACCACCCTGGGCGGCGTTGTCGGAGGTCGAGTCCGAGGTGTCGGTCAGCGCGGAGCTGCCGACCTCCTGAGCGGCGGTGCCGTCGGGGGTGGTACCGGTACCGCCGGTGGTGGAGCCGCCGGAGGTGCTGGAACCGCCGGTGGTGGAACCACCGTCGGAGGACCCACCCGTGGTGCTGGAACCACCGGTGCTGCTGGAGCCACCGGTGCTGCTCGAACCGCCGGTGCCCGAGTTGCCGCCGGAGTTGGAGTTGCCACCGGCGTTGGAGTTGCCACCGGCGTTGGAGTTGCCACCGGCGTTGGAGTTGCCGCCAGCGTTGGAGTTGCCACCGGCGTTGGACGTCTCACCCGTGGTGGTCGTCTCACCCGTGGTGGTGGTCTCACCCGTCGTCGAGGTCTCGCCCGTGGTGGACGTCTCACCCGTCGTCGTGGTCTCACCGGTGGTGGTCTCACCCGTGGTGGTCGTCTCACCCGTGGTGGTCGTCTCACCGGTGGTGGTGGTCTCACCCGTCGTCGTGGTCTCACCCGTCGTGCCGGTGCAGATCCCGATCGGGCAGGGCTCTTCACCGTCCTGCGTGGTGACCTCGCCCTCGACGGAGGTCTCGACAAGCCCGCTCAGGCCGCCCTCGTCGCCAGCGGCCGAGGCGACGCCCGCCGCCGTCAGCGAGGCGCCCGCGGCGATCACTGCGCCCGCGGCGATGCGCGCGATACGGACGCGCGTCTTCTTTGTCATATGGTCGCTACCCCCAGTAGCCGGAATTCGTCGATGAGGCCGCGCCCGGGGCGGTGATCGACGGGGGTAGCAAGAAGTGCTGAAGCCCCCGGTTCACATGCGCCCCAGAGATACGCATGCCAAACTGCACCCTTCCCATTTTTCATAGCAACGTCAAGGCCGTTGCGCACGCAATGTCCAACTCGGCACCCTTTGCCGGGCATTGAAGGTGTGAGTGTGACGTAAAACCCAGCCACGCCGGGACGCGCGGGCAAACGAAAAGGCAACTACCCCCATCGCGGGGGCAGTTGCCTTGTCGACAAAGTTACTTCTCCTGCTGCTTGCGCCAGCGAATGCCGGCCTCCAGGAACCCGTCGATCTCACCGTTGAAAACGGCCTCGGGGTTACCGACCTCGAAGTCGGTGCGCAGGTCCTTGACCATCTGGTACGGGTGCAGGACGTACGAACGCATCTGGTTGCCCCAGGAGCTGCCGCTGTCCTTGAGGGCGTCCATCTTGGCCCGCTCCTCCTGACGCTGACGCTCCAGCAGCTTGGCCTGGAGGACGTTCATCGCGGAGGCCTTGTTCTGGATCTGCGACCGCTCGTTCTGACAGGAGACGACGATGCCGGTGGGGAGGTGGGTCAGCCGCACCGCGGAGTCGGTGGTGTTGACGCCCTGGCCGCCGGGGCCGGAGGAGCGGTAGACATCCACCCGCAGCTCGGACTCGTCGATCTCGATGTGGTCGGTCTTCTCGACCACGGGCAGGATCTCGACGCCCGCGAAGGAGGTCTGACGGCGCCCCTGGTTGTCGAAGGGCGAGATGCGCACGAGCCGGTGCGTGCCCTGCTCGACGGAGAGCTGGCCGTAGGCGTACGGGATCTGCACGGCGAAGGTGGTCGACTTGATGCCGGCCTCTTCCGCGTACGAGGTCTCGTAGATCTCCGTCTTGTAGCCCTTCTGCTCCGCCCACCGCAGGTACATCCGCTGGAGCTTCTCGGCGAAGTCGGCGGCGTCGACGCCACCGGCCTCGGCGCGGATGTTGACGAGGGCCTCGCGGGAGTCGTACTCACCGCTGAGCAGTGTGCGGACCTCCAGTTCGTCCAGCGCCTTCTTGACGGAGACCATCTCGGACTCGGCCTCGGCGCGGGCGTCCGGGTCGTCCTCCTCCTCGGCCATCTCGAACATGACGGAGAGATCGTCGATCCGGCCGCGCAGCGCGTCGGCCTTCCTGACCTCGGCCTGGAGGTGGGACAGCTTGCTGGTGATCTTCTGCGCCTCGTCCGGGTTGTCCCACAGGGACGGCGCTGCCGCCTGCTCCTCGAGCACGGCGATATCTGCCCTCAGCTTGTCGAGGTCCAGAACGGCCTCGATCGACTCCATGGTCGAGGAGAGGGACTTGAGCTCTTCGGATACATCGACGACTGCCACCCCTCCAGCGTAACGGCTCCGCCAAGCGGCGAACGCCGGAGGCCACAGCCCCCGGCCGGGTGGGGGACGGGAAGGGGCGGCGGG
>NZ_MUBA01000144.1 GCF_002154575.1 Streptomyces bobili
CGGGTGCTGATCGCGGCGGCCAGCGCCACCAGGCCTGAAGGACACGGCCGCCGCGATCAGCACCCGCATCCGGGAGGTTCCCCGGCGGGCGGCGAGGAGCGCGCCGACCAGGGAGCCGACGGCCATCAGGGTGTTGAAGAGGCTGTAGGAGCCCGCGCCCGCGTGGAAGACGTCGTCGGCGAAGGCGGTGAGGTAGACGGGGAAGTTGAAGCCGAAGGTGCCGATGAAGCCGACCAGGACGATCGGCCAGATCAGGTCCGGGCGTCCGGCGACGTAGTGCAGGCCCTCCCGCAGCTGGCCCTTGCCGCGCGGGGCGCGCTGGACGGCGTGCAGTTCGCGGCCGCCCATCAGCAGGAGTCCGGCGATGGGCGCGACGAAGGAGAGGCCGTTGGCGAGGAACGCCCAGCCGGTGCCGACGCCTGTGATCATCAGGCCGGCGACGGCGGGGCCGACGAGGCGCGCGGACTGGAAGTTGGCGGAGTTGAGGCTGACGGCGTTCTGGAGCTGGTCCGGGCCGACCATCTCGGAGACGAAGGACTGGCGGGCCGGGTTGTCCAGGACGGTCGCGAGTCCGACGGCGAAGGCGGCGACGTAGACGTGCCAGACCTCGACGCGGCCGGAGAGGGTGAGCAGCGCGAGCACGATCCCGGTGGCGCCCATGGCCACCTGGGTGAAGAGAAGGATGCGGCGCTTGGGCAGGCGGTCGACGAGGACGCCGCCGTAGAGACCGAACAGGAGCATCGGCAGGAACTGGAGGGCCGTCGTGATGCCGACGGCGGTGGCGGAGCCGGTGAGGCTGAGCACGAGCCAGTCCTGGGCGATGCGCTGCATCCAGGTGCCGATGTTGGAGACGACCTGGCCGGCGAAGAACAGGCGGTAGTTCCTGATCTTGAGCGAGCTGAACATCGAGGACCTGCGGGTTCCCCCCGGCGGGCCGGGAGGAGAGTCGTGGGTGGTCGGTGCGGGGGCGGAGTCTGCTCCGGGTCCCGTACTCAAAAGGGTCGCCTCCTCGATAGTGCCTACAGGTGTGCGAGCTTCTCCAGGACGGGGGCGGCGGCACGCAGCTTCGCCCACTCGTCCTCGTCGAGACCGTCGACCAGGGTGGCCAGGAAGGCGTTCCGCTTGGCGCGGCTCTCCGCGAGCATGGCCTCGGCCTGCTCGGTCTTGGTGACGACCTTCTGGCGGCGGTCCTCGGGATGGGGCTCCAGCCGGACCAGTTCCTTGGCCTCCAGGAGCGCCACGATGCGGGTCATCGACGGCGGCTGTACGTGTTCCTTGCGGGCCAGCTCACCCGGGGTGGCGCTGCCGCACAGGGAAAGGGTGCCCAGCACCGACATCTCGGTGGGGCTCAGCGACTCGTCGACGCGCTGGTGCTTGAGCCGACGGGACAGCCGCATCACGGCGGAGCGCAGGGAGTTCACGGCGGCAACGTCGTCGCCATGTGTTAGGTCCGGCATGTATTTAGAGCAACTCATTACCCTAGCTAAAGACCAACCGGGGGGCGCCTGCTTCCCGTGACGCGCGCCACTGAACCGCCACACCCCCCGAATGTCACTCGTACGGGTGGTACAGGTGCGGAACGTCACCCGCCGACCGGGACCGTGCCGCGACCCTCGTAGCCATGGGGACCGATGTGCTCAGCCTGCGGATAGACCACGAACTGCTGGAGCGGCTCCGGCACCATGCCGCCAAAAGGGGAATGAGCGTCCAGGACTATGTCGTCCAGACGCTCATTCGCGATGACTTCGACGAGCGGTTCCAGACCGCGGTCGAGGAGACGGAGAAGTTCTACGGCCTCACCTGAGCCGCGTGACACGGTTCGGGTGAGGCCGCAGGACGGCCGGCTCGGGTGAGGCCGTAGAACGGCCGGCTCAGGTGAGGCCGCAGGACGGCCGGATCAGGTCAGCCCAGGGAGGGCCGGCCGGCGCGGGCTCAGGTCAGGCCCAGGGCCGGCATCAGGTAGTAGAAGGCGAACACGGCCGAGACCACGTACATCGGGACCGGGACCTCGCGGCCTCGGCCGGCCGCCAGGCGCAGGACCGCGAAGGTGATGAAGCCCATGCCGATGCCGTTGGTGATCGAGTAGGTGAACGGCATCATCACCATCGTGATGAAGGCCGGGATCGCGATCGTGTGGTCGGCCCAGTCGATCTCCTTGACCGAACCGGCCAGGATCAGGAAGCCGACCGCGAGCAGGGCGGGGGTGGCCGCCTGGGACGGGACCATCGTGGCGACCGGGGTCAGGAACAGGGCGAGAGTGAAGAGACCGCCGGTGACGAGGTTCGCGAAGCCGGTGCGGGCGCCCTCGCCGACGCCGGCCGTGGACTCCACGAAGGCGGTGGTGGCGGAGGAGGAGCTGGCGCCACCGGCAGCGACGGCGAGACCGTCGACGAAGAGGACCTTGTTGATGCCGGGCATCTGGCCCTGCGCGTCGGTCAGCTTGGCCTCGTCGCTGACGCCCATGATCGTGCCCATCGCGTCGAAGAAGCACGACAGCAGCACGGTGAAGACGAAGAGCACGCCGGTCAGTACGCCGACCTTGTCGAAGCCGCCGAAGAGGCTGAACTCGCCGATCAGGCCGAAGTCGGGAGTGGCGACGGGGTTGCCGGGCCACTCCGGGGTGGTCAGACCCCAGGACGGCACGGTGGCGACGGCGTTGATGATCAGCGCGAGGGCGGTCGTCGCGACGATCGAGATGAGGATCGCGCCGGGCACCTTGCGCACGATCAGGGCGAGCGTCAGCAGCGCGCCGAGGACGAAGACGAGAACCGGCCAGCCGTTGAGGTGACCGTCGCCGCCGAGCTGGAGCGGGACGGTGGTCTGGGCGACGTCCGGGATGCGGGTGACGAAGCCGGAGTCGACGAGGCCGATCAGCATGATGAAGAGGCCGATACCGATGCTGATGGCCTTGCGCAGGCCGAAGGGCACGGCGTTCATGACGCGCTCGCGCAGACCGGTCGCCACCAGCAGCATGACCACGAGACCGGCGAGGACGACCATGCCCATCGCGTCCGGCCAGGCCATCCGGGGGGCGAGCTGGAGCGCGACGACCGAGTTGACGCCGAGGCCGGCGGCCAGCGCGATCGGCACGTTGCCGATGACGCCCATCAGCAGCGTCGTGAACGCGGCCGTCACACAGGTGGCGGTGACGAGCTGGCCGTTGTCGAGCTGG
The DNA here is from genome assembly GCF_002154575.1 of Streptomyces bobili. Classification (GTDB taxonomy): domain Bacteria; phylum Actinomycetota; class Actinomycetes; order Streptomycetales; family Streptomycetaceae; genus Streptomyces; species Streptomyces bobili. The sequence continues at coordinate 3,173 of NZ_MUBA01000144.1, forward strand.
TGCCCGTACATGTCCTTGGCGCTGCCCAGGATGATCGGGTTCAGCACGATGATGTAGGCCATCGCGAAGAAGGTGGCGAAGCCGCCCCGGATCTCCCTGGGGAGCGTGCTGCCCCGCTCGGAGATGCGGAAGAAGCGGTCGAGCGCGCCGTACGCGGACGTGCCGCCCGGTTCTTCGGGCGCGGGAACCTTGGCGGGGGCCGAGGTGGACATGGGGAACCTCATCACCGGGCGGACATCCCCCATGCCGCTTGGTGCTTCCTACGAATGAATATGGTCAAAGGCAAACCGTTTCAGTATGAACACATAAATCGGGTAGCACCATCTCCGCGCGTAGACCTGATCGCCTCGTAGGCTGTCCCCCATGGCGAAGTGGACCCCCAAGCACGAGGCGCCGGAGCCCCTGGAGGGCCCCGTGGTCGCCACCATCACCGGCGGCACGATCCTCTGGTTCGCCCTCTTCCTCGTCCAGCTGCCCTTCTACGGCTGGTTCGACGATCACGGCCACCTGTGGTGGCTCTGGACCTGCCTCGCGGGCGGCGGTCTCGGATTCATCGGCATCTGGTACGTCCGCAAGCGCGACGCGGCGATCAAGCGGGGCGACTCCGGGGAGGGCTAGCCGCCGGGAAGAGCCGGACGCCGGGGTCGGCTCCGGGGAGGACTAGCCGCCAGGTAGTACCGGCGCACGACCGCCGTCCTCCCCAGGTCGGATCTTCCGGGCCTCCGGCGGGTGAACGCCCCCATCCGCACGTACCGTCGATTCCATGACCCATACCGACGCCGCCGCCACCGCGCCGGCCCCCACGGCGACCGGGCTCACCTCCGCCGAGGTCGCGGAGCGCGTGGCGCGCGGTCAGGTCAACGACGTACCCGTCCGCAGCAGCCGCTCGGTCGGCGAGATCGTCCGGGCGAACGTCTTCACCCGGTTCAACGCGATCATCGGCGTCCTCTGGGTGATCATGCTGTTCGTGGCGCCCTTCCAGGACAGCCTCTTCGGGTACGTCATCCTCGCCAACACCGGCATCGGCATCATCCAGGAGTGGCGGGCGAAGAAGACCCTCGACTCCCTCGCCGTCATCGGCGAGGCCCGCCCCACCGTCCGGCGCGACGGGGTCGCCGTGACGGTCGGCACCTCCTCCCTCGTCCTGGACGACCTCATCGAGATCGGACCCGGCGACAAGATCGTCGTGGACGGGGTGTGCGTCGAGGCGGACGGCCTGGAGATCGACGAGTCGCTGCTCACCGGGGAGGCCGACCCCGTCGTCAAACGCCCCGGCGACGAGGTCATGTCCGGCAGCTTCGTGGTGGCGGGCGGCGGCGCCTTCCGGGCCACCAAGGTCGGGCGCGAGGCGTACGCCGCCCAGCTCGCCGAGGAGGCGTCCCGCTTCACGCTCGTCCACTCCGAGCTGCGCACCGGCATCTCCACGATCCTCAAGTACGTGACGTGGATGATGGTCCCGGCCGCGATCGGCCTGGTCATCACCCAGCTGTTCGTCAAGGACAACGACCTCAAGGACTCGATCGCGCGGACCGTCGGCGGGATCGTGCCGATGGTCCCCGAGGGCCTCGTCCTGCTGACCTCCGTCGCCTTCGCCATCGGCGTGATCCGGCTCGGCCGCAAGCAGTGCCTCGTCCAGGAACTGCCGGCCATCGAGGGCCTCGCCCGCGTCGACACCGTCTGCCTGGACAAGACCGGCACCCTCACCGAGGGCGGCATGGACGTCACCGAGGTCCATCCGCTGGACGGCAGCGACGCCGGGTACGTACACAAGGTGCTCGGCGCGCTCGGCGCGTCCGACCCGCGGCCCAACACCTCCCTCCAGGCGATCATCGACGCCTACCCGGACGCCGACGACTGGCGCTGCACCGAGGCCCTGCCCTTTTCCTCCGCCCGCAAGTACAGCGGCGCCGCCTTCAACGAGGGCGACGGCGAGAGCAGTACGTGGCTGCTCGGCGCCCCCGACGTCCTCCTCGCCGCCGACGACCCCGCCCTCGCCGAGACCGAGCGGCTCAACGAGCAGGGCCTGCGGGTACTGCTCCTCACCCGCGCCCTGCGTACCCTCGACGACCCCGAGCCGGCCCGCGGCGCCCGCCCCGCCGCCCTGGTCGTCCTGGAACAGCGGCTGCGCCCCGACGCGGCCGACACCCTGCGCTACTTCGCCGAGCAGGACGTCCGCGCCAAGGTCATCTCCGGTGACAACGCGGTGTCCGTGGGCGCTGTGGCCGCCAAGCTGGGCCTGGACGGCCGTACGGTGGACGCGCGCGGGCTGCCCGCCGAGCGGGACGCGATGGGCGTGGCGCTCGACGAGGGCACGGTGTTCGGGCGGGTCACCCCGCAGCAGAAGCGGGACATGGTCGGCGCCCTCCAGTCACGCGGGCACACCGTCGCGATGACCGGCGACGGCGTCAACGACGTCCTCGCGCTGAAGGACGCGGACATCGGCGTGGCGATGGGCTCGGGCTCGGAGGCCACCCGCGCGGTAGCCCAGATCGTGCTGCTGAACAACAGCTTCGCCACGCTGCCGTCGGTGGTGGCGGAGGGCCGGCGGGTCATCGGCAACATCACGCGGGTGGCCACGCTGTTCCTGGTGAAGACCGTGTACTCGGTGCTGCTCGCGCTGCTGGTGGTGTGCTGGCAGGTGGAGTACCCGTTCCTCCCCCGCCACCTCACCCTGCTGTCGACGCTGACGATCGGCGTCCCGGCGTTCTTCCTCGCCCTCGCCCCCAACAAGGAACGCGCGCGGCCCCACTTCGTGCGGCGGGTGATGCGGTACTCGATCCCGGGCGGGGTGCTGGCCGCCGTGGCGACCTTCACGACGTACCTGATCGCCCGGCACCACTACTCGGGCGAGGGTGCGCTGGAGGCCGAGACGAGCGCGGCGACGCTGACCCTGTTCCTGATCTCGATGTGGGTGCTGGTGATCATCGCCCGGCCCTACACCTGGTGGCGGGTCCTGCTGGTGGTGTCCATGGGCTCGGCCTTCGTGGTCGTGCTGGTGGTGCCGTGGCTCCAGGACTTCTTCGCGCTGAAGCTGATCGGCATGACGATGCCGTGGATCGCGGTGGGCGTCGCGGCGGTCGCGGCGGCCGTCCTGGAGTTCCTGTGGCGGAGGGTCGACCGCATGGGGACCTCTTAGGGCCTCTCGTTCGGATCAGGCCGGCCGGCCATGGGAAAGGCCCGGTACCCGCTGGCTGCGGGGGCCGGGCCGTTCATGACGAGTCCCTGCGGGCTCGGTGGGGTCAGCGCACGTCGATGTAGTCGCCCGTGGCGTTGACCGCCGGGGTGGTCGAGGTGCCGGCGAAGCTGTAGCGGAAGTAGCCGTCCGCGGTCGCCTTGACGGTCGTCTTCAGGGCGCCCGTCGTGGACGTCTTGATGGTCTTGACCGTGGTGTAGGCGGTGGTGCCCGCCTTGCGGAACTGGAGCTTCACCGGCTGGGTGGAGTACCCGGCGTAGGTGTTGCTGTCCCAGTTGGCGCGGGAGAGCTTGCCCGTGACGGTGATGGTGGCGCCCTTGCGGACCGGCTCCGGGGTGGCGTTGGCGGTCAGCTTGGAGGCGCGCAGGAGCTTGATGGTGCCGAAGCCGCCCTTGGTGGTGAAGCCGCTGTCGCCGACGGCGAGGGCGCCGATGTTCCAGGTGCCGGCGTCGGAGTTGACGAGGTCGTCGTAGTCCTCGGACTCGGCGGGCCGGAACTGGATCTTGGCCGTGCACTTGAGGACCGTGGAGGAGGCGGCCGTGCAGGTGCCGGGGTTGTCACCGGCGATGATCCGGCTCTGCACGGTGAGCGTGCTGCCGCGGTAGAGGACCGGGCCGCTGTCGAAGGAGGCGGCGCTCAGATTCGCGGGCTTGGTCACCGTGTAGCTCGCCGAGACCGTGACCTTGGCGGTGGGACCGATGACGACGGCCTTGCTGTTGACCTTCACGTTGGAGAAGGTGACGGCGGGGCCTGCCGGGGCGGCCTGCGCGGTCGGCACGGCGAGGGCCGAGAGGGCGACGGCGCCGATGACGGCGGCGACGGTGGTGGTGGCGCGTACGCGCATGAAGGTTCCTCGGAGAGCGAGAGATGTGGCGTGTGAGGGGGCGTGAGGAGAGGCCCG
>NZ_MUBA01000145.1 GCF_002154575.1 Streptomyces bobili
GGTGGGAGCGGCGAGGGCTCCGCGCGGGGATGAGAAGAGGGACCACCCCGCCGGTGTGGGCGGGGTCCCTTCGGGTCTGTCGGCTCGGCCCGAGGTTAGTGGGCCGCCGACTCCCAGTCGGGGCCCGAGCCCACCGAGACGTCCAGGGGAGCCCTGAGCTGGACCGCGCCCGCCATCTCGCGGCGCAGCAGTTCCTCCACGGCCGCCCCCTCACCGGGGGCGATCTCCAGGACGATTTCGTCGTGGACCTGGAGGAGCATGCGGGACGTGAGGCCCGCCCCCCGCAGCGCCGCGTCCACCTTCAGCATGGCGATCTTGACGATGTCCGCCGCCGTGCCCTGGATCGGNNTCGGGAAGGTAGCGGCGGCGTCCGAAGAGCGTCGCGGTGTAGCCCGTCGCCCGCGCCTCCTCGACCGCCCGGCGCAGATAGTCCCGTACGCCGCCGAAGCGCTCGAAGTAGGCGTCCATCAGGGCGCGGGCCTCCCCCGCCTCGATGTTCAGCTGCTGGGACAGGCCGAACGCCGACAGTCCGTACGCCAGTCCGTACGACATCGCCTTGATCTTGCGGCGCATCTCCGCGTCCACGGCGTCCCGCTCGACGCCGAAGACCTGGGAGGCGGCCGTGGTGTGCAGGTCCTCGCCCGAGGTGAACGCCTCGATGAGGCCCTCGTCCTCGGAGAGGTGGGCCATCACCCGCAGTTCGATCTGGCTGTAGTCGGCCGTCATCAGCGACTCGAAGCCCTCGCCGACGACGAACCCGCGCCGGATCGCCCTGCCCTCGTCCGTGCGGACCGGGATGTTCTGGAGGTTCGGGTCCGTGGACGACAGCCGGCCGGTCGCGGCGACCGTCTGGTTGAAGGTGGTGTGGATGCGGCCGTCGGCGGCGATCGTCTTGATCAGGCCCTCGACGGTGACGCGGAGCTTGGCCTGCTCACGGTGCCGGAGCATGATCACCGGCAGTTCGTTGTCCGTCTGGGCGGCGAGCCAGGCCAGGGCGTCGGCGTCCGTCGTGTAACCGGTCTTGGTCTTCTTGGTCTTCGGCAGGCCCAGCTCGCCGAAGAGGACTTCTTGGAGCTGCTTGGGCGAGCCGAGGTTGAACTCGTGCCCGGCGGCGGCGTGCGCCTCCTTCACGGCCTGCTGGACCGCGCCGGCGAACATCTGCTCCATGGCCTCCAGATGGGCCCGGTCGGCCGCGATGCCGTGCCGCTCCAGGCGGGCGAGGAGGGTGGAGGTGGGCAGCTCCATGTCCTGGAGGAGATCGGCCGCGCCGACCTCTTGCAGCCGGTCCCGGAAGGCGTCGCCGAGGTCGAGGATCGCGCGGGCCTGCACCATCAGGGCGTCGGCCTCGGCACTGTCGTCCGCGCCGAAGGCGAGCTGGCCGTCGGCCGCTGCCGGCGGGGCCAGCTCCCGGCCCAGGTACTCCAGCGACAGCGCGTCCAGATCGAAGGAACGGCGGCCCGGCTTGACCAGGTAGGCGGCCAGGGCGGTGTCCATGGAGACACCGGCGACGCTCCAGCCGTGCTCGGCGAAGACACGCATGGCGCCCTTGGCGTTGTGCAGGACCTTGGGCCGGTCCTCGGCGGCCAGCCAGGCGGCCCAGGTGTTCTCGTCGGTCTCGTCCAGCTCCGACGGGTCGAACCAGGCGGCCGGTCCGCCCGCCGCGGCGAGCGCGACCTCGGCGACCGAACCGGTGCCCAGGCCCCAGGTGTCCACGGTGGCCACACCGAGGGGCTCGCCGCCGTGCTCGGTGAGCCAGCCGGTCAGCTCGCCCGTGGCCAGCACCGTGCCGTCCAGCGCGACGCCGGGTGCGACGACCGGGGCCGGCTCGGCCTCCTGGGCGCCAGGGTCGACGGCGAGCAGCCGCTCGCGCAGCGACGGGTTCCGGATCTCCAGGGTGTCCAGGATCATCGCCACGGCCGTGCGGTCGTACGGGGTTCGCTCCAGGTCGAGGACCGTTTCGGGCAGCTCGACGGTGCGGACCATCTCCGTCAGGCGGCGGTTGAGCTTGACGGACTCCAGATGGTCGCGGAGATTCTGCCCTGCCTTGCCCTTGACCTCGTCGACCCGCTCGACCAGCTCCGCGAACGAACCGAACTGGTTGATCCACTTCGCGGCCGTCTTCTCGCCGACGCCCGGGATGCCCGGGAGGTTGTCGGACGGGTCGCCGCGCAGGGCCGCGAAGTCGGGGTACTGGGCGGGCGTCAGACCATACTTCTCGACGACCTTCTCCGGGGTGAAGCGGGTCAGCTCGGAGACGCCCTTCGTGGGATACAGCACCGTGGTGTGCTCGCTGACGAGCTGGAAGGAGTCGCGGTCGCCGGTGACGATCAGCACGTCGAAGCCCTCGGCCTCGGCCTGGGTGGCGAGCGTGGCGATCACGTCGTCGGCCTCGAAGCCGTCGATCGCGAACCGCGACACGTGCATGGCGTCGAGCAGCTCGCCGATCAGCTCGACCTGGCCCTTGAACTCGTCCGGGGTCTTGGAGCGGTTCGCCTTGTACTCGGTGAACTCCTCGGAACGCCAGGTCTTGCGGGAGACGTCGAAGGCCACCGCGAAGTGAGTGGGCGCCTCATCACGCAGGGTGTTCGCCAGCATCGACGCGAAGCCGTAGATCGCGTTCGTCGGCTGGCCGGTCGCGGTGGTGAAGTTCTCCGCGGGCAGCGCGAAGAACGCGCGGTAGGCCAGCGAGTGCCCGTCCATGAGCATCAGGCGGGGCCGGCCGGCGCCGGTGGTGTTCTCGGTCTTCTTCGCTGCTGTTTCTGCCACGCCCCCGATCCTGCCACGCCCCACTGACACTCCGATCCACGTGGGCCTCCGGCGGCTGCGCGGAACCTCGGAGCCGCCGGCCGCGCGCGTGGCCGGACGCCGCCGCACGGGCGCCGCCGGGCCGCGTGGATCCGGCGGCGGCGCGGGGCAGCTCGGGCAGCGTGCGCGGACAGCGCGGACAGCGCCGTCAGCGGCCGGACGCCGCCGGCCCCGGCCGAAGGGCGACGGCGGCTCGGCAGGTTCGCCACGACCGCTCCCCGCCCCGGCAGCTCCCCGAGGCCGGGCCGACCGGCAGTCCGCCCGGCACAGAGCGCCGGGATGGCGCGCCGCGCGCCGGGACATCCCGCCGGAACGCCGCCGCGCGGCTGCACACGGACCGTGGCCGACGCCCGCCGCGAGGTCCGGCAGCCCGGCCGGATCGGGTAGCGGGTCTGTCCCGGACAGCCCGCCGCCGGGGTTCTGGCCCGCGCCGACAAGCCGCCGCGCGCCGGTCACGTATCGGCCCAGCACCCCCTCGACCGTTCCT
>NZ_MUBA01000146.1 GCF_002154575.1 Streptomyces bobili
GAGGCCGACACCGCCGACGCCGACCAGGAGGCGGCCGCCCGACGGCGCCTGTGGTCCGCCGCCTCCCATCTCGCCGCGACCCGGCACGGCCTGGCCGCCGCCCGTGACGGCGGCACCGTGCTGCTCCTTCCACTGGCGCCGGGCGACTCCGCGACGAAGCTGGCCCACCGCACCGCACGCCACCTGGGCACCGCCGTCCACGAGGCGGTCACCGTCGGCGCCTCCGCCCCCGTGCAGGGCCCCGCCGCCCACCCGGACGCGGTGGTCGCCGCCTACGAGGAGGGCCGCCGCTGCGTGGAGGCCCTGCGGCTGCTCGGCCGCTGCGGTGACGGGGCGGCCGCCGACGACTTCGGCTTCCTGGGACTCCTGCTCGCCGGTGACCGGGACGTGGCGGGATTCGTCGAGCGCACCATCGGTGAGGTCGTCGCCTACGACGAACGGCGGGGCACCGATCTGATCCGCACCCTCGACGCGTACTTCGCGTGCGGGATGAGCCCGGCCCGCACCAAGGACGACCTCCACGTCCATGTCAACACCGTGGCCCAGCGCCTGGAGCGTGTCGCCCGCCTCCTCGGTGAGGACTGGCAGAGTCCGGCCCGCGCCCTGGAGATCCAACTGGCCCTGCGCCTCCAGCGGTTGGCGGCCCGGATACCGAACTGACCCCCGCCCTCCCTCAGGAGACTCGGGGGTCAGCTCGGCATGCGCACCGGATCAGTGGACGCCGGCGTCCTCCGTCCGGGCCGCCCCGGCCGCCACCTCGGCGCCGGTGTCCATGTCGGCCAGGTCGCGGTGGCGGGTCTCCTTGGCCACGCCCACGGCGACGATCGTCAGGAGGGACGCGGCGATCACGTACAGGGCGATCGGCGTGGAATCGCCGTAGTCGGCCAGCAGGGCGGTGGCGATGAGCGGTGCCGGAGCGCCTGCCGCGACGGAGGCGAACTGGGCTCCGATGGAGGCGCCGGAGTAGCGCATCCGGGTCGCGAACATCTCGGAGAAGAAGGCGGCCTGTGGCGCATACATGGCGCCGTGCAGCACCAGTCCGACGGTCACGGCGAGGATGAGGTTGCCGAAGCCGCCCGTGTCGATGAGCGAGAAGAAGGGGAACATCCACAGGCCGATGCCGACAGCGCCCACCAGGTAGACGGGACGCCTGCCGACCCGGTCGGACAGCGCGCCCCAGGCCGGGATCACCGCGAAGTGCACGGCGGAGGCGATGAGTACGGCGTTGAGGGCGGTCTGCCGGGAGACGCCGGCCGAGGTCGTCGCGTACACGAGGATGAACGCCGTGATCACGTAATAGGAGATGTTCTCCGCCATACGCGCGCCCATCGCGATGAGCACGTCACGCCAGTGGTGCCGCAGCACCGCCACGAGCGGCATCTTCTCGACGGCGTCGGCATCCGCCGCCTTGCGGGCCTCGGCCTGGGCCAACGCCTCCTTGAAGACCGGGGATTCATCGACAGAGAGACGAATCCACAAGCCGACCATCACCAGCACACCGGAGAGGAGGAACGGTATCCGCCAGCCCCAGCTGCCGAAGGCGGCGTCCGACAGCACGGCGGTGAGGAAGGAGAGCACACCGGTCGCCAGCAACTGCCCCGCCGGCGCTCCGGTCTGCGGCCACGAGGCCCAGAACCCACGCCGTCGCGCGTCCCCGTGCTCGGACACCAACAGGACGGCCCCGCCCCACTCACCGCCGAGCGCGAAGCCCTGCACCAGCCGCAGCACGGTCAGCAGGACCGGAGCGGCGGTCCCGATGGTCGCGTGCGTGGGCAGCAGCCCGATCGCGAAGGTGGCCCCGCCCATCAGCAGCAGGCTGAGCACCAGCAGCTTCTTGCGCCCGAGCCGGTCCCCGTAGTGCCCGAACACCAACGCCCCGATCGGGCGTGCCGCGAATCCGACGGCGTACGTCAGGAAGGACAGCAGTGTGCCGACGAGCGGGTCGGAGCCGGGAAAGAACAGCTTGTTGAACACCAGCGCGGCGGCGGAGCCGTACAGGAAGAAGTCGTACCACTCGATGGTGGTGCCGATGAGGCTGGCGGCGACGATGCGCTTGAGGCTGGCGGGGGGTGGGGGAGCGGTGGTTCCGGAGGCCATGTGCGCCACTTCCTCGTGTGCGGTGGGGACGGTAGGTGTTGGCACACCGTAGAAACACGCAGGTCACGCGCACATGTGGCGGGGCACCATAGTTCGGGGCGTGGCTATGCCTCGGGCCGACATGTCCGCACGCGGCAGGGCGGCTGAGAGGCTCGGAGAGGGGTGAATTGAGTGCTGTCCGGGGAATGCAGTCGGGGGTGATCCGGTCAGGTCGCCACGGACACGGCGTCCTTGGAGACTTCGGTCCAACGTCAGATCGAGTTCACCGGTGACTCCGTCACGGTGGGCTACGGCAACCTCTCCGCCTCCCGCACCTGCACCTGCACCTGGGACCAGCTCAGGCGGAACGCCGACTACCCGAGCAACGGCTACTCGGGCCTCGGCATGGTGCGCAATGACAACGGAGGCCAGCCGAACGTCACGTACCGGACCTTCTACGACCGTGCCCTGCGGAACGCGTCCGGCGACGTCCGGCAGAACCCGGGCACCTGGCGCCCCCCAGGTCGTGGTGGTCAGCCTCGGCACCAACGACTTCTGGACCGCCATCAGCCTGTCGACCATGACGAAACCATTGACGGGGACATGGCCCACTTCTATCTTCTGATCCAGCCGTGATCGTAATCGCGAACTTTGTTCGAAATAACGGACAGAGGTGGTCCCGTAGGTCTCGCACGCTGCGCCCGTGCGCAGCGACCGACGCGCGCAGCCGTCCCACGCCCGGCAGGTACCACCCGACCGCGGACATGTGACCCCACGCACCACCGACCAGGCAGTCGCTCTCGCGTCACCGAAAGGGTGCAAGATGTCTTCCTCCGTCAGCAGGCGGCGCCTTCTGCAGATAGCCGGGGGCGCCGTCGCCGCCTCTGCCACCGGATCCCTCATCGGCGGTTCTCCCGCCCACGCGGCCATCCCTCCCGCGAGGACCGACATCGGGGTCTCCGCGCACCCCTTCGGACTCGACCAGGTGCGGCTCACCGCAAGCCGGTGGCTGGACAACCAGGACCGTACGCGGAACTACCTGCGGTTCGTCGATGTCGACCGGCTGCTGTACAACTTCCGCGCGAACCACCGGCTGTCCACCAACGGGGCGGCGGCCAATGGTGGTTGGGACGCGCCCGACTTCCCCTTCCGCACCCACGTCCAAGGGCACTTCCTCACGGCATGGGCCCAGCTGTTCGCCGTGACCGGGGACACCACCTGCCGGGACAAGGCAACCCGTATGGTCGCGGAGCTGGCCAGATGCCAGGCCAACAACAGCGTCGCCGGATTCAACTCGGGGTACCTCTCCGGCTACCCCGAGTCCGACTTCACCGCTCTAGAACAACGTAACCTGACCAACGGCAACGTGCCGTACTACACCATCCACAAGACACTCGTCGGCCTGCTGGACGTATGGCGTCACATCGGCAGCACCCAGGCCCGCGACGTGCTGCTCGCGCTGGCGGGCTGGGTCGACTGGCGCACCGGCCGACTGAGCGGCCAGCAGATGCAGGCCATGCTGCAGACCGAGTTCGGCGGTATGAACACCGTGCTGACCGACCTCTACCAGCAGACAGGCGACGCGCGGTGGCTCACCGTCGCCCGGCGGTTCGATCACGCCGCGGTCTTCGACCCGCTCGCGTCCAACCAGGACCAGCTCAACGGACTGCACGCCAACACCCAGGTACCCAAGTGGATCGGGGCCGCGCGTGAGTACAAGGCCACCGGCACCGCCCGCTACCGGGACATCGCCACCAACGCCTGGAACATCTGCGTCGGCACGCACACCTACGCCATCGGCGGCAACAGCCAGGCGGAGCATTTCCGCGCCCCGAACGCCATCGCCGGCTACCTGAACCAGGACACCTGCGAAAGCTGCAACACCTTCAACATGCTCACCCTCACCAGGGAACTGTTCGCCCTGGACCCCAACCGGGCCGCCCTGTTCGACTACTACGAGCGGGCGTGGCTGAACCAGATGATCGGCCAGCAGAACCCGGCCGACGACCACGGCCACGTCACCTACTTCACCCCGCTCAACCCGGGAGGCCGACGCGGTGTGGGCCCGGCGTGGGGCGGCGGAACCTGGAGCACCGACTACGGCACCTTCTGGTGCTGCCAGGGCACGGGCCTGGAGATGCACACCAGGCTCATGGACTCCATCTACTTCCGCAGTGACAACACGCTGATCGTGAACCTGTTCGTGCCCTCGGTGCTCAACTGGTCGGAGCGAGGGATCACGGTCACCCAGACCACGTCGTACCCGACCAGCGACACCACGTCCCTCCAGGTCACCGGCAACGTCAGCGGCACCTGGGCGATGCGCATCCGCATCCCGGGCTGGACCACCGGGGCCACCGTCAGCGTCAACGGCGCGGTGCAGACCATCACCACCACGCCCGGCAGCTACGCCACTTTGACCCGCTCCTGGACCTCCGGTGACACGGTCACCGTCCGCCTGCCCATGCGGGTGGCCATGCGGGCGGCCAACGACAACGCGAACGTCGCCGCGATCACCTACGGCCCGGTGGTCCTGTCGGGCAACTACGGGAACTCCTCGCTCGGTTCCCTCCCCTCGCTGAACACGTCCTCCATCACCCGGACCAGCAGTGGGTCGCTCGCCTTCACCGCCACCGCCAACGGCTCCACCGTCAACCTGGGCCCGTTCCACGACGCGCACGGCCACAACTACACCGTCTACTGGAACACCAGCGGCACCGGCACCGTCCGACTCGCCAACGTGGGCAGCGGTCTCGTGCTGGGCGTCCAGAACATGTCCACGGCCGACGGTGCCCGCGCTCTGCAGTGGTCCGACTCGGGCACCGCCGACCACGACTGGCAGATGATCGCCGACGGAAACGCCTTCCGCTTCCGCAATGCCAACAGCGGCAAGGTGCTCGGCGTCCAGGACATGGCCACGACAGACGGCGCGACCGTCCTGCAGTGGTCGGACACCGGCACCGCCGACCACAAGTGGACGCTGCTCGACCAGGGGGACGGGACCTACAAGATCCGCAACGTGCACAGCGGCAAGTTGCTCGCCATCGCGAACAATTCCACCGCCGTCGGCGCGTTCGCAGTCCAGGACTCGGACAACGGCACCGCCGACAACCGGTGGCGCCTCGTGGGGAACTAGGGCGTCCTCCGAAAGTCCCGTCCGCCGGGCGGCGCCTGGCACGCACTCCCCCAGAGGGGGCGCCCCCAACCGCGTCGTCGGGGTCGCCCGCACCGGACGCCGCCCGGCCCCGCCCCTCGCTACCGGTTTAGGCCGAGTACGGCAGACGGGCATCCGCGGTGCCGGCGGCCCCTTGGACCGGCTCAGCCCCCGAGGGGTTCGTAGTCGAACCAGTCGAAGTGGACGGTGCCTGCGGTGGCGTACAAGCCGATGACCCGGCCGGTGAAGCCGCCGGCGACCTCGGTCGACAGGTAGCGGCCGTCGAGGGCCGCGAACTCGGTGAACGTGCCGTCGGGTTGTTCGATGCCGAGGGAGACGACGTCGGGTCCGGTGCACGGTCCGTGCGGGGGCGGTGGGTCCGTGATGGTGAGGGCGAGGACCAGGGGCCCGGCGGGTACGGAGCGTTCGGCCACGACCGTGCGCAGGGAGCCGACGCGCGCGATCACCCGTACGTCCGTCCCGGAGGCCTCGATCGCGTAGTGGTGCCGCTCGTCCAGCCGGACGGCGAGGCCGCCGCACCCCTCGGACGGGTCGACCAGGGTACGTGCGCGGCAGGCGAGATCCTGCTGGCGTCGGCCGGCGAACACCGCGTCGGGCTCGTCCAGGGAGCCGCCCCGCGCGCGGAGCGTCAGCCAGCCGGGGCGCTCCTTGGTGGTGCAGAGCTCGGCGGGGCGGTCCCGCACGGAGATCCAGGCCGGCCCGAGTTCGCTGAGCCCGAAGTCGTCGCGCCGTTCCTCGACGGGAGCGGTTGAGAGCGGCCAGGGGAGCGCGGACAGGTCCGAAGTGACCTGGCCGACGACCGGCCAGCCGTGCTCCCAGGTCACGGGAGCCAGGAAGGTCTCCCGGCCGAGCACGTGCCAGCCGGGGGTGCCGCCGCGCGGTCGTACGCCGAGGAAGACCATCCACCAGGAGCCGTCCGGCGCCTGGACCAGGTCCGCGTGCCCGGTGTTCTGCACGGGGTGGTCGGTGCCGCGGTGGGTGAGGACCGGGTTGGCGGGGCACGGTTCGAACGGTCCGGTCGGCGTACGGCCTCGGGCGATCGACACGCCGTGACCGCGCTCGGTGCCACCCTCGGCGATGAGCAGGTACCAGTAGTCGCCGATCCGGTACAGGTGCGGGGCCTCCGGGGCCTTGGCACCGGGCCCACCCGACCAGAGCGCCCGCGGGTTCCCGTACGTCTCGCCCGTGGACGGGTCGATACGGACCTGCGACACCCCCGCCACCGTGCACCAGCAGGTTCCGTCCTCGTCCCAGGCAAGGTCCGGATCGATGCCGGGCACGCCTGGTGCCGGGATCGGGTCCGACCACGGTCCGGCCGGGTCGGTGGCCGTGACGATCAGGTTGCCGCCGCCCTCCCGGGCATTGGTGACGATCAGCCAGAAACGGCCGTCGTGATGGCGCAAGGTGGGGGCGTAGATGCCGCCCGAGGACGGCATGGAGGCCGGCAGACGCAACTGCTCCGGCCGGTCCAGTACGTTGCCGATCTGCCGCCAGTGCACCAGGTCACGGCTGTGGAAGAGGGGTACGCCGGGGAAGTACTCGAAGCTGGAGCAGGCGAGGTAGTAGTCGTCGCCGACACGGCAGACGCTCGGGTCGGGGTGGAAGCCGGAGATCACGGGGTTGGTGGCGAGGGCGGGCTGGTTCTGACCGGGCACCCTTGGTCGTCCTTCCGTCGGGTGAGCAACAGGGCGGAGCTCAGGGAGCGTCCGTCTCGGTGCGGGTGATGCGGAGCAGCGCCGCAGACGTGAGACAGAGACTGTCGAAGCGCTTCACCTGGAACGGGAAGGTAACGGACTTATTTCTTGCGGAACAAGAGCTCCGACGTGAGGAAAACCTCCGTCACTTGTTCATTGACGGCCCGTCAGGAAAAGCGTCGGCGTCGATGCGCTTCGACAACTCCCACCTCGCCCGTCCCGCTCATGCCGCAGGCCGTCGCCGCCCTGTCGGCGGCCCGGTGATGGCCCGCCGAACCCGGATCTCATCGCGGCTCGGGCTGTGCGAGGATCTGCGCGCACCAGATCGTCTTGCCGACGGTGGTGTGCCGCGTACCCCATCCCTGGGTGAGCTGGGCGACGAGCAGCAGGCCCCGGCCGCCCTCGTCGAAGGCGCGCGCCCGGCGCAGGTGCGGTGCGGTGTTGCTGGCGTCGGAGACCTCGCAGATCAGGGAGGCGTCGCGAATCAGGCGCAGCCTGATCGGGGGCTCGCCGTATCTGATGGCGTTGGTGACCAGCTCGCTGACAACGAGTTCGGTGACGAACGACGTCTCCTCCAGTCCCCAGGCCTCCAACTGGTCCAGGGCGAACTTCCTGGCGCGCGGTACCTGCGCGAAGTCGGGTACGACGTCCCAGTCGGCGACATGCTGGGGATCCAGCGCGTGAGTGCGAGCGAGCAGCAGGGCGGCGTCGTCGGTGCGGCGTTCGGGAAGCACGGCGTCCATCACTGTGTCGCAGAGGCGCTCCAGCGAAGTGGCCGAGTGGTTCAGGACCCGCATCAGGTCGGCGATCCCCTGGTCGACGTCGCGCTCGCGGCCATGGATCAGCCCGTCGGTGTAGAGGGCGAGCAGGCTTCCCTCGGGCAGCTCGAGTTCCGTCGCCTCGAAGGGCAGCCCACCGATGCCGAGCGGTGGTCCCGGCTGCGCGGGTGCCAGGGCCCTGGTGCCGTCCGGGGAGATGATCAGCGGCAGCGGATGACCGGCGCTCGCCAGGGTGAGGCGCCGGGAGACCGGGTCGTAGACGGTGTACAGGCAGGTGGCCCCGAACTCGCCGGTCGGCTGGAAGTGGCCGGCGGGCTGGTGGTCGCTGGCCAGGTGGATGACCAGGTCGTCCAGGTGGGTCAGCAACTCGTCCGGCGGCAGGTCGACGTCGGCGAGCGTGCGGACCGCCGTGCGCAACCGGCCCATGCTGGCCGAGGCGTGCAGGCCATGGCCGACCACATCGCCGACGACCAGGGCGACCCGGGCCCCGGAGAGCGGAATGACGTCGAACCAGTCACCACCCACCTCCGAGCCGGTTCCGGCAGGCAGGTATCGGGATGCCACCTCGACCGCATCCTGACGTGGCAGCCGCTGCAGCAGCAGACTGCGTTGCAGGGTCAGCGCGGTCGTGCGCTCGCGCGAGTACCGACGGGCGTTGTCGATGGCGACGGCTGCCTTCGCGGTCAGTTCCTCGGCGAGGATCAGGTCGTCGGCGGTGAAGGCCTCCGGCCGGTCGCTGCGGGAGAACACGACGACGCCGAGCAGCGCGCCGCGGGCCCGGAGCGGGACGGTGATCCGGCCGGTCAGCCCTTCAGCGGCGATGGACTCGTCGATCAGCGGATTGCCTGGCGGCCAGTGGGCCGGATCGGCGGCGAGTCCGGGTCCGAAGGCCCATTCGCCGCCGTGGCCGGGCTCCGCCGCGAGCTGCACCGTGGACCTGCCGACGGCCATGCAGCGGGCGGCGACGGAACCGGGAGCGTGAGCGACCGGCATCGGACGCCCGGAAGTCTGGTCGGTGTCTTGCTTCGCGCCGTGCTGTGCGGCGCGGATGAGTGTGATGGCTTCGCCGGAGGCGGAGGCGGGCGGAAGGGGCGGTTCCTCGCCGTGCAGAACCTCGTCGAAGAGATCGACGGTGACGAGGTCGGCGAATCCCGGCACCGGGGTCGTGGCCAGTTCCCGCGCGGTGCCGAGCACGTCGAGCGTCCGGCCGATGCCGCCGCTGGCCTCGTTGAGGATGAGCAGGCGCTGCCGGGCCCAGTACTCGGCGCTCATGTCGAATCCCCAGTTGGCGACCGCGCCGATCCTGCCTCCGGAATCGCGGACGGGCCACATGCTGGTGGCCCAGGCGTTGGCGTAGTCACTGCCGAGCGGGCGGAAGACGGTGATGAGACGCGCGGGCCTGCCCGTCCTGGCCACCTCGGAGAGCTGGTTGGTGTACGCCTTGTCGTCGAGTTCGGGAAACAGCTCGCGGTACTTCTCACCGAGCACTTGCTCCTCGGAGTGCGCCATCACCCGGCACGCGGAGGCGTTGACCCAGAGGAACCGCAGCTGAGGGTCGTAGACACCCAGAGCGAAGGGGCACTGTTCGAAGGCCAGGTCGGCGATCACCGGGCGGCGCTCCCAGCGGTGGACGGTCATCGCATGGCCCAGCGCCCGGCCGTCGGCGTCGAACAGCGGGTGAGCCGACACCAGAGCCTCCACCGTGGAACCGTCCCGGTGGCGCAGGGGGATGAGCCCCGTGGGGTCGGGGCCGCTGCCGTGACTCCCGGGGAAGCCGGGTGGTGGGGGAGCGGTCAGCAGGTCGGTCACGGGGCGCCCGACGGCGTCCTCCACGGACCAGCCGAGCAATAGCCGGCCGCTCTCGCTCCAGCCGCTCACCACGCCGTCCGGGCCCACCACGAACGCGGCAGTGCGGACATCCTGCTTGCCGGCCATGTCCACGCGCTCCGCCTCCGTCCGGACAGCTGTCCCCGTCAGGGCTGGTTTCCAGCCGCCAGATTTCAGCCTAGGTCCGCTTTCGCTCCACGGCGCTCCGGCCGGTGCGTTCCCGGCCACCGGGTGCAGCGCCCGCGCGCCCCGCTCGACCACAACCGCAACAGGCCTTGCCGACAGGAACCGCGGACCGGTTCCGTGTCTCGGTCCCGGGTGCGGTACGCACGGTCGTGCGCGAGCACCGCGGGAGCGCCACGGCAATCCTGTAGGTGACCATGAGCCGGGCGGGTTCCTCGCCGACCGGCTCGGTCACCGTCCTGACATCTGTGGGCACGTGCCGAGTCCAGCATCAAAATCCGTGAAAGATTGCCGGACCCTGGCAATGCCGACGCCTCCCCGACCATGTGACGATGCGCCAGCCGGCACGGTTGCTCGGTGGAGGGGTGGTCAGGGCGGATGAACTGGTTTCTCGGTTTCGGCATCGTCGGAGTCGTACTCCTCGTGCTGTCCCTCGTCTTCGACGGTGTCCTCGAAGGGCTCTTCGACGGCGTCGGCGTGCTGGACGGTCTCTTCGACGGGCTGCTCTCGCTGCCGGTCGTCGCCGGCTTCGTGTCCATGTTCGGCTTCGCCGGTGCGATCGCCATGGGCACCACGGGCGTGGGCGCGGCCGGCGCCGGC
>NZ_MUBA01000147.1 GCF_002154575.1 Streptomyces bobili
GGCGTCCAGCAGGACGGCGACCGCGAGGCCGACGCCGAGCTGCTTGAAGTCCTGCATCTCCAGCGTGCCGAAGACCGCGAAGACGGCGACCATGATCAGGCCGGCGCTGGTGACGACGCCCGCGGTGGTGCGGATGCCGTGCGCGATGGCGTCACGGGTGGTGGCGCCGCGGTCGTAGGCCTCGCGGATCCGGGAGACGACGAACACGTGGTAGTCCATCGACAGGCCGAACAGGACCACGAAGACGAACAGCGGCATCCAGGACTCGACCGCGCCGATGCCCTCCGTGCCGACCAGGGAAGCGCCCCAGCCGTGCTGGAAGACGGCCGTCATCACGCCGTACGCGGCGCCCACCGAGAGCAGGTTGAGGACGATCGAGGTGAGGGCGATGACGGGGGAGCGGAAGGAGAACAGCATCAGCAGGAAGGTCACGCCGAGGACGAAGGCGAAGACCGGGACGATGCTCTTCTTCAACTGGTCGTTGTAGTCCACGGAGAAGGCGAGGTCGCCGCGGACCAGGGCGGTGGTGCCGGCGACCTTGCCGACGGTGTCCGGGACGAGGGTCTCGCGCAGGGTGGTGAGGGCCTTCTTGGAGGTGGCGTCGGAGCCGTCCCCGGCCAGCGGGACGCTCAGCTCGGCGATGTTCTCCTTCGCGTGGACGGTGACGTCGATGGCCTTGCCGGTCTGGCCGGAGGCCACGGCCTTCGCGCGGAAGTCGGCGATGGCCGCCTTCATCTCCGCGGAGTCGATGTCGGTGGCCTTGACGATGACGCTCGCCGGCGCCGGCGAGCCGGGGAAGTCCTTCTCGATCTGCTGGGAGACGACCACGGTCGGGTTGTCCTCGGGCAGCAGCTTGTCGGTGCCGAGCTTCTCCGTCTTCATGCCGAGCGCGGGCGCGGCCAGGGCGAGCAGGAAGGCGACGGCGAGGACGGCGAAGACGGCGGGACGGGCGAGGACACCGCGCAGCAGGACGCTGTCGCGCCGCGGAGCGACGGAACCGGAGCCGGCGGAACCGGCGGCGGCGCGGCGGGCGCGGCGGCGGCCCAGGAACGGGATGCGGCCGGCGCCGATCCGGTCGCCGAGCATGGCCATCAGGGCGGGCAGGACGGTCATGGAGCCGAGGACGGCGATGACGACGACCTCGATGGTGGCGATGGCGAAGCCCTCGAACACGGTCAGCCCGGACAGGAACATGCCGGCCATGGCGACGCACACCGTGATGCCGGAGATCAGCACCGAGTGGCCGGAGGTGGCCGCGGCGATCTGGAGGGCGGTGGCGTGGTCGCGGCCCGCCTCGCGCTCCTCGCGCTGGCGGCGCAGGTAGAAGAGGCAGTAGTCGACGCCGACGGCGAGCCCCATCAGGAACATCATGGAGTTGGTCATGCCGTCGACCGGCACCACATGGCTGGTCAGGGCGAGCAGGCCCATCGCGCCGACGCAGGCGGTCACGGCGAGCGCGATCGGCAGCAGGGCGGCGACCAGCGCGCCGAACACGGCGAGCAGGATGCCCAGCGAGACCGGCAGCGCGGTGTACTCGGCGCGCACGAAGTCCTCGCCGAGGCTGTCGTTGATGGCCTTGAGGCCGGTGGCGGCGCCGTACTGACCCAGGGTCACGTCCTGGTGGGCGGCGTCCGTCTTCTCCACGGCGTCGATGACCGGCTGGACGCGGTCCGCCGCGGTGTCCGGGTCGCCCTTGACGTCGTACTGGATGAGCGCGGCGTGCTTGTCGGCGGAGACCAGCTGGGTGGTGTCGGGGGTGCGGACCCGGGTGACGAGGCCGGTGGCCTCCAGGGCGTCGGTGGTGTCGGCGACGGCCTTGGTGAACGCGGGGCTGTCGGTGGTGAGTTCGTCGCTGCGGAGGTAGATCAGTTCACCGGCGGGTTCGGTCAGTCCGGCGTCCTGGAGGATGCGCTCGGCGCGGCCCGAGTCGCCGGTTCCGTAGTCGGCCTCGGTGAGGTTGACCTGGCCCGCCGAGCTGCCCAGCGTCATCACCAGAACGACCAGGACGAGCCAGCCGAACACCGCGGTCTTCCGGTGTTCGGCACTCCACCTGCCGAGTGCGGCTGCGAGGTTCCGTTTGGCTGCCATTTCGCTTCTTCTCTCCTGCGGCATGGGGGGTGCGGGGTTCCGGGAAAAAGCTTGGCGCGCGCTCGCGGGCATTCGTAGGTCTCGCGGAGGCAGCATGTTGCGGCTGCAGAGTGCTGCCATGCCATAGCGGACATTACGGGCACCTGGCCGGTATTTATCCTGCTACCTTCACGCCTCGGAAAGGGAATCCACACACACTCGGAGAGATCCAGAAGAGGGCGGGGAGGGGCATGGAATTCGCCATTCAAGCCGAAGGGCTGAAAAAGCGATTCGGTGATCACGAAGTGCTGGCCGGTGTCGATCTGAGCGTGCCACCGGGAACGGTGCTCGGACTGCTCGGCCCGAACGGCGCGGGGAAGACGACCACGGTGCGCACCCTGGCCACCCTCCTCGCGCCGGATGCCGGCCGCGCGACGGTGGCCGGATACGACGTGGTGCGCCGGCCGCGCGAAGTGCGCCGCAGGATCGGCCTGGCCGGGCAGTACGCGGCCGTGGACGAACTGCTCACCGGGCGCGAGAACCTGGTCCTGATCGGCCGGCTGATGGGCCTCGGCCGGCGCGGCGCGCAGACCCGGGCCGAGGAACTCCTCGACGGATTCGGGCTCCAGCACGCGGCGGGCCGGCCCTCGAAGACGTACTCCGGTGGCATGCGGCGGCGGCTCGACCTGGCCGCCTGTCTCGTCGCCTCGCCGCAGGTGCTGTTCCTCGACGAGCCGACCACCGGGCTCGACCCGGCGAGCCGGATCACGCTGTGGCAGCAGGTGCGCGAGCAGATCGCCCGCGGTGTCACCGTGCTGCTGACCACGCAGTACCTGGAGGAGGCGGACTTCCTCGCCGACCGCATCACCGTGTTCGGCTCCGGCCGGGTGATCGCCGAGGGGACCGCCGACGAACTCAAACGGAAGGTGGGTGACGAGCGGCTGGAGATATCCGTCGAGCGTTCCGAATCGCTCGACGCGGCGGCGGCGGCGCTCGGGCGCGCGGTGTCCGAGGCGCCGGTCGTCGACCGGGAGACCCGGCGGGTCGCGGTGCGGCTCGTGGACGGCATCGGGGGAGTGGCCCGCGCGGCCGCGGAACTCGAGCGGTCCGGGGTGCCGGTGACCGACTTCGCCGTGCGGCGGCCCTCGCTCGACGAGGTGTTCCTCCAGCTGACCGGGACGGGTGCGCAGACCAAGGAGAGCGGCGATGAGTGAGGTCCTGGCCCTGACCGGGCGGCAGATGACGCATCTGCGCCGGACACCCGAGAAGATCATCTCGGTCTCTCTCACGCCGATCGCGATGGTGGTCATCCTCGGCTATCTGTTCGCGAGTGTGATCAGCGTCAAGGGCGGCGAGTACCACGACTACGTGATGGCCGGCGTGTTCGCCCAGGTCGGTCTGGCCTGTGTGGGCGCCACCGCGCTCGGGGTGGCGTCGGACCTGCGGGCGGGGCTGACCGACCGGTTCCGGTCGATGCCCATCTCGCGGGCCTCGGTGCTCTTCGCCTACACGGTGGCGGATCTGGTCACCGCGGCTGCCGCGATGGGCGCGGTGGCGGGCATCGGCCTGCTGGTCGGCTGGCGCATCCACGGCGGGTTCTTCGAGGCGGTCGCGGGTTTCGCGCTGCTTCTCGGATTCACGTACGCGATGCTCTGGCTGGGCGTGCTGATCGGTCTCGCCATGCGCAACATGGAGGCCATCAACGGCGTCACCGCCCTCGCCCTCGTGCTGTTCTCGTTCCTCTCCAACTCCTTCATGCCGCTGCGGGGACTCCCCGGATGGCTGCGGGCGGTCGCGGAGTGGAACCCGGTCAGCTCGGTGGCCGAGGCATGCCGGGTGCTGTGGGGCAACGCCCCCGCCTCCGCGGGCGCGAGCCTGCCGGTACGGCATCCGGAACTGGCCTCGGTGCTCACCCTGGGCGTGCTGCTGGCGGTCGTCGTACCGCTGGCCCTGCGCGCCTTCCGCTCCGCCGCGGCCCGGTGAGCGGCGGGTGTCGTGGCGCCCGGCGCCACAGCCGCGACACCCGCCTCCCCCCGGGGGCGGCTTCGGCTTCCACAGCGGGCCACGCGGCCCGCGCCGCTACGGCGGTTCGCTCTACTTCTGCTTCTGCGGCGGTCCGTGCCACATCTGGTTCTGCGGCGGTCCGTGCCACATCTGGTTCTGCGGCGGCCCGTTCCGATTCCGGTTCTGCGGCGGCCCGTCCCGCTTCTGCTTCCGCTTCTGCGGCGGTCCGCGGCGCCCGTGTTGTCATGCCGGTCCGCGTCACCCTCGCCTCCACGCCGGCCCGCCTCGTCCGCGCGGCCGGTTTCGGCGGTCCTGGCGGGTCAGTCCGACGTGCCGCTCTCCGCTGTCGCGCCTCTCAGCCAGCCGCGTTCTCCCGCGAGGACGCCGGCCTGGAAGCGGCTGCGGGCGCCGAGCTGGCTCATCAGTTCGGCCGTGATGCGGCGCGAGGTGCGCACCGAGACTCCGATCTTTCTGGCCACCACGTCGTCCGTGTAGCCCTGGGCGAGGAGGCTGAGGATGGCGCGGGCCTGGCTGGACAGGCCGGTGCGGGAGTCGGTGATCGGCTCCTGGCCGTAGGGTGTCGCGGCCTCCCAGACGTGCTCGAACAGCGAGCACAGGGCGGAGACCAGGCCCTTGCCGCGCAACAGCAGGGCGCCGGAGGCGGTGTTCTCCGGGTCGGAGGGGACCATGGCGACCCGCCGGTCGAAGATGATCAGCCGCAGGGGCAACGTGGCCACGGTGCGGACCCGTCCGCCGAGGTCGGTCAGCCAGTCGAAGTGCGTGGTCATGTCCGGGTCGCTGAGCGAACCCTGCAGATAGACGCTGCGCATGTGGACGCCCCGGCTCAGCAGGCTCTCGTCCAGCGGGCGGACCGCGCGGCGGGAGTCGGCCGGCTGTCTGCTGAGCGGGATGAAGGCGCTGAGTTCCTCGGCGCATTCCTGGGACAGTTCCTCCAGCCGGGCGCGGATCATCTCCAGGCCGGTGATCCGCTCGACCTCCAGTCCGCGCTGGTTGCGGACCGCGTTGTGGTAGCTGTCGATGATCTCGGTGACGGCCTGGCGGCTGGTGGCGATGGCCTGCTGGCGTTCGGCGAGCCGGACCTCCTCCTGGGTGAGCAGCGCGGTCAGCCGCAGTTCGGGGTTGACGACGAGGAGTTCGCAGGTGGTGTCCCCGGAGGGGCGGACGAGAGCGAGGCGGGCCAGCTCGTCGAGGGCGTGCCGGACCCGTTCGACGGGCCAGTCCAGTTGCGAGGCGAGCCCCGGCACATCCAGATGGGGTTCCCCGATCATGGCTCGATACAGACATTCCGGATCCGATGCCAGCCCGAGTATCCGCAACACTCTTCGCCCCCTATGTACGTCTTCGGACCACGTACCAGTCTCCCGCTCTCCCGTCCCCGCGGGCTAGGTAGATCGTCAGTGACGGCCCCGGCTGTCCGACCGGAATGAGACACCTGTGGCGCGATTACAACCGAAGTTGACCGATTGTCGGCCAAGCTGCGCGAGCTTGCTATGTACATGATTAATGTGCGTCTGATGCCCGGTCCCGGGCCGCTGGACGACCGCGAACTGCGCCGGTCCGTCCGGGAGGTGGCCGGCACCCAGGACGGCGTCCAGCACGTCTACGCGGAGGTCGGTGCCGATGGCGCCGACCTTGTCCTGTTCGTGTCCGCCTCCACCCAGGCGGCTGCCCACGCCGCCGCGCGGCGGGTCGTGACGCGATCGCTGCGGGTGGAGTCGCTGCGCGGCTGGGCGATCCGGGACTCCGCCGGCGACTGACCGCCCCTGGCCGCCCCTGGTCGTCCTCGGTCGCCCCTGGTCGTCCCCGGTTCCCGGAATGTTTGGCTCCTATTTCGACGGGCCCCCATACGTCATGGGGGAATGGTTAATTCCCTTTTAGCGGAGCCTGGAAATCAATCTGGCATGACGTTGTCACGGCAGGACCCTGACAGACGAAAGTCTTAACCCAGGAGTCACAGGTTGTAAGAATCAACGCATCGACGAGATGCCCCGGAAACTTTCTCCGAAAAACTCCGAGCGGGCCTCTCTGAATTATCCGACAAAGTTGAAACGAGGAATTAGTCATGCGATCGATGCTTCGCATCACAGCCTGCACCGCCGTCGCCGTCGCCGCCATGGCGGTGGGCGCCGGATCCGCCTCCGCGAACACGCTCAGCGCGGGCACGGCGACGACGGTCACGGTGCCGGCCGTCGGTGAAGCGGTCGCCGACCTGCTCGGGATCCTTCAGGGGCTCGGCGGCTTCCACCGCGAACCCGAGTGGTCCTGACACGGGAAGACGGGGGAGGTAGGGCACGGTGCCCATCATCGGTACCCCGCAGGAGTTCCACGAGGAAGACCTCTTCGTAGACCTGCGGCAGTTGTACGGATGGCCGCTCTATCTGAAGTGCGAGGCCTTCAACTTCGCCGGCTCGGTGAAGCTCAAGGCAGCCGCTTCCATGATCGACGCGGCCGAGCGCAGCGGCACGCTGGGACCGGACTCCGTTCTGGTGGAGTCCTCGTCGGGCAATCTGGGCCTGGCGCTCAGCATGATCGCCGCGGCCAAGGGATATCGCTTCATCTGCGTCGTCGACGCCCGCACGAACCTGACGACCCGCCAGGCCATCGAGTCGCTCGGCGGTGAGGTGCACGTCATCACCGAGGCCTCCGGCCCGGGTGGGTTCCTGGGCGCCCGGCTGGACCACGTACGGGCCCTGTGCTCCGGGGACGAGCGGGTGCTCTGGCTCAACCAGCACGCCAACGCCAACAACTGGATGGCGCACTACCGCACCACCGCTCCCGCCATCGAGAAGCAGTTCCCCGGACTCGACCTGCTCTTCGTCGGTGCCGGCACCACCGGCACGCTGATGGGCTGCGCCCGCTACTTCAAGGACCGCCCCGGCTCACAGGTGACGATCGTGGGAGTCGACAGCGTCGGCTCGGTCACCTTCGGCGGGCCGCCGGGCGCCCGCATGATCCCCGGCCTGGGCGCCGGCGTACGGCCGGCCCTCTTCGACGAGTCCTACGTCGACGACATGGTGCTCGTGCCGGAGATCGACACCATCCGCACCTGCCACCAGCTGGCACGCAGCGGATTCCTCTTCGGCGGCTCGACCGGCACGGTCGTCAACGGCGCGGTGCGCTGGCTCGCCGAGCACCGGCCGGGGGAGGACGTCACCGCCGTGGCCATCTCCCCCGACCTCGGTGATCGCTACCTGGACACGATCTACCAGAGCAACTGGGTCCAGGACATCTACGGCCTCGACGAGTTCGGCCTGGGGACCGGGCCGACCCCCGCCACTTCTGGAGTGAATCAACGATGAGCGAGTCGTTCAGCCTCGAACTGCCGCTCTCGCTCGCGCAGCGGGAGATGTGGTACGCCCAGCAGCTCGACCCCGGCAACCCGGTCTTCACCATGGCCGACCACCTGGACCTGCACGGACCCCTGGACCCGGCCCGCTTCGCGGCGGCCTGGCACGGCCTGCTCGCCGAGACCGACGCCCTGCGCGCGGTGTTCACCGAGCGGGACGGCGAAGCCGTGCAGTCGATCCGGGAGTTCACCTGGGAGGTCCGCGAGGGCACCCTGGACCGGGCCGACCCCGCCGACCCCACCGCCCCGCTGACCACGCCCGGCGTCGCGGTGCGCGACCTGCGCGCCGAGGCCGACCCGGACGCCGTCTCGCGCCGCATGATGGCCGAGGACCTGGCGCTGCCGTCCTCGCTGGCCGACGGCGCCGTACGGTGGCAGCTGCACCGGATCGCCGACGACCACCACCGCTTCTACGTGTCGGCCAACCACATCCTGCTGGACGGCTTCAGCCGCGCCCCGTTCTACCGGCGGTTCGCGGAGCTGTACGCCGGCACGGCCGACGGCGAGCCGCTGCCGCCGCTGCGGGTCCTCGTCGACGACGAGCAGGCCTATCTCGACTCCGCGAAGCACGAACGGGACGCCCGCTTCTGGGCCGGCCGGTTCGCGGACACCCCCGAGCCGACCCGGCTCTCCCCGCGCCGCCCGCTACGGGCACGGCACACGCTGAGGTGGACTTCCCCCGTTCCCGCAGCGACCGTGACCCGGCTGGAGCGGGTCGCCTGGGAGGGCCGGGTCACCCTTCCCGCCGCGCTGGTCGCGGCCACCGCCTCCTACCTGGCCCGGGTCACCGGCGGCAGCCGGGTGCTGCTGACGCTGCCCGTGCCGGCCAGGACCACGCCGACGGCCCGCACGGTCCCCGGCATGCGCGCCAACTTCCTGCCGCTGCCGCTGGACGTCACCCCCGCGCTGACCCGCGACGGCCTGCTGGAACTCACCGCCGCCGCACTGCGCACCACCCTGCGCCACCAGGGCTACCGCGGCGACCGGCTGCGCCGCGAGCTGGGTCTCGCCGGGGACGCGGAACTGTCGTACGGGCCGACCGTCAACGTGCTGGAGTCGGGAGCCGATCTGGTCTTCGGCGAGTGCACCGGCCGGCTGCACAACCTGTCCACCGGGCCCGTGCCGGCACTCCAGCTCATCTACCTGGACGCGCCCGACGGCCGCTGGACGCTGCGCCTCGACGCCAATCCGGGCCTGTTCACCGACGAGGAACTCGCCGCGCACGGCGAGCGGCTGCTCGGCCACCTGGAGAGCTTCGCGCTCGCCCCGGCCGCGCTGCCGCTGGGCCGGCTCGACGTCACGCTGCCCGCCGAGCGGCAGCTCGTCCTGGAGGACTGGAACGCCACCGTCCGCACCGGCGGCTTCACCGACGTGGTGGAGCGGGTGCGCGAGCTGGCCGCCGCGAACCCGGACGCGATCGCCGTGGACGACGGCACCGTACGGCTGACGTACGCCGGACTGTGCGCGCGGGCCGACGAGGTGAGCCAGCGGCTGGCCGGGGCCGGGGTGACCACCGGGTCGCTGGTGGCGCTGGCCGCCGATCCCGGGACGCAGTTCGTCGCCGCCGTCCTCGGGGTGCTCGCCACGGGCGCCGCCTGGATCCCGCTCGACGTACACGCGCCTGTCGCCCGCGGGGCCGCCCTGCTCGCCGACAGCGGCGCAGACGCCCTGCTGTTCAGCCCCGCCCGCGAGGGCTACGCCCATCAGCTCCTCGCGGCCGGCGCCCACTGGCCCAAGATCGTGGAACTCCACGACGTACGGGACGTCCGCGAGGGAGGAGAGCGCGGCGACGCTCCGACGGCTGCCGTACCGGCCGCGGGCGCGGGCGACGACCTGGCCTACGTGATCTTCACGTCCGGTTCCACCGGCCGCCCCAAGGGCGCCATGGTGCACCGGGCCGGCATGGTCAACCACCTGCTCGCCAAGGTGGAGGACCTCGCGCTGACGCCCGACGACATCCTGGTGCACAACGCGCCCGTCACCTTCGACATCTCCGTGTGGCAGATGCTCGCCGCGCTGGTGGCCGGCGGTCGTACCCGGGTCGTGCCGCGCGCGCTGGCCACCGACCCGCAGGGCCTGTTCGCGCTGGTCGACGAGGAGGCCATCACCGTCCTGGAGGTCGTGCCCTCGCTGCTGCGGGCGGCCGTCGACGACTGGGACAGCGGCGCCGCCCGCCCCCGGCTGGGCTCCCTGCGCCAACTCGTCGTCACCGGCGAGGCGCTGCCCGCCGACCTGTGCCGCCGCTGGTTCGCGCTCTTCCCCGACGTGCCGCTGGTCAACGCCTACGGCCCGACCGAGGCCTCCGACGACGTCACCCACGCCTTCATCCGCTCCGAGGCCGACCTCGGCGACGTCCACACCCCGATCGGCTCCGCGATCCGTAACACCCGCCTGTACGTCCTCGGCGACGGCCTGCGCCCCGTGCCCGTGGGCGCGCCCGGCGAGCTGTACGTCGGCGGGGTCGGCGTGGGCCGCGGCTACCTGGACGACTCGCGCCGCACCTCGGCCGTGTTCGTCGCCGACCCGTTCGCGCCGGAGCCGGGTGCCCGCATGTACCGCACCGGCGACCGCGTACGGCACCGCACGGACGGCCGCCTGGAGTTCCTGGAGCGCGTCGACCACCAGGTCAAGATCCGCGGTCACCGCATCGAACTCGGCGAGGTCGAGGCCGCGTTGCGCGGCGTCACCGGTGTCACCGACGCGGCCGTCGACGTCGCCGTGGACAGCGCGGGATCGACCCGGCTGGCCGCGTTCGTCACCGGCGACGTCGACGTCGCCGAGGTGAAGGCAGAACTGTCCACCACCCTGCCCGACTACATGGTCCCGGCCGCCTTCGTGGTCCTGGACCGGCTGCCGCTCACCGCCAACGGCAAGGTCGACCGCAAGGCGCTGCCCGCGCCCGACCTCACCGCCGCGCAGACAGGACGCCGCCCCCGCACCCCGCAGGAGCAGGTGCTGTGCGCGGTGTTCGCGGAGGTCCTCGGCGTCGAACAGATCGGCATCGACGACGACTTCTTCGAGTTCGGCGGCCACTCGCTGCTCGCGACCCGTGCGATCAGCCGGATCCGGGTGCTGCTCGGCGCCGAACTCGCCGTCCGGGTCCTCTTCGAGGCCCCCACCGTCGCCGCACTCGCCGGACACCTCACCGAAGCCGGGGACGGAGCCGGGGCCGCGCGCCCCGCCGTCACCGCACAGGAGCGGCCCGCCGAACTGCCGCTGTCCTTCGCCCAGCAGCGCCTGTGGTTCCTGGACCGGCTCGACGCGGACGCGGCCGTCGGCTACCACCTGCCGCGCGCCGTACGGCTGACCGGCCCCCTCGACCACGAGGCGCTCGCCGCGGCCCTCGGGGACGTCGTCGACCACCACGAGTCGCTGCGCACCGTCTTCCCCGAACGGGGCGGCCGGGCCGTCCAGGTCGTCCTGCCCGCCCGGAACAGCCCCTTCGGCCTCCCCGTCACCGAGGTCGCCGCCGGTGACCTCGACGCGGTCCTCGCCGAACGGGCCGTACGCCCCTTCGACCTCGCCGCCGACCTGCCGCTGCGCGCCGAACTCTTCACCCTCGCGGACCAGGAGCACGTGCTGCTGGTGGTGCTGCACCACATCGCCGGCGACGGCTGGTCGGTGCTGCCGCTCGCCGAGGACCTGCGCACCGCGTACACGGCACGCGCCGCGGGCCACGCCCCCGGCTGGGCGCCGCTCGACGTGCAGTACGCCGACTACACGCTGTGGCAGCGCGAGCTGCTCGGCGACAGCGCCGACCCCGGCTCGCTCGCCGCCCGCCAGCTCGACTTCTGGCGCGCCGAACTCGCGGGGACACCCGACGAACTGGAGCTGCCGGCCGACTTCCCGCGCCCCGCCCTGCCCGGTCACCGCGGCGGCCAGATCGCCTTCCGCCTCGACCGGGAGCTGCACGAGGCGGTCACCGCGCTCGCCCGCGCCACCGGCGCCAGCGTCTTCATGGTGCTCCAGGCCGCGCTCGCCGCCCTGCTGCGCAAGCTCGGCGCCGGCACCGACATCCCGCTCGGCACCCCCGTCGCGGGCCGCACCGACGCGGCCCTGGAACGGCAGGTCGGATTCTTCGTGAACACGCTGGTGCTGCGCACCGACGTGTCCGGCGACCCCACCTTCCGCGAGCTGATCGGCCGCGCCCGCACCACCGACCTGGCCGCCTACGCCCACCAGGACGTGCCCTTCGAATGGCTCGTCGAGGCCCTCAACCCCGAGCGCTCACTGGCCCGCCAGCCCCTCTTCCAGGTGCTCCTGGCGCTCCAGAACAACACGGCGACCGACCTCGCCCTGCCCGGCACCCGTGCCGAGACGACCGCCATCCCCACCGGCACCGCCCGCTTCGACCTGGCCTTCGAACTCACCGAGGAGCAGGACGGCCAAGGCCGCCCCGACGGCATCGCGGGTCTGCTGGAGTACAGCGCCGACCTGTTCACCCACGAGAGCGCCGAGTCGGTCGCCGCCCGCCTGGTGACCTTCCTGCACGCCCTCACCGAGCGGCCGGACACCGCGCTCAGCGGCTTCGACGCCCTGCTGCCCGCCGAGCGGGAGCGGCTGTTCGGCGAGTGGAACGGCTCCGCGGTCCCGGCACCCGAACCCACCACCATCGCCCGCCTGTTCGCCGTCCGCGCCGCCACCGACCCGCACCGCCCGGCCCTCGCGCTGCCCGACGGCACCACCGTGTCCTACGGCGACCTCGCCGACCGGGCACACCGCCTCGCGCACCTGCTGGTGGAACGGGGTGTGCGTCCCGGCCAGGTCGTGGCGCTGATGGCGGACCGCTCGGCGGACACCGTCACCGCGGTCCTCGCGGTGCTGGCCGCCGGAGCCGCCTACCTGCCCATCGACCCGGCCTACCCGGACGAGCGGATCGCGTACGTCCTCGACGACGCCCGCCCCGCCGCCGTACTGACCACGGCCGCCGTCGCCGGCCGGGTCCCCGCGAGCGCCCCCGAGCCGCTCGTGCTGGACGCCGGCACCACCCTCGCCGACCTCGCGGCGCGGCCGACCCGCGCCCCCGAGCACGGTCCGATGCCCGGCGACCCGGCGTACGTCATCTACACCTCCGGCTCCACCGGCCGCCCCAAGGGCGTCGTCGTCGGGCACGCCTCGGCGACCGCGCTGACCGCGCAGGCCGCACGGTTCGGGGTGCGCGAAGGGACCCGGCTGCTCCAGTTCGCCTCGCTCAGCTTCGACGCCGCGGCCTGGGAGATGCTGACCGCCCTGGTCACCGGCGCCGTCCTGGTCCTGGCCACGGAGGACCAGCGGGCGCCCGGCGACCCGCTCGCCGCGTACCTCACCGACGCCGGCATCGACGTCGTATGCCTGCCGCCCGCCGTGCTCGCGGCATGGCCGGAGGACCGGCCGGTGCCGTCCGGGATCACCGTGATCACGGCGGGGGAGGCCTGCCCGCCCGCCCTGGTGGAGAAGTGGGCCGCGCACACCACCCTGCTCAACGCCTACGGCCCGACGGAGACGACGGTCTGCGCGACCGTCAGCGACCCGCTCGTGCCCGGCGGCAGGCCGCCCATCGGCACCCCGCTGGCCGGCACGGTCGTGCACGTCCTCGACGACGACCTGCGGCCCGTCCCGGCCGGCGTCACCGGCGAGCTGTACGTCGGCGGCGCGAGCCTCGCGCACGGCTACCTCGGCCGCCCCGACCTGACCGCCCAGCGGTTCGTCACCGACCCGTACGGCCCGTACGGGGCCCGCATGTACCGCACCGGCGACCTCGTGCGCCGCCGCGCCGACGGCACCCTCGACTACGTGGGCCGCGCCGACGACCAGGTCAAACTGCGCGGCTTCCGCATCGAACTCGCCGAGGTGGAGGCCGCGTTGGCCGCCCACCCGCAGGTGGACCGGGCCGCGGTCGTGGTCCGCGAGGACCGCCCCGGCGACAAACGCCTCGTCGCCTACGTCGTCCCGGCGGCCGGCCCGGCAGCACCCCCGGCGACCCTGCGCAGCCATGTGGCCGGGCGACTGCCCGACTACATGGTCCCGGCCGCCGTCGTCACCCTGGACGGCCTGCCGCTCACCACCAACGGCAAGCTCGACCGGCGCGCCCTGCCCGCCCCCGACTACACCGACGCCACCCGCGGCCGGGCCCCCGTCAACGAACAGGAAAGGGCGCTGTGCGCGGTCTTCGCCGAGGTGCTCGGCCTCGACGAGGTCGGCGCCGACGCCGGGTTCTTCGACCTGGGCGGCGACTCCATCAGCTCCATCCAGCTCGTCGGCCGGGCCCGCGCGGCAGGCCTGCTGCTCACCGCGCAGGACGTCTTCCTGCACCGCACGCCCGCCGGGCTCGCCGTGGTCGCCCGCCCGGTGGAGGAGCAGGTCGTACGCGGCACCGACGACGGCATCGGCACCTTCGCGCCCACACCGATCATGCGCTGGCTGCACGCCCTCGACGGCCCCTACGACGCCTTCCGCCAGGCCGTCGCCGTCCGCACCCCGGCCGGCGCCACCCGCGCCAGCCTCGCCACCGCCCTGCAGACGGTGATCGACCACCACGACGCCCTGCGGATGACGCTCCTCGACGAGGACGGCACCTGGACGCCGAAGGTGCGCGAACCGGGAGCGGTCAACGCGCCCTGGCTGCTGGCCCGCGAGAACGTGGCCCGGCTGGACGGCCCCGCCCTCGCGGACGCCGTACGGCGGGCCGCGTCGGCCGACGCCGCACGCCTCGACCCGCGGGAGGGCACCATGCTCCGCGCGACCTGGCTCGACGCGGGCGCCGACCGCCCCGGCCGGCTCGTCCTGACCCTGCACCACCTGGTCTGCGACGGCGTCTCCTGGCGCATCCTCCTGGACGACCTGGCCCGCGCCCACGAGGCGGCCGTGGCGGGCGTTCCGGCCGAACTGGAGCCGGTCGGCACCTCCGTACGCCACTGGGCCGGACTCCTCGCCGAGGAGGCCGCCTCCGAACAGCGGGCAGCTGAGGGCGAGTTGTGGCAGCGGACGCTGGCCACCCCCGACCCGGCGCTCGGCGGACGGCCCCTCGACCCGGCGCGCGACACCCACGCCACCGCCCGCACCCTGCGCCACACCCTGGACACCGGGACGACCCGCGCGGTCCTCACCGAGGTGCCCGCCGCCTTCCACGCCGAGATCAACGACGTCCTGGTCACCGCCTACGCGCTGGCCGTCGCCGACTGGCGGCGCCGCACCCGCGACGACGCGGCGGCCGTGCTGATCGAGATGGAGGGCCACGGCCGCGAGGAGATCGCCGACGGCATCGACCTCGGCCGCACGGTCGGCTGGTTCACCACCACCTACCCGCTGCGCGTCGACCTCGGCGCCCCGGACTGGGCGGAGGTGTGGGCCGGCGGGCCCTCGGCGGGACGCGTCCTCAAGCAGGTCAAGGAACAGCTGCGGGCCGTGCCCGACCACGGCCTCGGCTTCGGCGTGCTGCACCGGATCGCCGCCCTGCCCGGCCTGGAGCACACCCCGCAGCTCGGCTTCAACTACCTGGGCCGGCTGCCCGCCCCGCGCGACGCGGACTGGGCGACCACCGAGGAGTCCCCGCTCATCGCGGCGGGCGCCGACCCCGGGCTCGCGCTGCCGCACACGCTCGGCCTCAACGCCCTCACCGAGGACGGACCGGACGGGCCGCGCCTGACCGCCGTATGGACCTGGCCGGGCGAGCTGCTCGACGAGGCGGACGCCGCCGACGTCGCCGAGGGCTGGTTCCGGGCGCTGCGCGCGCTCGTCGCCCACGCACAGAACCCCGACGCGGGCGGCCACACGCCCAGCGACGTGGACCTGATCGCCCTGAGCCAGGACGAACTGGACGCATTCGAGAACGAGATGGACGACTGGGGGGCCTCCCTGTGACACGCGGAAGATCCAACCTGAGCGACGTCCTGCCGCTCACCCCGCTCCAGGAAGGCCTGCTCTTCCACGCGGTCTCCGGGCGGCGGGAGCGGGACGTCTACACCGTGCAGCTGGTCCTGGACCTGTCCGGGCCGCTGGACGGGGCGCGCCTGAAGGCCGCCGCCGAGCGGTTCCTCGACCGCCACCCGCACCTGAAGGCGGGCTTCCGCTACCGCGACAACGGCGACCCCGTCCAGCTCGTACCGCGCACGATCGCCCTGCCCTGGCAGGAGGACCACGCCGACGACGCGGACCGGATCGGGAAGCTGACCGACGAGGACCGCCTGCGGCCCTTCGACATGGCCCGCCCGCCGCTGCTCCGGTTCCGCCTGATCCGCACCGGCGAGACGTCGTACCGCTTCGTCCTGACAGCCCACCAGATCCTCTTCGACGGCTGGTCGATGCCCGTCATCATCAGCGAACTGTTCACCCTGTACGGCGACCCGGCGGCCCCGCTGCCGCCCGTCACCCCGTACAAGACCTACCTCGCCCATCTCGCCCGGCAGGACGACGCCGGCGCCGAGGCCGCCTGGCGGGAGGCGCTGGACGGGCTCACCGAGGCCACCCTCGTCGCACCCGGCGGCACGGACGGCTCCCGGCTGCCCGACCACCACGTCCTCGACCTCCCGGCCGGTTTCACCGCCGGCCTCACCGCCTGGGCGAAGGAACGCGGACTCACCCTCAACACCGTCGTGCAGGGCGCCTGGGCGACCGTCCTGGGCACCCTCACCGGGCGCGCCGACATCGTCTTCGGCTCCACGGTCTCCGGCCGCCCGCCGGAGCTGCCCGGCGTCGAGTCGATGGTCGGCCTGTTCATCAACACCGTCCCGGTGCGGGTGACGCTGGACCCGTACGCCACGTTCCCCGAGATCCTCGGCCGGCTCCAGGAGCGGCAGGCCGCGCTCCTGCCCCACCAGCACCTGGGCGCCGCCCGCATCCAGCGGGCGGTGGGCCTGGGCGAGCTGTACGACACCGTGCTCGTCTTCGAGAACTACCCGCTGGACCCGGCCGCCCTGCGCGACCCGGTCCCCGGCCTCGCCGTCACCGGCCTGGAGGCCAAGGACGCCACGCACTACCCGCTGAGCCTCATGGCGATCCCCGGCGACCGGCTGAAGCTGACGGTGTCCTACGACCCCGGCAGGTACACCGCCGCCGACGCGGCCGACGTGGTGGCCCGCCTGGAGAAGGTGCTGCGGTCGGCGCTCACCGAACCGGAGACGCCGTCCGGCCGGATCGGCACGCTGCTGCCGGGCGAGGACGTGCTCGACCTGCCCGTGCCGTCCGGCGGGGACACCTTCACGGACGTCGTCGCCCGGCTGCGCGAGCTGTCCGCCGCCCGGCCCGACGCCGAGGCCGTCACCGACGACCACGGCCGCCTCACCTACGCCGGCCTGGCCGGACGCGCAGGGGGTATCGCCGCCCACCTCACCGGCGCGGGCGTCGGCCCCGGCTCCCTGGTGGGCGTCCTCGCCGCCCCCGGACAGGACTTCGTCGCCGCCGTCCTCGGCACCCTCGCCGCCGGCGCCGCCTGGGTCCCCCTCGACATCCACGCCCCGACGGCCCGCAGCGCCTCCCTGGTCGAGGACGCGGGCGTACGGCACCTGCTCGTCGACGCGGCGCACGAGGGCGCGGCCCGCGAGGTGCTGGCCGCCACCGGGACGGACCTGCCCGTCACCCCCGTCGCCGCCCTGCCCTCCGCGCCCCTGCCGGAGGCGCCCGGCGGACCGCTCGACCTGGCCTACGTCATCTTCACCTCCGGCTCCACCGGGCGGCCCAAGGGCGCCATGGTGCACCGGGACGGCATGGTCAACCACCTCCTCGCCAAGGCGGAGGACCTCGGCCTCGACGAGGACACCGTGCTCGTGCACAACGCGCCGGTGACCTTCGACATCTCCGTGTGGCAGATGCTGGCCGCCTTGGTGAGCGGAGGCCGGCTGCGGGTCGTGGGACGGTCCACGGCCGCCGACCCGCAGGCCCTGTTCGGGCTCGCGGACACCGAGGCGGTCACCGTCCTGGAGGTCGTCCCCTCGCTGCTGCGGGCCGCGCTCGACGCCTGGGACGCGGGCGCCCGCCCGCCCGTCCTCGCCTCGCTGCGCCAGCTGGTCGTCACCGGCGAGGCCCTGCCCGCCGACCTGTGCCGCCGCTGGCTCGCCCGCTTCCCCGCCATCCCCCTGGTCAACGCCTACGGCCCCACCGAATGCTCCGACGACGTCACCCACGCCCTCATCACCGACGCCACCGGCCTCGGCGACGTACGGGCGCCCATCGGGCGGGCCGTGCGCGAGACCGGCCTGTACGTCCTCGACGACGCCCTGCGTCCGGTGCCCGCCGGAGTGCCGGGGGAGCTGTACGTCGGCGGACGCGGGGTCGGGCGCGGCTACCTGGACGACGCCGGCCGCACCGGGGCGGTGTTCGTGGCCGACCCGTTCGCCGGGACGCCCGGCGCCCGCATGTACCGCACCGGCGACTGGGTGATCCGCCATGCGGACGGCCGGCTGGAGTTCCTGGAGCGGCGCGACCACCAGGTGAAGGTGCGCGGCCACCGCGTCGAACTGGGCGAGATCGAGGCCGTCCTGCGGACCCTGCCCGGGGTCGCGGACGCCGTGGTCACCGTCTTCGGCGAGACCGGCACCGCCCGCCTCGCCGCCCACCTCGCCGGCACGGCCGACCCCGCGCGCGTGAAGCGGGAACTGGCCGCGCTGCTGCCCGAGTACATGGTTCCGGCCGCGTTCGTCATCCTGCCCGCGCTGCCGCTGACCTCGAACGGCAAGGTGGACCGCAAGGCGCTGCCCGCCCCCGACCTCGCCGGGGTCGCCGGCCGTGAGCCGCGCACCCCGCAGGAGGCCGCGCTCTGCCAGGCCTTCGCCGACGTCCTCGGCGTCGAACGGGTCGGCGCCGACGACGACTTCTTCGACCTGGGCGGCCACTCCCTGCTCGCGACCCGCCTGATCAGCCGCGTCCGCGCGCTGCTCGGCGCGGAACTGCCGATGGCGCTGGTCTTCGAGGAGCCCACCCCGGCCCGCCTCGCCGCCAGCCTCCGCACGGCCGGGGCGGCCCGCCCGGCTCTCGCCCCGGCCGTACGGCCTACGAGGCCGCCGCTGTCGTACGCCCAGCGGCGGATGTGGGTGCTCAACCGGCTGGAGGGGACGGCCGGTGCCTACCACCTGCCGTGGACGCTGCGGCTCACCGGGCCGCTGGACCGGAAGGTCCTCCAGGCGGCCCTGAACGACGTGGTCGCCCGGCACGAGGCGCTGCGCACCGTCTTCCCCGAGGCGGACGGCGAGCCCTACCAGCGGGTGCTGGAAACGGCCGAGGTGCCGCTCGCCGCCGTCGGCGACCTCGGGGAGTTCGTCGCCCGCGGCTTCGACCTGGCCACCGAACTCCCTTTGCGGGCCGGTCTGTCGACGGTCGGGGACGAGGAGCACCTGCTCGCCGTCGTCATCCACCACATCGCCGCCGACGGCTGGTCCAACGCCGTCCTCGCCCGCGACCTCGGCACCGCCTACCGGGCCCGGCTCGACGGCACGGCGCCCCGGTTCACGCCGCTGCCCGTGCAGTACCCGGACTACGCGCTGTGGCAGCGGGACCTGCTCGGCGACGAGGACGACCCGGGCAGCCTCGCGGCCGAGCAGCTCGGCTTCTGGCGCAAGGCCCTGGACGGGCTGCCGGACGAACTCCAGCTGCCCGCCGACCGGCCCCGGCCCGCGGTCGCCTCCTACCGGGGCGCCACCGTCGGCTTCACCGTCCCCGCCGCGACCCACCGCCGGGCCGCCGCCCTCGCCGCCCGCTCGGGCGCCAGCCTCTTCATGGTCCTCCAGGCGGCCCTCGCCGCCCTCTACGCCAAACTGGGCGCCGGCCAGGACGTGCCGCTCGGCACCCCGGTCGCCGGCCGCACCGACGAGGCCCTGGACGACCTGGTCGGCTTCTTCGTCAACACCCTCGTCCTGCGCACCGACGTCTCCGGCGACCCCACCTTCACCGACCTCGTCGACCGCGTCCGCACCACCGACCTCGCCGCGTACGCCCACCAGGACGTGCCCTTCGAGAAGCTCGTCGAGGCCCT
Source organism: Streptomyces bobili (assembly GCF_002154575.1). Classification (GTDB taxonomy): domain Bacteria; phylum Actinomycetota; class Actinomycetes; order Streptomycetales; family Streptomycetaceae; genus Streptomyces; species Streptomyces bobili. The sequence continues at coordinate 19,380 of NZ_MUBA01000147.1, forward strand.
CGCCCCGACCCGCTCCCTCGCCCGCCACCCCCTCTTCCAGACCCTGCTCGCCCTGCACAACAACACCCGGCCCGACCTCGAACTCCCCGGCCTGCACGTCGAGTTCGGTGCGGCGGCAACCGGCGGCGCCCGCTTCGACCTCGCCTTCGACCTCGCCGAGGAACAGGACACCGCGGGCGCGCCCGCCGGGCTCGCCGGACGGCTGGAGTTCAGCGCCGACCTCTTCACCGAGGACACCGCCCGACGCCTCGCCGACCGGTTCGCCCACCTCCTCGACGCCCTGACCACCGACCCCGGCCGGCCCCTCAGCACCGTCCCGGCCCTGCTGCCCGGCGAACGCGAGACCCTCCTGACGGAGTGGAACCGGACCCCCGCCCACTCCTACGACGGCCCGCCGCACCGCTGGTTCGCCCAGCGCGCCGCCGCCCACCCCGACCGCACCGCCCTCGTCACCGACGACCGCACCCTCACCTACCGCGAGCTGGACGAAGAGGCCGAACACCTGGCCCGCGCGCTGCGCGCCCGGGGCGCCGGACCCGGCAGCCTGGTCGCCGTCGCGCTGCGCCGCTCGGCCGAACTGGCCGTGGCCGTCCTCGCCGTCCACAAGGCAGGCGCCGCCTACCTGCCCATCGACCCGGCCTACCCCGCCGAACGCATCGGGTACGTCGTCGGGGACGCGGGACCCGTCCTCGCCCTCACCACCACCGACGTGGCCGGCGGCCTGCCCGCCCTGGACGCCGTACCGCGGCTCCTCCTGGACGAACCCGTCCCGGACGCACCCGCCTTCACCGGCGACCCGGCACCCGCCGACGCCGCCTACACCATCTACACCTCCGGCTCCACCGGCCGCCCCAAGGGCGTGGTGATCTCCTTCGCGGCCTTCGCCAACTTCCTCGCCGACCTGCGCGCCCGCCTGGAACTGGGGGAGGAGGACCGGTTCGTCGCGGTCACGACCTTCGGCTTCGACATCGCCAACCTGGAACTGTTCGGACCGCTGATCTCCGGCGCCCGCCTGGTCCTTGCCGCGCACGACACCGTCCGTGACCCGGACGCCCTCGCCGCCCTGCTGACCGGCTCCGGCGCCACCGTCATGCAGGCCACACCCACCCTGTGGCACGCCCTGGTCACCGAGCACCCGCGGGCCCTCGCGGGCCTGCACGCGCTGACCGGCGGCGAGGCCATCAGCCCCGCCCTCGCCGCCCGGCTGGCCGCCGCCACCCGGAAGCTGACCAACCTGTACGGCCCGACGGAGACCACCATCTGGTCCACCGCCACCGAACTCGACGGCACCGGCACCCCGTCCATCGGCCGCCCCCTCGGCGGCAACCGCACCTACGTCCTCGGCCCCGACCTGCACCCCGTGCCCACCGGCGCCACCGGCGAGCTGTACATCGGGGGCATCGGCCTGGCCCGCGGCTACCACGGCCGTCCGGGTCTCACCGCCGAACGCTTCGTCGCCGACCCGTACGGCGCGTCCGGTGCCCGCATGTACCGCACCGGCGACCTCGTACGGCAGCGGCCGGACGGCACGATCGACTACCTCGGCCGGGTCGACCACCAGGTCAAGATCCGCGGCTTCCGCATCGAACTCGGCGAGATCGAGGCCGCGTTGGCCGGCCACCCGGACGTCGAACAGTCGGCGGTGGTGGTCCACGAGGACCGGCTCACCGGATACGTCGTCACCGCGAGCGGCACCGAACCGGCCGACCTGCGCTCCCAGGTGGCCCGCCGGCTGCCCGACTACATGATCCCGGCCGCCCTGGTCGTCCTGGACACCCTCCCGCTCACCCCCAACGGCAAGGTGGACCGCGCGCGGCTGCCCGCGCCCGCCGCACCGGCCCCGGCCGGTGGCCGCCCACCGGCCGGCCCGCGCGAGGAACTGCTGTGCCGCCTCTTCGCCGAGACCCTCGGGACGGGAGTGGAACAGGTGGGCGCCGACGACGACTTCTTCGCCCTCGGCGGGGACTCCATCCGCTCCATCCGGCTGGTGGGCCGGGCGAAGCGGGCAGGGGTCCGGTTCACACCGGCGGACGTGTTCGTGCACCGCACGGCGGCGGCGCTGGCCGCGCTGGACGCGCCGGAGGTGCCGGACGGGCCTGACGCGCCGGACGCCGTGGCTCTTGGCGGTGCTGTGGCCGCATCGGAGACCTCGGGGGACGCCGCCTTCGCGCCCGTGCTGGCGATCCGCCCGCACGGGAGCCGTCCGCCCCTGTTCTGCGTGCACGGCGGGGTCGGCCTCGGCTGGCCCTTCCTGGCCCTGGCCGCCCACCTCCCGGACACGCCCGTCCACGCCTTCCAGGCGGGCGGGATCCAGGACGACACCCCGCAGCCGGAATCCGTTTCCGAAATGGCCGCACAATATGTCGAAAGAATGGTGGAGATTCAGCCGGACGGCCCGTATTATATTCTCGGCTGGTCGTTCGGCGGACTGGTCGCCCACGAAATGGCCTGCCAGCTCGTGGAATCCGGTGAAGAGGTCGCCCTGCTGGCGAACCTCGACGGATTCCCGGCAGACGTGGGCGAGGCGTCGGGAGCGTCGCCGGACGAGGTTCCCGACGACGCCCTCCTGAGCGGCGAACTGCGTGCCAGGCTCGGTGCCGCCGGCGACGCGCTGGCGGAGCTGACCGACGACCAGTACGCCCGCCTACTGCGGGTCATCCGGGCGCTCGACACACTCGCCGACACCCACCGGCCCCGCCTCCACCAGGGCGACCTGCACTTCTTCGCGGCGACGCGAGGAGACACGCACGCCACCGGCGAATCCGTCTGGGCCCCCCACACCGCCGGCCGGATCGTCCGCCACGAGGTGGACGCCGACCACGACGGAATGCTGGACGCCGCCCCCGCGGCGGCCGTGGCCCGCGTGCTGACCGACCTCATGGAATGACATCCGAAGTAATCGGATGTGAATTCTGGAGGATTCCATGAAATGCCCGCGCGGGATAAGTGCGCCCGCGTCCTTGGAAAGAGAAGGGACACGTCACGGTAATGGGAAATCCGTTTGACGACGAGACCGGGACATTCCATGTGCTGGTCAACGAGGAAGGCCAGCACTGCCTGTGGCCGGCGTTCGCGCAGATACCCGACGGCTGGAAGGCCGTCCTGACCGACACCGGCCGGGCCGAGGCCCTCGACCACATCGAGCGGAACTGGACCGACCTGCGGCCCAGGAGCCTCGCCGAGGCGAGCTGACCGGACCGCACCACCCCACACCGCGCACCCCCACACCGCGCACCACCGCACCAAGCACCACCACACCACCCAGGAAAGGAACCGACACCATGAGTGCCATCACCATCGACGAGACCGTCGAGGCCCAGGTGAGAGCGATCGTCGCCGACGCCCTCGAACTGGAGGAGGAGCTGACCTCGACCGGCCTGTTCGTCGACGAGTACGGCGCCGACTCCCTCGCCGCGATCGAGCTGCTGTCCACGCTGGAGAAGACGTTCGGCGTGACGATCGAGCAGGACGAACTGCCCAAGATGGTCAACCTCGAGGCCGTCCTCGAGGTGCTGTCCCGGGCCGCGGCGCGATGACCGCCCGGCGTGTGGTGCTGACCGGGATCGGGGTCCTGTCCAGCATCGGCAACGGCGTCACCGAGTTCACCCGGGGCCTGCGCGAGGGCCGGTGCGGGGCGGGTCCCATCACCCGCTTCGACAGCACCGGATTCCGCAGGCAGCTCGCCCACGAGGTGCACGACTTCACCCCGTCCGCATGGGTCCGCCACACGCCGGCCGAACAGCTCGGCCGCGCCACGCAGTTCTCCGTCGCCGCCGCCCGCATGGCGGTGAGCGACGCCGGGCTCGACCCGGCGGACCTGCGGGGCGGGCCGGGACTGGTCACCGTCGGCACCACCGACGGCGAGGCCGACGCCCTCGACCGGCTCGTCGAGGCCCAGGCGAACGGCACCGAACCCGCCGGGCTCGACCCGGTCGGCGTCGGGCGGCTCGCCGCCCACCGGCTGGCCCTCGCCGTCGTCAAGGAACTGCGGCTGCCCCGCGCGGTGCCCTCCGTGCTCGGCACCGCCTGCGCGGCCGGCAACTACGCCGTCGGCGACGGCTACGACGCCGTACGCTCCGGCGAGGCCGAGTGGGCGCTCGTCGGCGGGGCGGACGCCCTGACCCGGCGGACCTTCGCCGGGTTCCACCGGCTCGGCCTGGTCGCCTCCGACCGCTGCCGGCCCTTCGACGCCGACCGCGAGGGACTGCTCACCGCCGAGGGTGCGGGCATCCTCCTCCTGGAGAGCCTCGACTCGGCCCGCGCCCGCGGCGCCCGCGTCTACGCCGAACTCCTCGGCTACGGCCTCAACTGCGACGCCCACCACCCCACCGCGCCCAACATGGACAGCGTCGCCCAGGTCATGCGGCTCGCGCTGGCCGACGCGGGCGTCAAGCCCGAGGAGGTCGACCTCGTCTCGGCCCACGGCACCGGCACCCCCACCAACGACGTCACCGAGATCCGGGCCGTCCGCCAGGTGTTCGGGGACCGCCCGCCGCGCACCGTCGCCCTGAAGTCGATGCTCGGCCACTCCATGGGCGCCGCCAGCGCCCTCGGGGCAGCGGCCTCGGCGCTCGCGCTGACCCACGGCTTCATCCCGCCGACCGTCAACCACCGCTCCACCGACCCCGAATGCCCCGTCGACTGCGTGCCCAACCACGCCGTCGAAGCCGACCTCAGGGTCGTCGTCAACAACGGCCTGGCGTTCGGCGGCAACAACGCCGCCGTCGTCCTCGGCAGACACGAGGAGACCTGATCATGACGACCGTCGCGGTCCCCACGGACCGCCACTTCATCACCGCCTGGTCGGCCGTCTCGCCCTACGGCGTGACGAGCGCCGACTACGCGCGGGGCATCCTGACGGAGGACTCCGGCGCAGGCCGGGCCGTCCCCGTCCCCGAAGGCCACGCGGCCCAAGCGGCCTGCCTGGTGCCCGGATTCGAGGTGCGCGAGGTGCTCGGCCGGGCCGGCACCCGCACCATGGACCGGGCCACCGGCCTCGCCGTCACCGCCGTACGGGAACTCTTCGACGAGGCCTCCCGCGAAGAGCGGCCGGTCCCGGTCGGCACCGGCACCGCGCTGGTCCTCGGCACCACCCTCGGCAGCGCGCAGAGCCAGCACGACTTCGCCATGGCCTCCTTCACCGGCCAAAAGCCGTACGACGTGCCGGCCCAGTTCATGCCGAACGTGCTGATGAACTGCCCCGCCGCCGCCAGCGCCATCCGGTTCGGCCTCCAGGGGCCCAACACCACCCTGGCCGGCGGCCGGCCCACCGGGCTCATCGCCCTCGGCTACGCCCGCCGCCTCCTCGCGGCGGGCCGCGCCGAACGGGTCCTCGTCGGCGCCGTCGAGGAGTACTCGCCGTCCCGCTCCTGGATCGAGCACCACACCCGGGGCGCCGACGAGAGCGCCGGACCGCTCGGGGAGGGCTGCGCGCTCCTCCTGGTCGAGCCGGGCAATGGCATACCGGCCGGTCGCACCGCTCTGGCCGAACTCCTCGCCGTGGACATCCGCGTGGACGTCGACGACGAACTCGCCAGCACGGCCGAGTCGTCCGTCCGCGACGCCCTCGCCGCCGCCGGCGTCGAGCCGTCCGAGGTGTGGGCGGCCGTCGGCGGCGGACTCACCGGACGCGTCGGACACGTCGAAACCGCCCTGCTGCGGCGGCTGTTCGGCGCCGAAGCCGCCACCCGCGTCGACGTCCACGACCGCATCGGCGACACCGCGGGCGCCTCCGCCGCCTTCCAGCTCGCCGCACTCCTCGCCACCGCCCGGCGCAGGCCCGAGGCCCACGGCAGACCGGCCGTGATCACCTCCGTCGACCGCGACGGCTCGGTCGCCTGCGCGGTCGTACGGCTCCTCGGGGAGGCGCCGTGAGCACGGAGAACACGGCGAGCACGGAGAACGCCGGCGCGGGGAGCCGTGCCGGGGCGGATGCCCGCAGCGCTGCCGGGACCGCCGCGGGGAGTGGCGCCGGGAACGCCGTCGGGACCGCACTGATCAGCGGAGGCTCGCGCGGCATCGGGCGGGCCACCGCCCTGCGGCTCGCCCAGGACGGGTACGACATCAGCTTCGCCTACCGCTCCGACGAGGAGGCCGCGAGCAGCCTCTGCAAGGAACTGGACGAACTCGGCGTGCGCCGGCTCGCTCAGCGGCTCGACGTCGTCGACGCCCGCGCCGTACGCGACTGGGTCGCCCGCACCGAGAACGAGCTGGGGCCCGTCGCCGTCGCCGTCGCCTCCGCCGGCATCACCCGCGACCGCCCCCTCCTGCTCATGTCCGACCAGGACTGGCAGGACGTCATCGACACCAACCTCGACGGCACCGCCCACCTCTGCCGGGCCGCCCTCTTCCCCATGGTCAAACGGAGGTCCGGCGTCATCATCACCCTGTCCAGCGTCTCCGGCGCCGGCAACCCCGGACAGGGCAACTACTCGGCGTCCAAGGCCGGAATCATCGGCCTGACCTGCGCCCTCGCCAAGGAAGCCGCCCGCTTCGGCATCCGCGTCAACGCCGTCGCCCCCGGCATGATCGAAACCGACATGACCGCCGGGGCCTTCACCGAGGAACAGCGCGCCCGCACCCTCGCCGCCGTACCGCTCGGCCGCTTCGGCAGCGCCGAGGAAGTCGCCGAATCCATCGCCTTCCTCGCCTCCGACAAGGCCTCGTACATCACCGGCGCCGTGCTCCGGATCGACGGCGGGATCGTCGTGTGACCGCCCGCTCCACCGACCTCACCCCACCACCCCAGACCGGGAGTAGACCTGCCATGACCGCGCCCGTCGATCTCACGCCCAAGGCCACCGCCAACCACACCCCGCTCGTCGACACCAGCCTGCTGCCCGCCGACGACGACGGCGCCCGCGCCACCCACCGCGTCTACGAGCACCTCATCGGCATGTGGGCGCCCGGGGTCATCGAAGCCGCCCAGGACCTCGGCGTCTTCGCCACCCTCACCGACGGCCCCGCCACCGCGGCCGGCCTCGCCGAGACCCTCGGCACCGACCTGCGCGCCACCCGCGTCCTCCTCGACGGACTGCACGCCTACGACATCGTCGGACGTGAACGCGGCGGCGACGGCCAGGCCGTCTACACCCTGCCCGCCTCCCTGCGCGGAGTGTTCGCCCCCGACGGGCTCTACAGCCTCGCCGGAAAGATCACCCACGACCGCAACGTCGCCTGGCAGGCCTGGCGGCACCTCGCCGACAACGTCCGCGGCGGGGCCCGCGGCGAGCACGGCGGACAGCAGGTCAACCAGATATCCGAGGAGGACTACACCTCCCTCGCCCGCGGCATCAACTTCTGGGCCCCGCCCGTCGTCTCCGTCCTCGCCGACGCGCTGCGCGAGCGCGGCTGGGGCGACGACACCGAGGCCGTCCTCCTCGACGTCGGCTGCGGCACCGGCATCTACAGCCACCTGCTGCTCCAGGCGTTCCCGCAGCTCACCGCACGCGGACTGGACGCCCCCCGGATCACCGCCATCGCCGCCGAGCAGGCGGAGCGGCTGGGCGTCAGCGAGCGGTTCTCGCCGCTCACGGCGGACTTCTGGAACGACGACTGGGGCAACGGGACGGACCTCGCGCTGTTCGTCAACATCTTCCACCTCCAGACGCCGGAGTCGGCGCACGAGCTGCTGCTGAAGACGGCGAAGGGGCTCGGCGAAGGCGGGCTCATCGCGATCGTCGACCACATCGTCGACGAGGAGGCCGGCTCCGGGAACGTGCAGAACAGGTTCTTCCGGTTGTTCGCGGCGTCGATGCTGGCGACGGGCGGCGGGGACGCGTACACCGTCCACGACTACGACCAGTGGCTGGCGGACGCGGGTCTGCGGCGGGTCGCTCTCCTGGACACGCCGATGCACCGGGTGCTGCTGGCGGGGCGCTAGCCCACGGGTGGTGAGAGGGGGTCACGGGGCTTCGCCCCGGACCCCCTCTCACCCGACCTGCTCCACCCACCC
>NZ_MUBA01000148.1 GCF_002154575.1 Streptomyces bobili
AGCCCGGCCAGGTCGCCGGCCTTCGCCGACTTCCGTACGTTCGCCAGGCCGTCCAGCGTCTTGTCGTAGGCGTCGGTGTCACTGCTGTGCAGGCGGCCCACCGGCAGCTCGGGGTTCTTCTCGGCGAGCCGCAGCACCAGGTCGTCGACCTGCGCGTTGGTCTGCGCGACGACCATCAGCGGGCGGCCCGCGTCCGCCAGTTCCAGCGCGGCGCGGACGACGAGCGTGGACTTTCCGGCGCCGGGCGGGGAGTCGACGACGACCCCGCGCGCGGTGCCGTGCAGCGTGTCGCGCAGGATCGCGTCGGTGGCGCGGGTGGCGGCGGTCCCGGCGTCGAAGGCGGCCTCGGTGGTCACAGCGTGTCCTCCTCGGTGACGGAATCGGCGGTCTCGGGCACAGGTTCCCCGGGCGGCCCGCCGTGCGTCCACGGCGTGTCCTCCGGGTCGGGCAGCTTCGCGCCGCCGCGCTGCTCCTGCTCGAACAAGGTGAAGCAGACCCGGTCGCCCTTCTCGGGCACGGACCCCTCCTCCGGCTCCTTGCCGCGGCCCATCTTGTCGACGATCCGCAGCACCAGCAGGCACTCCTCCTCAGGGCCGTCCGCCGCGTCAGGTCCGTCCCGCCGCACGAACTCCGCCGCCTGCGGCTTCGCGCCCAGCGACCGGAACACCTTGGCCCGCTCCCCGAGATGCGGCCGGTCGTCCGTGCGGACGGTGACCAGCGGGCGCGGGCTCGGCCGCTTGCCCTCGCTGTACGCCATGACCACGTCGACGACCTCGCCCGTGAACGCCTCCCCGGCGAGGCGCCGCCCCGCCATCACCAGCGGATCGTCGAGGGCCTCCTGCGCGTCCAGCCGGCCCTGCTCCCGCTCGCGGGTGGCCAGCTTGTTGGCTGCGGTCACCGCGTCGTCGCGGCGCGGCTGCGGGGGCTCGCCGGCCACGACCCGGTCGCGGTGGCCGGTGAACGACCAGCGGTCGCGCGTCCACCGCTCCTCGACGTGCGCCCCTTCGGGCAGCTCCCGCAGCAGGTCGAGGCCCTGCCACACCTTCTCCCAGGTGGGCAGGGTCCGGCTCAGCACGAGTTCGCGGATGGCCCGCTCGGCGGCGGTCAGCTCGCCCAGCCGGTCGTCGGCCTGGAGGCCGTCCTCGGCGGCGGCCAGCGCGGTACGCGCGCGGTCGTAGCGCTCGATGGCCGGGGCGAGCAGCTTGTTGTCGAACGCGGGGTCGGTCGCCGGGCCGGCCGGCGGGCACAGCAGCTGGCCCCGGCCGTCGCGCGCCAGCTCGGCGCGCAGTGCCGCCTCGGCGCCGGTCGCTCCCTCGGGCGGGGCGATCCAGGCGAGCAGCGCCCCCAGGTGCTGGTCCTCCAGGCTGGACTGGCCGGTCGCCCAGTGCCGGCCCAGCACCTCGGTGAGCGCCAGCAGCAGTGAGGAACCGGGCACCCGCGACCGCTCCCCGAAGTGTGTCAGCCACCGCCCGAGCAGCGGCACGCGCGGCGGCGCCGGATACGGCGTCTCCGGGTCCTGCTCGGCCGTACGGCGAAAACGCATCGAGCGGCCCAGGAGGCGGACGTACTCCACGCCCGCGCGGCTCGGGACGATCAGCTGGGGCGCGTCGGAGCACAGCTCGACCTCGACCTTGACGCGTTTGCCGGTCTCCGGGTCGGTCTCACTGCGCTCGGCGGCCTCGACGGCGTCGGCGTGGGAGTCGATGTACGGGAGGACGATGTCGGCCAGCTCGGCGAGGAACGCGAACCGCAGGTCGCGGTCGCGCGGCTGCGCCACGACGAGCAGCCGGGGCGCGTCCCGGTCGGTGCCGACGAGGGCGCCGAGCGGGGCGCCGGCCTCACCGGCGGTGGTCAGCGGCACGAAGACCAGCGGCCGCTCGGACAGGTGCCGGTGGCGGACGGTGGCGGTGGGCCGGGCGCGGCCGGTGGTGACGGCCTCGAGGCGGGCGAGGGTGGCGATCAGCGACACATCGCCCCCAGGGCCTCTTCGCGCAGTCGGGCCGCCCGGCGCAGGGCGGCCACCGCCGGGTCGTCGGGGTCGCCGGCCTCGCCGCGCGCGGCGGCCAGTACGTCCCCGACCGTGGTCAGCCCGCCCAGCTCGGCGCGGACGGTGCGGCCCAGAGCGGTGACCGTGCCGGCGGCGCGGGAACGGTCGCGGCAGTGGAACGCCAGCTCGCAGGCGGCCAGGCACTCGGGCGCATAGGCCGCGGGGACGGCCTCGACGGCCGCCGTGAGCTGCTCGGGGGGCAGCTCGGGCGAGAAGCAGGTGCCGTCCGGGAGGGCGTCGGCGATCTCCTCGATGCGGGTGAGCCGGGCCAGCTGGCGGTGGGTGACCGCGCGCTGCTTGCGGATGTCCACGGCGGACGCGGCGGGCAGGTTGGAGAAGTCCTTGGGACAGACCAGCAGGACGCGGTGACGTACGCGCGGCGCGGGGTCGAGCCGGGCGGCGACGGCCTCCAGTGCCAGCACGTACACGGCGGCCTGGCGGGCGGCGGCGCCGACCTTCGCCGGGTCCGCCGAGCCGTCCAGCAGGGGGAACGACTTGATCTCCACGACCGACCAGGTGCCGTCCGGGTGCACCACGACCGCGTCCGGCTCCAGGAAGGCCGGGGAGCCGGCGACGTCCAGGGCGAGCATCGGATGGTCGAGGAGGGTCCAGGTGCCGGGCGCCTGTCCGGCCTCGCGCAGTGCCAGAGCGGTCCGCGCCGTACGGCCCTCGGGGCCGATCGCGGACAGGTCCGGGACGCTCGCCCCGGTGGGCGGCTGCGCGCGTGGGTCGAGTTTCTCGTGCACCAGGCGCAGCAGGTCGGCGCCGCCGTCGGCCTTCACCTTCGCCTCGAACGCGTTGCCGCGCGTGAGGGCGAACTGGGACTGGCCGAACGCCGAGGGCGAGCCCAGGGCGTCGGCCAGTGCCGCCTTGTTCACGCCGGCGCCGTCGAGGAGCGCGCGCCGGCTGCATCCCGGGTTCGCGGCGAGCGCCGCGAGGGCCCGCGCGTCCAGCGCCTTGGCCGGTACGTCGGGCCCGCGCAGGTCAGCGAGCCGCTGCCGGAGCGCCGTCCCCCGCTTCCGAGGGGGTGGCACCCGGCTCGGCTCCGGGCCCGAACCGTGACTCGCGCTGCCGTGGAATTCGCTCACCCGCGGAAGTCTGGCATCCGGCACTGACAATCGAGGTCTCCGCGCTCCGAGCGGCCACCGGGACGAACGGGAACCGTCCCGCCATCCAGCCCGCGACCCGGTTCGCACGGCGTGTCACCAGCGGGGCCAGCAGCAGTCCCGCGCCCATCACGGCCGCGCCCGCGACGGCGTCGAGGAAGTAGTGGTTCGCGGTGCCCATCACCACGATCGTCGTCACCAGCGGGTAGACGACACCGGCGGTCTTCGCCGCCCGGGTGCCGCCGTGCCGCCACAGCATCACTCCGCACCACAGGGCCCAGCCGACGTGCAGGCTCGGCATGGCCGCGTACTGGTTGGTCATGCCGCCGAGCCCGCGCGGGGCGCTCGCCTCGCCACCCCACCAGCCGTACGAGCTGTACTGGGCCATCGTGTCCACGAAGCCGTGGTCCGCCGACAGCAGCCGGGGCGGGCAGGTGGGCAGCAGGGTGAAGCCGATCAGGCCTATGAACGTCGACGTCATCAGCCAGGTGCGGGCGGCCCGGTACTGCACGGCCCGGGTGCGGAACAGCCAGACCAGGATCACGGGGGTGACCATGTAGTGCAGCGACGCGTACCAGAAGTCGGCCGGCACGCCGATCCACGCCTCGGTCCTGAACAGCCGGTTCAGCGGGTGCTCGGCATTGATGTACAGGAGCTTCTCGATCCGCAGGATCGCCAGCCCGTGGTCGACGGCAGTGGTGACATCGCCCCGCGCGAGGAGCCGGCCCGCGGAGTAGCAGGCGTACACCAGCACGATCAACGGCAGTTCCGTCCACCAGCGCAGCCTGGGCGGAGCCGCCTCGATGCCTGGTGTCTCGGTCTGCGGCATCCGATCGCCTCCCCCTTCGTGTAGCTGCGGCGCCGATGGCACGGAGGTGCCACTTTACGGCCTGTGCAGGCGCCCGATTCCGTACGCCCCCGGCAGTCAAAGACGCTGAGATCGCCCCCCGGGTTGCCCCCGTTCAGGGTGCGCGATGATGGAGGTGTTCCGCCCCCGCATTCCCCCGGAAGGGTTCTCATGGCACCGCGCATCCTGCTGGCCCGGCACGGACAGACGCAGTGGTCGCTGTCCGGCAAGCACACCGGCAGGACCGACGTCCCCCTGCTGGAGGAGGGCCGGCGCGGCGCCAAGCTGCTCGGCGAGCGGCTGCACCGGGCGCCGTTCGACGGCCTTCCCGACGTCGAGGTGCGCACCAGTCCGCTGGCCCGCGCGCGGGAGACGTGCGAACTCGCCGGCTTCGGCGAGCGGGCCACACCGTGGGACACGCTGATGGAGTTCCACTACGGCGCCTACGAGGGTCTGACCCCCGCCGAGATCCAGGCCGCCCGGCCGGGGTGGCTCATCTGGCGCGACGGGGTGCCGCAGGGGGAGAGCCTCGCGGAGGTCACCGCGCGCGCGGACGAGGTCGTCGCGTGGGCCCGGTCCGCGGACCGGGACGTGCTGGTGTTCGCCCACGGGCACATCCTGCGCTCGATAGGGGCCCGCTGGCTGGGCCTCCCGCTGGACTTCGCGGCCCGCATACGCCTCAATCCGACGTCGCTGTCCGTATTGGGCTGGGCGTACGGGGACCCCGCGATCGAGAGCTGGAACGACCTGGGGCACCTGGCGGGCTAGCCGGACCGAGCACGAGCTGCTCAGGCCTTGCGCGGGGCCGAGGCGTGCCGTTCCAGGAACTCGGCCACGCCGGAGGCCCGGCGGTGGGGGAGCAGTACCCGGGCGGTGCCCGCGAGCATCGTCTGGATCCGCGACGACTGGACCTGGTCCAGGAGATCCAGCACTCGCATCCCGGCCGTCGCCGCCTCGTCGGGCCGTCCCCCGCGCGCGAGGTCGTCCGCCAGCTCGGCGGTGTAGAGCGCGATGTTCCGCGTGAAGTGGGGGTCCTGGAGCTGCGCCGCCCGCCGCGCGTGCCGGGCCGCCCGCGGCCAGTCCCCGAGCGTGGACCAGCACTGCGCCTCCAGGCCCTCCAGCTCGGCCTCGCCGTAGAAGCTCATCCACTCGGGGTCGGCGTCCGAGGGGCCTCGCTCGTACAGGGCGTGGGCGCGCGCGAGGGCCTGCTCGCAGCCGGTGCGGTCGGCGAGCCCGGCCCAGCCGCCCGCCTCGCGCAGCGCGAGCAGCGACATCAGCCGGTCGGAGCCGAGCGGGCGGGCGACCCGCTGTGCGGCCTGGGCCGCCCGGACGGCCTCGCGCGGGCGGCCGGCGTCGCGCGCGAGGAACGCCGTGTTGCAGAAGGCGTGCGCCTCCAGTGCGTGGTCGCCGGTCATCCGGGCGGTCGCGAGCGCCTCCGCGTAGTGCGAGCGGGCGTCGTCGAACCGGCCCGAGTCGTGTGCCAGCCAGCCCACGGAGATGGCCAGTTCCCCCGCGCCCGAGTGCAGCCGGTCGGCGGTCGCCTGCCGTACCGCTCCGGCGTCCAGCAGCGCGTACGCGGCGCGCAGCGGTGTCGCCGCGCGCCGGTAGAGCCCGTCGGCGCCGTGCCGGTCGTCCAGCAGCCGGATCCGGCGGACCGCCTCTTCCAGGGCGCTCGCCTCGCCCGTCCCGGCGCGCCGCACGGGGCGTCCGGCCGCGGACGCGTCCAGGGTGAGCCCCAGCGGGCCCATGGAGGCGGCGGCCACGGTGGCTCCTCCGCCGGTCATGAATGCGCGACGCAGCACGTCGCTCTCCTCGTCGTTGTGGTGCGTGTCGTACGGGTCCTGCGTGTCATACGGCTCGTACGCCCCGTGCGTCTCACCGGCCTCCGGCGCGTCACCCGCGGGCCGCTCCCGGACCGGGGGGTGGGCGTCCGGCGCGTCCTCGGGTGCGCGCGCCCCCCGCCCGCGGACGGACGAGCGGGGCGCGAACCCCAGATCGGTGAGCGTGCGGCCGGGGAACATGTGCAGGAACACCCGTTCGTACGCGTAGTTGGGGCAGCGGATCTCCCCCGCCTCGACCCGGCCGACATAGCGCGCGTCGCAGCTCACCCGCTCCCCGATCTCGCGCGCGGCCCGCCGCACCAGTGCGGCGAACTCGGCCGGCGAGCGCTGTCCGCGCAGCCGCCGGAAGGCGAGATTGGGCCGTGCCGGCCGGTCGGGCCGGGGTGGGGTCACCAGTGACGACGCCATGGCCGGGTCCTCTCGTGCGAACCGTCGAACCATGCCGGAATCAGTATGAGTTGACCGATATGCGGTGTGGTCGCCCTGGTTCCGGCGGGCATGAACGTACCTTCTGTGGTTGGTCCGCCACGCAGTGTTTGGCTACAAACCGGATATCTCATCCGCGATCTGCCATGAACTGCCATCCTTTGCGGCGGACTTCCGCGTAGCCGTTGACGTTCTGCCGCGTTGAACCCGGTGGACTTGCACAGTGACCGCGTGAGGGAGGCCGGGAGTGGAGACCAGCCGGAGCGACGATCCCCTCGTGTCGTCGGGGACGGCCTGCGATCTGGTGACCGTGCCGACCCGGCAGGGGCTGGAGGCGGTCGACATCCTGCGCCGCGGGGCAGGCGACGCGGTCGGGCCCGTACTCCACGACGACGGACACGACACCCTCGCCTTCCTGGTCCCGCCGGGCACCGCCGCCGCCTGGGACGTCCCGGGCAGCACCTGTACGGAGACCGACGGCGGGGTCCTCCGCGAGGTCGGACTCGCCCCCGAGCCGCCCGTCGAGGGCTCGGACTGGCTGCTCCCGCCCGGCGAGGCCGACCTCGCCACGGACCCGGCCGTGCTCCAGCGGGCGTTGGGGGAAGCGGCACGGCTCATCGAGGCGGCGGACAGCTGCCGGTAGCGGCGGCGGCACGGCTCATCGCCCGGCGGACGGCCGTCGGCATGCGCCCGTCGGCGTACGGCGCGTCCGACGGGCGCAGGCCGGTAAGCGGCACCGCTCGCCCCCTGCGAAAATGCCCTCATGGCAAGGTCCAGGAACTCCCGGCGCGAACGCGACAGCGACGCGACCGTCAGCGAGACCGTCGACGGCGGGCTCGCCCAGCTCCTCCCGGACCGCGACCGGGCACGGGCCTGGACGCTGCTCATCGACGGGGCGCCCCAGTCGCACGTGGACCTCGACGACCCCGGCCACCTCGCCTTCGAGTACCAGCGCCGGCTCGGCCACGTCATCGACCTCGCCGCCCCGGCCGGCCGGCCGCTGCACGTCCTGCACCTCGGCGGCGGTGCCTTCACCCTCGCCCGGTACGTCGCCGCCACCCGCCCCCGCTCCACCCAGCAGATCGTCGAACGCGACGCGAGCCTCGTCCGACTGGTCCGCCGCGAGCTGCCCCTGGACCCCGGCGCCCGCATCCGCGTGCGGTCCACCGACGCGCGCGAAGGGCTCGGCAAGGTGCCGGACGGATGGGCCGACCTCGTCATCGCCGATGTGTTCAGCGGGGCACGCACCCCCGCGCACCTGACCTCCACCGAGTTCCTCGACGAGGTCCGCAGGGCCCTCAAGCCCGGCGGCTTCTACGCCGCCAACCTCGCCGACGGCCCCCCGCTCGCGCATCTGCGCGGCCAGATAGCCACCGCCGCCGCCCGCTTCCCCGAACTCGCCCTGGTCGCCGACCCCACCGTGCTGCGCGGCAAGCGCTTCGGCAACGCCGTCCTGGTCGCCTCCGACTTGCCTCTGCCGACCGCCGAACTCACCCGCAGGGCAGCCTCCGACCCGCACCCCGGCGGCGTCGAGCACGGCAAGGAGCTCACCGACTTCACCGGCGGGGCCGCGGTGGTCGTCGACGCCTCGGCGGTCGCGTCACCGGCCCCGCCGCCGTCGGTCTTCCGCTAGGCCGGCAGGGCCTGGGCCTGCTCAGTACGTGCCGACCTCCACCCGCGGCGGTCCGTCGTGCCAGGTGCAGAACACCGACACGCGGTCCGCGCCCGAGGCGAACTCCACCCGGATCCACGACTGCGTCTTCCACACCTGCATCGACCAGCCCGCGCCCGGCGTGGCCGAGACGAGGGACGCCGAGGTCTTCCCCAGGTCGAACACCACCCGCCCGCCGTCGGTGTCGTAGCTCTTGACCTGACCGGACGGGCCGCCGGCAGCCGCCGGGCTGCGGGTGGTGGGGGATGCGGAGGGCAGTGCGGGCGAGGAGGGAGATGAGGGCGAGGAGGACGGCCGGGACGGCGGTGGCGTCGGCGTCCGTGTCGGCGCCGGGCGGCTCGTGGCCGAGGCCGTCGGTGGCTCCGACCGCTGCGCCTTCGCGTCGCCCGCCGTCAGCGGCAGGGCACGCGGCGGGTCGTACGCCGTGCCCGCCATGACCGTGTGGACACCCCACCACGACAGCGTGACCGCCGCGCCCGTGGCGAGCGTCCAGGCCAGTACGTGTACGAGTCCTCTGCGCATCGCGGGCCATCCTGCCTCACCCGCCGCACCGGTGTCGCACGGATGTGCCACCGATGTCCCGCCGATGCCCCACCGGTTGTCCACAGACACGGAGTTGTCCACAGGCCCGGATCGGCCTCGGCCGCATGGCGTAGGTTGCCGCGCATGGCAAGTGTTCTCGTGGTCGAGGACGACCAGTTCGTCCGCTCGGCGCTCATCCGGCACCTCACCGACGCCTCGCACACCGTGCGCAGCGTCGGTACGGCGCTGGAGGCGCTGCGCGAGGTCGCCCATTTCCGCTTCGACGTGGTCGTCCTGGACCTCGGACTGCCGGACCTGGACGGCTCCGAGGCCCTGAAGATGCTCCGCGGCATCACCGACGTACCCGTCATCATCGCCACCGCCCGCGACGACGAGACGGAGATCGTCCGGCTGCTCAACGCGGGCGCGGACGACTATCTGACGAAGCCGTTCTCGGTGGAGCACCTCTCCGCGCGCATGGCGGCCGTGCTGCGCCGCTCCCGCTCCGGCGCCGGTGAGGGACCGCCGTCCAGCGTGCTGCGCGTCGGCGGCCTGACCGTCGACCCGTTGCGCCGCCAGGCCGAACTGGACGGCGCCCGCCTCGACCTCACCCGCCGCGAGTTCGACCTGCTCGCCTTCCTCGCCGGCCGCCCCGGCGTCGTCGTCCCGCGCCGCGAACTGCTCGCCGAGGTCTGGCAGCAGTCCTACGGCGACGACCAGACCATCGACGTCCATCTGTCCTGGCTGCGCCGGAAACTGGGCGAGACGGCGGCCCGCCCGCGCTATCTGCACACCCTGCGCGGCGTCGGCGTGAAGCTGGAGCCGCCCGCCGCGCCGCCCGCCGGGGAGCCGCCGCGATGAGGTGGGCCCTGGTCAAGGTGTGTCTGGCGGTCACCACGATGGTCGTGGTCGCCTTCGCCGTGCCGCTCGGTCTGGTCATCAAGGAGATGGCCCGCGACCGCGCCTTCTCCAACGCCGAGCGGGAGGCCGCCGTCGTGGTCCCCGCCCTGTCCATCACCACCGACCGCGACCAGCTGGAGCGGGTCGTCGCGGCCGCCGGCTCCGACGACGGCATGGCCGTGCACCTCCCGGCCGACGGCGGCCGGCCCGCCCTCGACCTCGGCCGGCAGCGTGCCACCGCCGCCGACATCGCGGCCGTCCGCGAGCTGGGCCGCGCCTCCACCGCCGAGGTCCCCGGCGGCTCCGCCCTGCTCCAGCCCGTCGCGCTCAGCCTCGGCACCGCCATCGTCGAGGTGTACGTCCCCGAGTCAGAGGTCAGCAACGGGGTGGGGACGGCCTGGGCGGTGCTCGCCGCGGTCGGCGCCGCACTGGTCGTCGGCTCGGTGGCCGTCGCCGACCGGCTGGGCGTGCGCATGGTGCAGCCCGCCCGTCGGCTCGTCGAGGGAGCGCACGAACTGGGGGAGGGAAAGCTGGGCTCACGCGTACCCGAGGAAGGGCCGAGCGAACTGCGGCTGGCGGCGGTCGCCTTCAACTCGATGGCCGACCAGGTCGTCCAACTCCTGGCGAACGAAAGGGAGCTGGCCGCCGACCTCTCCCACCGGCTGCGCACCCCCCTGACCGTGCTGCGGCTCAACGCGGCCTCGCTCGGGGACTCCCCGGCCGCCGAGCAGACCCGCGCGGCGGTCGCCCAGCTGGAGGGCGAGGTCGACACCATCATCCGCACCGCCCGCGAGGCCAAGCCGCAGACCGCGGCCGCCGGACCGGGCGCGGGATGCGACGCCGCCGAGGTGCTCCGGGAGCGGATGGCGTTCTGGTCGGCGCTCGCCGAGGACGAGGGCCGCAAGGTGCGGGTGGCCGGCGCCGACCGGCCCGTGCGCATACCCGTGGTCCGCGCCGACCTCGTCGCCGCCCTGGACGCCCTGCTCGGCAACGTCTTCCGGCACACCCCGGAGGGCACCGCCTTCGCCGTCGACCTGCACAACGGCGAGGACGCCGTGATCGTCCTCGTCTCGGACGCGGGCCCCGGCATACCCGACCCCCGGGCGGCGATGGCCCGCGGCAGGGGTTCGGGGAGCGCCGGGTCGACCGGGCTCGGACTGGACATCGTGCGCCGGCTCGCGGAGTCGACGGGCGGGGACGTACGCATCGGCTCGTCCGTGCTGGGCGGCACCGAGGTGCGGATCTGGATCCAGCTCGACGGGCGGGAGCCGGAGCGCCGGGGGCACAGGGGCTCGGTGCGAAGACGTCGGCAAGGCGGACGGGCCGTCACCTTTAACCGGTCCCGATCCCTTCCTTAAGCGCGCCCTAAGATCCCCAACCCCTGTCCCTGTCAGGCGCTTTGCCCGTTTCGTGAGCGCTAGCGTGCTGCCGCACCCCACCCCCGTGAGCAGTGAAGGCAGGGCACGTGATGAGCACCCACCGGCGCACCGTCAGAACCAGGACCAAGCTGATCGGGGGCGTGGCCGCCGCGGCGGCCGTGGGCGGTGGCGCCGTGTTCCTCACCGGCACCGCGCAGGCGGCCGGGATCGGAGCCGCGTACACCAGGACCAGCGACTGGTCGACCGGGTACACCGCGCAGTACGTCGTCACGAACAACAGCGGCGCCGCGAAGGCCGACTGGACGCTGGAGTTCGACCTGCCGGCCGGGTCGAAGCTCGGCTCGCTGTGGAACGCCGAGTCGAGCGTCGGCGGACAGCACGTCACGGTGACGCCGCCCGCCTGGGACAAGGACGGCCTGGCCGCCGGCGAGTCCGTCACCGTCGGCTTCGTCGTCAACGGCACCGCCGACCCGGCCGGTTGTCTCATCGACGACGCCGCCTGCTCGGGCGACGGCGGAGCGACCCCCGAACCGAGCGGCCGGCCGACCGGGACCGCGACGCCCGCCCCGACGGCCACCGCGACCCCGACGCCCACCGCGACCCCGACGGCCACCGTGTCTCCCTCACCGTCCGGCACCCCGGGCTCCGGCACCCCCACCT
>NZ_MUBA01000149.1:0-4649 GCF_002154575.1 Streptomyces bobili
GGGTCGCCCACGCGCGCGTGGCGGGCGGCGGGGCCGACGGGCGCCCCCGGGGGTCCGCGGACCCGCCGGCCGGCGGGGGTCCGTCGGTCGAGGGTGCGGTGTCGCGCATGCGCATGGTGTCCTTGCTCGCCATGTCGCCCATCATAGAATCATGGGATGATTGGTTGTCCATCCCCGAGTGCTCTCTGCCGGCCCGGCCCGTGCGAAGGTGTGCCATGCCCCTGAGCCATCCCCGTCGCTCGGCGCTGTCCGAGCAGGTCATCGCCGCACTGCGCACGCAGATCACCTCGGGCGAGTGGCCGGTGGGCTCGCGCATCCCGACGGAGCCTGAGCTGGTCGAGCAGCTGGGCGTCGCCCGCAACACCGTCCGCGAGGCCGTCCGCGCGCTCGCGCACAACGGCCTGCTGGACATCCGCCAGGGCTCGGGCACCTACGTGGTGGCGACCAGCGAGCTGGCGGGCGTGATGCACCGCCGTTTCGCCGACGCCGACCCGCGGCACATCGCGGAACTGCGCGCCACCCTGGAGTCGGGCGCGGCACGGCTGGCCGCCGAGCGGCGTACGGAGAAGGACCTCAAGCAGCTGGACGCGCTGCTGCTGCGCCGCGAGGAGGCGTGGGAGTCGGGGGATGCCGAGGCCTTCGTGTCGGCGGACGCGACCTTCCACCTGGCGGTGATGGCCGCCTCCCACAACGACGCGATGACCGCCGTGTACGCCGATCTCGGCGAGGTTCTGCGGGACTGGCTGCGCGAGGACGTCGGCGAGGAGCTGACGCCGGAGACGCACATGGACCACACGCGGCTGGTCGACGCCATCCGCGCGCGGGACGCGGAGACGGCGGCCGTCGAGGCGGCGAGCTATCCCTTCCTGTGCCGGCCCGGACGGTTCACACCAACTGGTGGCTGACCCAGGCCGCGCCGACCTCCTTCCAACAGCGCCCGGTCAGCCGTACGGTCACGGCGGGGCCCACGTCGGCGGGGGCGCCGTCGGTGTCCAGGTCCCACCAGCGTGCGCACTCGATGTGCAGGCGTACCCGGTCCGTGGCGGCGTCGGGGTTGTGGCAGTAGGCGGTGACCCGGGACCCCTCCACGCTGATCCGGCACTCCGCGCCGAGCGGTTCCTCCGTGACGACGGCGGCGTGCCGTGCCGGTACGCGCGCGTGGGGCCGCGCGTCGTTCGGCAGGGACAGGACGAGGCAGACGGCGACGGTCACTGGGGCCACGCTGCGGAACAGGCGCACAAAGGGACCTCCTCGGCCGGGCTGGGGAGGGAGACGCTTGACGGACGCGCACTTCAGAGTGCGGTGCGTGGCCGCTCCGCCGCCCGGCCGGGTGCGCCGAACGGGTGACGCCCCGCTCCCCGCGCGAGGCGGGCGGCGGGGCGTCGACGAGGTGGCCGGGGATCAGGCGCCGATGGCGTGCAGGCCGCCGTCCACGTGGATGATCTCGCCGGTGGTCTTCGGGAACCAGTCGCTCAGCAGGGCGACGATGCCGCGCCCGGCCGGATCGGGGTCCTTGAGGTCCCACTCGAGCGGGGAGCGGGTGTCCCACACGGCGGCCAGGTCGCCGAAGCCCGGGATGGACTTCGCGGCCATCGAGGCGAGGGGGCCCGCGGAGACGAGGTTGCAGCGGATGTTCTGCTTGCCCAGGTCACGCGCCATGTAGCGGCTGGTGGCCTCCAGGGCGGCCTTGGCCGGGCCCATCCAGTCGTACTGCGGCCAGGCGTACTGCGCGTCGAAGGTGAGGCCGACGACGGAGCCGCCGTTCTGCATCAGCGGCAGGCAGGCCATGGTGAGCGACTTCAGGGAGAACGCCGAGACGTGCATGGCCGTGGCGACCGACTCGAACGGCGTGTTGAGGAAGTTGCCGCCGAGGGCGTCCTGCGGGGCGAAGCCGATGGAGTGCACGACGCCGTCGAGGCCGCCCAGCTCCTCGCCGACGACGTCGGCCAGCCGGCCCAGGTGCTCGTCGTTGGTCACGTCCAGCTCGATGACCTTGGTGGGCTTGGGGAGCTTCCTGGCGATGCGCTCGGTCAGCGTGGGCCGCGGGAACGCGGTCAGGATGATCTCCGCGCCCTGCTCCTGGGCCAGCTTGGCGGCGTGGAAGGCGATGGAGGACTCCATCAGCACACCGGTGATCAGGACGCGCTTGCCCTCGAGAATTCCGCTCATGGTGATCAGTGACCCATTCCCAGTCCGCCGTCTACGGGGATGACGGCTCCAGTGATGTACGAGGCGTCGTCCGAGGCGAGGAACCGCACCGTCGCGGCGATCTCGTCGGGCTGCGCGTACCGGCCGAGCGGCACCTGCGAGACGATGCCCGCACGCTGCTCGTCGGTCAGCGCCTGCGTCATGTCGGTGTCGACGAAGCCCGGCGCGACGACGTTGAAGGTGATGTTGCGCGACCCCAGCTCACGGGCGAGGGAACGCGCGAAGCCCACCAGGCCGGCCTTGGAGGCGGCGTAGTTGGCCTGTCCCGCGGAGCCGAGCAGCCCGACCACGGAGGAGATGAGCACGACCCGGCCCTTGCGGGCCCGCAGCATGGCGCGGTTGGCGCGCTTGACGACGCGGAAGGTGCCGGTGAGGTTGGTGTCCAGGACCGAGGTGAAGTCCTCCTCGGTCATGCGCATCAGGAGCTGGTCCTTGGTGACGCCGGCGTTGGCGATCAGGACCTCGACCGGGCCGTGCTCGGCCTCGATCTCCTTGTAGGCCTGCTCCACCTGCTCCGAGTCGGTGATGTCGCACTTGACGGCCAAGAAGCCGGCCGGCGGCTCCCCCGACCGGTATGTGATCGCGACCTTGTCGCCGGCGTCGGCGAACGCGCGGGCGATGGCGAGGCCGATGCCTCGGTTGCCTCCGGTGACGAGAACCGAGCGGCTCAACGGATCACCCTTTCCGTAGGGGTCTTGACACACCGCCCGAGACCTGGAAGGCAGGCGGCTTCCCTCGAAACCTATCGGTACGCCGACGCGCTCGGACATCAGGGCACCGACAGCGCGTCACGGGACTGGCTGTGGGGTTTCTACAGAAAGTTGCCGGAGCGGGCCGGAAAGCTGTGGTCCCGGGGTCCGCTCGCGCGACATGATCGGAGCCATCACAGGCGACGACCACAGGGAGATACCCAGGTGCCTCACAGCATCGACGAAAGTTTCACGGCACTGCCGTTGCGGGCCCTCGCCGACGCCGCCCTGGCACGCGCGCGTGCGCTCGGCGCCGACCATGCGGACTTCCGGTTCGAGCGGGTGCGCAGCGCGTCCTGGCGGCTGCGGGACGCCCGGCCCTCCGGGTCGTCGGACACCACCGACCTCGGGTACGCGGTGCGCGTGGTGCACGGCGGGACGTGGGGGTTCGCGTCCGGGGTGGACCTGACGATGGACGCCGCGGCCAAGGTCGCCTCGCAGGCGGTGGCGATGGCGAAGCTGTCCGCGCAGGTGATCAGGGCGGCCGGGTCGGACGAGCGGGTGGAGCTGGCCGCCGAGCCGGTGCACGCCGACCGCACCTGGGTCTCGTCGTACGAGATCGATCCGTTCACGGTGCCCGACGAGGACAAGGCGGCGCTGCTCGCGGACTGGAGCGCGCGGCTGCTGGGGGCCGACGGGGTCGACCATGTCGACGCCTCGCTGCTCACCGTCCACGAGAACAAGTTCTACGCCGACACCGCGGGCACGGTGACCACTCAGCAGCGGGTGCGGCTGCACCCGGCGCTGACGGCGGTGTCGGTGGACGAGTCCAGCGGTGAGTTCGACTCGATGCGGACGATCGCGCCGCCGGCCGGGCGCGGCTGGGAGTACCTCACCGGCACCGGCTGGGACTGGGACGAGGAGCTGGAGCGGATCCCGGAGCTGCTCGCGGAGAAGATGCGGGCGCCGAGCGTCGAGCCGGGCCTGTACGACCTGGTGGTCGACCCGTCCAATCTCTGGCTGACCATCCACGAGTCGATCGGCCACGCGACGGAGCTGGACCGGGCCCTCGGCTACGAGGCGGCCTACGCCGGTACCTCCTTCGCCACCTTCGACCAGCTCGGCAAGCTGCGCTACGGCTCGGATCTGATGAACGTGACCGGTGACCGTACCGCCGAGCACGGCCTGGCGACCGTCGGTTTCGACGACGAGGGCGTCGAGGCGCAGTCCTGGGACCTGGTCAAGGACGGCACGCTCGTCGGCTACCAGCTGGACCGGCGGATCGCGAAGCTGACCGGGTTCGAGCGCTCCAACGGGTGCGCGTTCGCCGACTCCCCCGGGCACGTTCCGGTGCAGCGCATGGCCAACGTGTCGCTGCGGCCGGATCCGGCGGGGATGTCCACCGAGGGCCTGATCGGCAGCGTGGACCGCGGGATCTACGTCGTCGGGGACCGGTCCTGGTCGATCGACATGCAGCGCTACAACTTCCAGTTCACCGGGCAGCGGTTCTTCCGGATCGAGAACGGGCGGATCACCGGGCAGCTGCGGGACGTGGCATACCAGGCGACGACCACCGAGTTCTGGGGTTCCATGGCGGCCGTCGGCGGCCCGCAGACGTACGTCCTGGGCGGCGCCTTCAACTGCGGCAAGGCCCAGCCGGGCCAGGTCGCGGCCGTGTCCCACGGCTGCCCGTCCGCCCTGTTCAAGGGCGTCAACATCCTCAACACGACACAGGAGGCCGGCCGATGAGCG
>NZ_MUBA01000149.1:4706-47513 GCF_002154575.1 Streptomyces bobili
GGAGGCCGGCCGATGAGCGCCCGTACCGACAAGCCGCACGAGGTCGTGGAGCGTGCGCTGGAGCTGTCGCGGGCCGACGGCTGTGTCGTGATCGCCGACGAGCGGTCGACCGCCAATCTGCGCTGGGCGGGCAACGCGCTGACCACCAACGGCGTCACGCGCGGGCGCACGCTCACCGTGATCGCGACCGTCGACGGCAAGGAGGGCACCGCCTCCGGGGTGGTGTCGCGGTCCGCGGTGACCGCCGGCGAGCTGGAGCCGCTGGTGCGGGCCGCCGAGGCGGCCGCGCGCGGGGCCGCGCCGGCCGAGGACGCGCAGCCGCTGGTGACGGGTGTGGCGCCGTCGCCGGAGTTCACCGAGGCGCCCGTCGAGACCTCGTCCGCGGTGTTCGCCGACTTCGCGCCGGCGCTGGGTGAGGCGTTCGCCCGCGCGCGTGCGGGCGGGCGGGAGTTGTACGGCTTCGCCAATCACGAGCTGGTGTCGACGTACCTGGGCACGTCGACGGGGCTGCGGCTGCGGCACGACCAACCCAACGGGACGCTGGAGCTGAACGCCAAGTCGCCGGACCGTACGCGTTCGGCGTGGGCGGGCCGCTCGACGCGGGACTTCAAGGACGTCGACCCGGCGGCGATGGACGCCGAGCTGGCCGTACGGCTGGGCTGGGCGGAGCGGCGGATCGAGCTGCCCGCGGGGCGCTACGAGACGCTGCTCCCGCCGACCGCGGTCGCGGACCTGATGATCTACCAGCTGTGGTCGGCGTCGGGCCGGGACGCGGCCGAGGGGCGGACGGTGTTCTCCAAGCCGGGCGGCGGCACGCGTCTCGGCGAGCGGCTGTCCGAGCTGCCGCTGACGCTGCGCAGCGACCCGAACGAGCCGGGCCTGGAGTCGGCGCCGTTCGTCGTGGCGCACTCCTCGGGCGGCGACCAGTCGGTGTTCGACAACGGGCTGGCGGTCCCGGCGACGGAGTGGATCAGCGGCGGCGAACTGAAGCACCTCACCACCAGCCGGCACAGCGCGGCCCTGACCGGCCTGCCGGTGGCTCCCGGCGCCGACAACCTCATCCTGGACGGCGGTTCCGACCGCTCCCTGGACGACATGGTCGCGAGCACCAGGCGCGGGCTGCTGCTGACCTGCCTGTGGTACATCCGCGAGGTGGACCCGGCGACGCTGCTGCTGACCGGGCTGACCCGGGACGGCGTCTATCTCGTCGAGGACGGCGAGGTCGTGGGCGAGGTCACCAACTTCCGGTTCAACGAGTCCCCGGTCGGCCTGCTGGGCCGGGTCACCGAGGCGGGGCGCACGGAGAAGACGCTGCCCAGGGAGTGGAGCGACTGGTTCACCAGGTCCGCGATGCCCGCGCTGCGGGTGCCGGATTTCAATATGAGTTCTGTCAGTCAGGGCGTATAACCTCGTAGCCGGTGGTCGCTCGACCGCCGGAAGATCATCAAGGAGATACGAGAACAGTGACGGACATCGTCGACGAACTGAAGTGGCGTGGGCTGATTGCTCTCTCCACCGACGAGGACGCATTGCGCAAGGCGTTCGCGGACGGTCCTGTCACGTTCTATTGCGGCTTCGACCCGACGGCGCCCAGCCTGCATCTCGGCAACCTCGTGCAGATCCTCACGATGCGCCGGATCCAGCAGGCGGGCAACCGTCCGCTGGGCCTGGTCGGGGGCGCCACCGGTCTGATCGGTGACCCGAAGCCGAACTCCGAGCGCACGCTGAACGCCCCCGAGGTCGTCGCCCAGTGGGTCGAGCGGCTGCGCGCGCAGATCGCCCCGCTGCTGGACTTCGAGGGTCCGAACGCGGCGGTCATGGTCGACAACCTGGACTGGACGCAGGGCCTGTCGGCCATCGAGTTCCTGCGGGACATCGGCAAGCACTTCCGGGTCAACAAGATGATCGCGAAGGAGGCCGTGTCCCGGCGGCTCAACTCCGACGCGGGCATCAGCTACACCGAGTTCAGCTACCAGATCCTTCAGGGCATGGACTACCTGGAGCTGTACCGGCGGTACGGCTGCACGCTGCAGACCGGCGGCAGCGACCAGTGGGGCAACCTCACCTCGGGCACCGAACTGATCCACAAGGTCGAGCCCGACGCCGTGGTGCACGCGCTGGGCACGCCGCTGATCACCAAGGCCGACGGCACCAAGTTCGGCAAGACGGAGTCCGGCACGGTCTGGCTCGACCCCGAGATGACCCCGCCGTACGCCTTCTACCAGTTCTGGCTGAACGCGGACGACCGGGACGCCTCGAAGTTCCTGCGCATCTTCAGTTTCCGCTCGCGCGAGGAGATCGAGGAACTGGAGCGCCAGACCGAGGAGCGCCCGCAGGCCCGTGCCGCGCAGCGCGCGCTGGCCGAGGAGCTGACGACGCTGGTGCACGGTGCCGGTCAGACGGCCGCCGTGACCGCCGCGTCCAAGGCCCTCTTCGGGCAGGGCGAGCTGGCGGAGCTGGACGAGAGGACGCTGGCCGCGTCCCTCTCCGAGGTGCCGCACATCCAGGTCTCCGAGCTGGGTCTCGTGGTCGACCTGCTCGCCGAGGTCGGCCTGGTGGCCAGCAAGTCCGCGGCCCGGCGGACGGTGAAGGAGGGCGGGGCCTACGTGAACAACGTGAAGGTCACCGCCGAGGACGCCGTGCCGGCGGCGGAGGATCTGCTGCACGGGCGCTGGCTGGTGCTGCGGCGGGGCAAGAAGAACCTGGCCGCCGTCGAGGTGACCGGGGCGTAGCCGCACCGAGGGGCGCGGGTCGGCCGCTCGGGCCGCGGGTTCTTGCCGGTCGTGCGTCGGCGCGCGCCCCCTCTGACGCTCAGGTGCGCTGCTTGCGCTTGCCCAGCGTCGCCATGTACAGCATGTCGCCGAAGGCCACGATGATGACCGCGGCGATCAGCTGGAAGATGTGCCGGCTCCAGTCGATCCCATTGGTCTCGTCGACTCCGAATCCCCGGGCGACGGCATTGCCGACGATCGCGCCCAGGATGCCGAAGATGGTGGTCAGCCACAGTGGGCTGTGCTGCTTGCCCGGAATGATCGCCTTCGCGATCAGGCCCAGCACGAATCCCACGATGATCGCCCACAACCAGCCCATGGCTGCCTCCTCGTACGGCTCTTCGCCAACAGTGATCTCAGTGTCGGCCCGGCCTGCGTACGCCGCATGTCGGGTGGCGCCGTACGCGGTACGACGCAGCGCGTTCGCCAGGACCGGTGGCGACCCGGTCTCCAGGGCGGCCCGGCCGCGGCGTACCGTGGAGGACGGGGAGTGTTCGAGCGGGCGGATGGTGGAATGTGATGCGGAAGCAGCACGGCGGCGGCGACGTCCAGGTGTTCCGGATCACCGGGGCACGTCAGAGCCTCCAGGACGATGTGCGGGGCCGGCAGCGGCGGTACGTGATCTCGATGTCGGTGCGGACCGTGGCGGTGATCCTGGCTGCGACGCTGTGGAACGTGGAACGGCATGTTGCGGTGGTGGCGCTGGTCCTCGGCGTGGTCCTGCCGTACGTGGCGGTGGTGATCGCCAATGCCGGGCGGGAGAACGCGCCGGGGCTGCCGTCGACGTTCGTGACCGCTCCCGTGCCACCGATGATCACTCCGCCGCGTGCGGAGGAAGCGGAGGAACGGACGGCGCAAGAGGAGCCCTTCGCGGAATCCGCGCGTCAGGAGCCTTCGTCCGCGCGGATGCGGAGCGAGCCCCAGTCGGGGGACGCGGAGGCCGGTCCGGCCGAGCGGCGGCCATGAGTCGGCCGCACGCCGAACCCGAGAGCCGAGCCCAATAAAAGCTGTAGTTCCAGTGCCGTGGCGCCGGGTCGCCGTGACATACTTCCTACGCGCTCCGCATCCCCCGTCGGAGCGACGGACCGACGCCGGGCAGCTCCCCCCGTGGCTGCTCGGCGTCGCCTTTTTCAGCGCACTTGTGAGAAGAAACCTGTGAGTGACGAGACCCCGGTCTGCTCCGCGAAGAGCTGCCGCAGCGACGCCGTGTGGGTGCTGGCGTGGAACAACCCGAAGCTCCACACGCCGGAACGCCGCAAGACGTGGCTGGCGTGCGAGGAGCACCGGGAGCACCTGTCGCAGTTCCTCGGGGTGCGCGGTTTCCTCAAGGACGTGGTCCTGCTGACGGAGTGGGAGTCCCCCGAGGGATCCACCGGGGGCTCCGGCTCCGCGCCGGGCGGTTCCCGGCAGGGTTAGCCGCCGATAGCCGACATCGGGCGGTCCGGCTGGACGAAGGTCGGGTCGTCGAGGCCCGCTCCGGCCTTCTTGCCCCACATGGCCAGGCGCCAGATGCGCGCTATCTCCTCGTCGGGGGCGCCGGAGCGCAGGGCCGCGCGCAGGTCGGTCTCCTCGCGTGCGAAGAGGCAGGTGCGGACCTGGCCGTCGGCGGTGAGGCGGGTGCGGTCGCAGGCCGAGCAGAACGGGCGGGTGACGGAGGCGATGACGCCGACGCGGTGCGGGCCGCCGTCGACGATCCAGCGTTCGGCCGGGGCCGAGCCGCGCTCGGCCGAACCCTCCTCGGTGAGGTCGAAGCGGGTGCGCAGGGCGGCGAGGATGTCGCCTGCCGTGACCATGCCGTCGCGTTTCCAGCCGTGCTGGGCGTCCAGCGGCATCTGCTCGATGAACCGCAGTTCGTAGTCGTGCTCGACGGCCCAGGCGAGGAGGTCGGGGGCCTCGTCGGCGTTGAGTCCGGGCATCAGGACCGAGTTGACCTTCACCGGGGTCAGGCCCGCGTCGCGGGCTGCCTGGAGGCCCTCGAGGACGTCCTTGTGGCGGTCGCGGCGGGTGAGGGTCTTGAAGACGTCCGGGCGCAGGGTGTCCAGGGAGACGTTGACCCGGTCCAGACCGGCCGCCTTCAGCGCGGTCGCGGTGCGCCTGAGGCCGATGCCGTTGGTCGTCAGGGACATCTGCGGGCGCGGGGCCAGGGCGGCGACCCGCTCGACGATGGAGACCAGGCCGGGGCGCAGCAGGGGTTCGCCGCCGGTGAAGCGGACCTCCTCGATGCCGAGGGAGGTGACGGCTATCCCGATCAGGCGGACGATCTCGTCGTCCGTGAGCAGGTCCGGCTTGGCCAGCCACTGCAGGCCCTCCTCGGGCATGCAGTACGTACAGCGCAGATTGCACCGGTCGGTCAGTGAGACGCGCAGGTCGGTCGCGACCCGGCCATAAGTGTCGATCAGCATGTCCCGTCAGACCGTTCCCGCCCCGTGCCCCGCTGTCTCCGGCACCGCCCCGGAATCGCGGTGGATCGGGCCGCTGACGCGGACGAGGGGCAAGCCACTGCCTCGGCCGGCGTGGGCGATGATCTCCGCGGTGATCGAGATCGCCGTCTCCTCGGGCGTGCGGGCGCCGAGGTCGAGTCCGATCGGGGACCGCAGCCGGGTCAACTGCTCCTCGGTGACGCCGACTTCGCCCAGGCGGCGGAGGCGCTCCTCGTGGGTGCGCCGAGAGCCCATCGCGCCGACGTAGCCGACCGGCAGGTCGAGTGCCAGCCGCAGCAGGGGGATGTCGAACTTGGCGTCGTGGGTGAGCACACAGACGGCGGTACGGGCGTCCACGGCCGTCCGCGCCAGGTAGCGGTGGGGCCAGTCGACGACCACCTCGTCGGCGTGCGGGAAGCGCGCCTCGGTGGCGAAGACGGGACGGGCGTCGCACACGGTGACGTGATAGCCGAGGAACCGGCCGGCCTGGGCGAGGGCGGCGGCGAAGTCGATGGCGCCGAAGATCAGCATGCCGGGACGGGTGGCGGCCGCGTGGACGAGGACGGAGAGCCTCTCGGGGCAGGTGTCGGCGTCTCCACCGAGGACGAGGAGCGCGGTACGTCCGGTGCGCAGCTGGGCGGTGGCCCGGTCCGCCACTGCCCGGCCGGTCGGCCCGTCGCCGAGCGCCATGTCGGCGATCCAACTGTCGCCGAGGACACTCAGCGTGGCCCCGAGCATGCTCTCGGGCCCGTCCACGACCTGGGCGACGGCGGCGGGCCGGCCCCGAACCGCCTCGGCGAGTGCCGCGCCGAGATGGGGCTGGGCGGCCGGATCGACACGCCGCACGAGCACGTCGAGTTCGCCACCGCAGGTCAGGCCCACGGCGAAGGCGTCGTCGTCGGAGTAGCCGAACCGGGCACGCTGGGGAGAGCCCTGCTCCTGGAGCACCTGTCGGCACAGTTCGTACACAGCGCCCTCGACGCAGCCGCCGGAGATGCTGCCGACCGCGGTGCCGTCCTGGTCCACCGCCACCGACGTACCGATGGGCAGGGGCGCGCTGCCGGTGACGTCGACGACGGTGGCCAGGGCGAAGGGGCGTTCCTCGCGGCACCAGCGGTGCAGTGTGTCCGCGATGTTGAGCATGGGGTCTCCAGAGCAGACGGTCGCTGTCACAGAACGTGGGCGGGCCGCCGCCGCGGTCGACGGGGGGCGCATGCGCGGCGGCGGCCCAGGGGAGGGTCCGGCAGTCGTACGGGGGTTCGGCTGCCGGACCCGTCTAAGGAGGCGGTGGTGTCAGAGCAACGCCTCGGCGGTGATGGGAAGTTGGCGGATCCGGCGGCCGGTGGCGTTGAAGACGGCGTTGCCGATCGCCGCTGCCACGCCGACCTGGACGACCTCGCCGAGTCCCTTGACGCCCAGCAGGTTGCCGGCGTTGTCCTCGCCGTCGAGGTAGATCGCCTTGAGGTCGGGGACGTCGGCGTTGACGGGGACGAGGTAGTCGGCGAGGCTGGAGTTGACGATGCGGCCGTCGCGGTGGTCGGTGACCGTGTGCTCCAACAGCGCCTGGCCAATGCCGCCTACGATGCCGCCGAGTGCCTGGCTGTCGGCGAGCTTGGGGCTGATGATCCGCCCCGCGTCGTACACGCCGAGCATCCTGCGCACCCGTACCAGCCCCAGGTCCGCGTCGACCGAGACCTCGGCGAAGGTCGCGCTGTAGGCGAAGTAGGCGGACCGGTCGGAGCCGGGTCCCTCGTAGGAGCCGTTCGCCTCCAGACGGGAGCGGTCGTGGCGGGCCAGCAGGCTCTTGTACGTCTCCCCGCGCGCCGTGTTGTTCCGGTCGTACAGTCGGCCGTTGCGCACGACGACGTCGTCCGCGTTCACCCCGTACAGCGGCGACTCGCGGTCTTCCACGGCCAGCTTGATCGCCTGCCGGCGCACCTTGTTGCAGGCGTCGACGACGGCCGAGCCGACGCTGGCCATGGTCGACGAACCGCCGTGCGGCGCGGTGAACGGATACTCCGAGTCCCCCAGCCGGAACGTGACCGTGCGCATGGTCAGCCCCAGGGCGTCGGCCGCGACCTGGGTCTGGGAGGTGTACGTGCCCGGCCCCATGTCGGTGGTGGCCGCCTCCACGACCGCCGTGCCGTCGGCATCCAGCCGCGCCCTGGCCTGCCCCGGGTACCGCCCGCAGTCGTAGGCCCCGGCGGCCATGCCCAGGCCGATCAGCAGGTTCCCCTCCCGTGTGGAGCGCGGCTCGGGGTTGCGGCGGTCCCAGCCGAACTCGCGGGCGCCGACCGTGTAGCACTCGCTCAGCCGGCGGGTGGAGAACTGCTCGTTCGTCGACTCGTCCTCGGCCGGTTCGTTGCGCCGGCGCAGCTCGATCGGATCGATGCCGAGCTCGGTGGCGAGCTCGTCCATGGCGGACTCGATGACGAACGACGCGGGGGCGAAGCCGGGCCCGCGCATCCAGATCGGGGTGTTCACGTCCAGCGGCACCTGCCGGTACGCCTGGCGGACGTTGGGCATGCTGTACATCATCTGGCCCGCGCCCAGGACGGCCTCGGAGAACGTCTCGTACGACGACGTCTCATGGTCGATGTCGTGGATCGCGGCGTTGAGCCGGCCGCGCCGGTCGCTGCCGAGGCGCAGCCGGTACTCGTACGCGGGCCGGAATCCGGTGCCGAAGTACATCTGCTTGCGCGACAGCACCAGTTTCACCGGGCGCCGGGTCACGCGGGCGGCCAGCGCGGCGACGATGGTATGCGGCCAGCAGCGCAGCCCACTGCCGAATCCGCCGCCGACGAACGGGTTGATGACCCGCACCGCGTCCGCGGGGAGGTCGAAGACCGCGGCGATCTCGTCGTGCGTGCCCATCACCCACTGGGTCTTGTCCCACACGGTGAGCCGGTTGCCGTCCCACTGGGCGACGGTGGCGTGCGGCTCCATCGGGTTGTGGTGGTTGCGGGCCAGCTCGTACTTCAGGTCCAGTCGTACGGCCGAGGAGCTCAGCCCCGCTTCCGCGTCCCCACGCGCATAGGGGGTCGGCTCGCCGGGTTCGGCCTTGGTGATGTCGGTCGAGGGCTTGTCGGCGTCGTAGCGGACCTTGACCAGGCTCGCCCCGTGCTGCGCGGCCTCCAGGGTGCCGGCGACCACGACGGCGACCGGCTGGCCGTGGAAGAACACCCGGTCGTCCTGGAACACCCGAAGCCTGCGCCCCTGCGGGTTGTTGGACCCGGCATTGTCGCGGTACGGGAGCTTCGGCGCGTTGCCGTGGTGGATCACCCGCAGCACACCGGCGTGCTTCTCGGCGGCGCGCGCGTCGATGGCGGTGATACGGCCGCGGCCGATGGCCGCGTCGACGATGACGGCGTGCACGACTCCCTTGAGGTCGTGCTCGGCGGCGTACTCCGCCTGGCCGGTGACCTTGAGTCGGCCGTCCACCCGGGACAGCGGTGCGCCTACGGCTGCCTGCGGCTGAGGGCTCATTCCATCTCTCCTACGGTGCGCAGCTGGCGTTCGACGGTCCGCTTGAGCAGCTCGACCTTGAACCGGTTGTGCTGAAGGGGGCGGGCGCCGTCGGACGCGTGACCGGCCGCCTCGGCCCACAGGCGGTCCGAGGGACGCTCGCCGATCAGCGCCTGCTCGACGGCCGGCAGCTTCCACGGCACCGTCGCCACACCGCCGGCGGCAACCTTCGCCTCCCGGATCACACCGCCCCGGATGTGCAGGGCGACGGCCGCCGAGGCGAGCCCGAACGAGTAGGACTGCCGGTCCCGGAGCTTGAGGTAGGCCGACTTCAGCGGACGCGGATACGCCGGGATCTCGACCGCCGTGATCAACTCGCCCCGCCGGATGTTCTGTTCGCGCTGAGGGGTGCTCCCAGGACGGAGCAGGAAGTCGGCGAAGGGGAGGCTGCGGTCCTTGCCGTCCGGGGCCTGCAGACGGACGGTCGCCTCCAGGGCGGTGAGGGCGACGGCGAAGTCGGAGGCATGGGTGGCCACGCAGTGGTCGGAGCCGCCGAGGATGGCGTGACCGCGGTTGTAGCCGCCCAGGGCGGCGCAGCCGGAGCCGGGCTCGCGCTTGTTGCAGTCGGCGGTCACGTCACGGAAGTACGTGCAGCGGGTGCGCTGCATGATGTTGCCGCCGATGGTGGCCATGTTCCGCAGCTGCGCCGAGGCGCCCCGCAGCGCTTGGGCGGCCACCGGGAAGAGGGAGTTCAGCTTGGGGTCGGCGGTGGCCACGGCCATC
The DNA here is from genome assembly GCF_002154575.1 of Streptomyces bobili. Taxonomy (GTDB): domain Bacteria; phylum Actinomycetota; class Actinomycetes; order Streptomycetales; family Streptomycetaceae; genus Streptomyces; species Streptomyces bobili. Next base: position 14,146 of record NZ_MUBA01000149.1, read on the forward strand.
GGGACCAGGGCGCCGATGCGGATGCCGCCGCCCGCGATGGCGGTGATCTCGCTCAGGGGCAGGGCACTGATGTCGACGAGCGTCTCGGGCGTTTCGACGGTCTCGCGCATGAGGTCGACCAGCGTGGTACCGCCGGCGATGTAACGACCGCCGCTTCTACCGGCGTCCAGGGCTTCCCGGACGCTGCTGACGCGGGTGTAGGTGAAGGGATGCATCGGGGCCGCTCCTTACTTCCGCGCGGCGGTCTGCTCGACCGCGCGCACGATCTTGACGTAGCAGCCACAGCGGCAGACGTTGCCGCTCATGTACTCGCGGATCTCCTCCGGCGAGTTGGTGTGGCCCTCCTGGATGCAGCCGACGCCGGACATGATCTGCCCCGGAGTGCAGTAGCCGCACTGGAAGGCGTCCTCGTCGACGAAGGCCTGCTGCAGCGGGTGCAGCTTGTCGCCCTTGGCCAGGCCCTCGATGGTGGTGACCTCGGCGCCCTCCAGGCGCACCGCCAGCGTCAGGCAGGAGTTGACCCGCTGCCCGTCGACCAGCACCGTGCACGCCCCGCAGGCCCCGGCGTTGCAGCCCTTCTTCGAGCCGGTCAGCTCAAGGTGCTCGCGCAGCAGATCCAGCAGTGAGGTCCGGTTGTCGACCGTCACCGTCCGCCGGGTGCCGTTCACCGTCAGGGACACACGGCTGGAGGGGGCGGCAACCGTGGCGGCCGCTTCCTCGGCGCCGGCCAGGAATGTTCCGCCGGCCACCATGACCCCGCCCACCGCGGCACCGGTGGCGATGACGGTGCGCCGGCTGGGGCCCGAGGTGGACTCACCGGCTCCGGTGGGCGGAGAAACAGCAGAATCAGAGAGTTCAGAGGACATACATTCGCCTTTGCATGACGGACGGATCAGTCGTGTACACCAGCGGGAGACCAGGCATGAGATCGACGGCGCCGCGGGAAACCGGGTGACCGCTCGCCTCGACGGGGCGGCTGATCACGCGGTGAGTCTTGCACCGCAGGCACCACCCATGGCAGGGAGAGTTTTGTCCCCCCATGCTTTTCCTTGGCTTTTCCTTGGCTCTTTTGCCCGCAGGTAAGCACTGAGTAAAGGAGAAAGAGTGTTCATAGTCCCCTCGCTTCCCCCTACGCTCGACACATGACCGAGAACGAGATCCAGCTCAAGGCCATCGCGGCACTCACGGCCCTGCGCGGTGGCGTCGGGACGGAGTACGCCTCCGACCTGCTCGGCGAGGTCATCCCCACGCAGTTCCTCGTCCCTGACACCGAGGACCCGGCGGAGGTCGGCGTTGCCGTGCTGAACCAGCTCTCCGAGCCGCTGAGCGCCCTGATCAACGGCCTCCTGCTGGCCTTCGAGACTGTCGCGGAGGCGTACGACCGGACCGAGCCCGAGACACCCACCGACGAGATTCTCCAGGCGCTCGCGCTGGACATCGCGCGGAGCACGGGCTGATCCCCGTGTGCCTCTCCGACGCGGCGCCGAACGCGAACTCTGAGGGCGCTCCCGGCACAGCCCCTGCCGGGATACGACGTGTGGGCCAGGGATGTGTTGACGATGAGCGAGCGTGGTCGGGCCAGTCGTCGGGCCGATCACAGGAGGAGAATCCCCGGCGGCCGTGGCCGCCGCGCGTGCGGTGACTGCCGCCGCCTCCTACGAGGTCCGGCGAGCCAGGCGGAACAGGACTCGGGCGTACACGAGGGTCGCCGTCGTGATGATCGTGGGGATGACCGCCAGCGCGAGTATGCCTACCGGGGCGCGGCTGTCTTCGATGCGTTCGAAGCGGCCCCGGTTGTCGTCCATCAGGGACCGGTAGCCGAACCATGCCCACATCGCCAGCGACAGCAGCAACCACCCGAGCGAACACTTCTCGATGTGGTGCCCGTCCTGGCGCAACTGCTCTGCTTCTGCCGTCATTTCTCCCCTGCACCGCTGCTGATCAGCGGTCAGTTCATCACAGCGTGCAGGTGTCGACGGCATGGGGTTCCGGGTCCCCAGGCCTCCGGGGCGTTCCGGGTAGGCGGCTCGGTCAGGCGGGCCTGTGCCCGGACGTGGAGTCGATGGCAGCCTGTACCGCTTCCAGTAGCGCGGCCAGGCCACGGGCCTGCTCCCATTCCGCGGCCGTGTACCTCCAGATGTGGCTCCCGCCTGGGAGTTCCGGCCGGCCATGCGTGATCTGCACGATCCACTTGCCCTTCCGGTCGGGGCCCGTGACGCACAGGTGCAGGTGCCGAATGTGGAAGCGGATAGGGGCACCGCCGAAGATCTCCAGTATCCGACCGTCGAAGGAATAGAAGTCTCTGCCGACCGTGGTCGTGATCTCGTCGTTCATGGGGGAACCCTATGCACGGTGACGAGAGGAGAAGGAGATTGGGCTGGATCGGTGCCGGTGAGGTGGCCGACCCGAAACAGGCGGTCGTACTTGTCGGCGACGACCGGATCGGGCCCCGTCGCCCTCCGGACTCGCCGTCCTGAACCGTGACCCGGACTTCTCGCCTGGAGGGGCCCCGCCTGCGCTGCGGGTGAGGCGGAGCTGGGGGAGTTCCTGGCGGCGCGGGTGTGATCGTCGTCGGGTGACGGTTCTTGTGAGCCCTCGCCGTGTTTCAGAGGGATACCCGCGCTGTTCTGCCAGCGGCAGAAGAGCGGCCGGACCGGGCTCGACGATCACTACGGTCCAGTCTCATGACGGCGATGACGGCGATGACGGCGATGACGACGCGTACGGTCGAGTATCCGGCGGACGGTTTGACGATGATCGGGCACCTGGCGTTACCGGCCGGTGTCGACCGCCGGCCCGCGGTGCTGCTCGGACCGGAGGGCATGGGGCTCAGCGACGTCGAGCGCCGCCGGGCCGATGCTCTCGCCGAGCTGGGATACGTAGCGCTGGCCTTCGACCTTCACGGCGGGCGCTACTTGGGTGACCCCGAGGAGATGCTGGCCCGTTGCCTGCCGCTGCTCGCCGACCCTGACCGGATGCGGGGTATCGGCCATGCGGCGCTCGACGTGTTGCGCGCCGAACCGCGGACCGACCCCGACCGGATCGCCGCCGTCGGCTACGGCACCGGGGGCGCCGTCGGGCTGGAACTCGGGCGCGACGGCGTCGACTTGCGCGCGATCGGGACAGTGCAGCTGAGGCCAGGCGGCACCGGCCGGCGCCCGGCACAGCGACGTCCTCGGCAGCGCAGTGACGCAGTGCCCGGCGCCGGCGTGATCAACGTACGGTGCAGGGCACTTTCTGAGCAGGGGATCGAGCTGCACGGGTGAAGCGCTGCCCCGATGTGCGCCACTCGCACCGGTCGCCCCGACGCCGTCGGCTGCAAGCGACTGGCGAGGTTGCGCCCTCAGGGCCGGCGCTCGCTCGGTTCTTCCTCGCAGGTGATTTCGTCGCGGGGCTTGTAGCGCGTGTGGAACGGCTCCCGCCTCACTTCCCGGCCACCGTCGCTGAAGACCCGTTCGACGGTGACGTCGAAGCCGTCGAGCGGGGTCTGCGGTACGCACTTCTCAGAGGTGCTCACCTTCTCCGCCGACTTCCGCACGCTGGTGCGCGGCCCCTTGACCGATGTGATCTCGTCGTACTTGTCGGTGCCGAGGAAGGTGATGGTCACCGAGGTGTCGGTGGACTCGGCCTGGATGTAGATGGCGTTGCCGGAGTCGTTGCTGAACCTCAGATCGAGACTGCCCCAGGCGACGGTCGCCTCGCGGCCCTCGGGGTAGCGCTCGATGTAGAAGGAGTGAGCGCCGTACTCGACGGGCTTGACGCCGGCGAAGAACATCGCGTTGAAGACGGTCGTGGCCACCGCTGAGACACCGCCGCCGGGAGCCTTGGTGTACTGGTCGTCGAGGATCATGATGCCCTCGACGAAGCCGTTCGCCTCGGTGCGCTGCCCGACGGTCCGGTTGAAGCTCCAGGTCTCGTTCGGCATGACGACGGATCCGTTGATGAGCTCCACGGCCCGGCCGATGTTCGTCGTGCGGTAGGCGGCCGGTTCGAAGTTGACGGTGAAGGAAGACATCTTCTCGGTCAGCCCCAGACGCGCCGCGTTCTCGCGGGTGACCTCCGGCTGGATCTGCCGCGTGGCCACCTTGCCGCTCCGGGCGGCGGCGTCCGACTTGGTGAGCAGGGGCAGGACAGCCTTGCTCAGGGCTTTGCCGGTGACCTCTACGCCGTATCTGGCGTCGGCGGCCACCACGACCTTGTCGCCATCGAGCTCCAGCCGGGCGTTTCGGGGAGTGGTGGGGAGGCCGTTCAGAGCGGCGGTCACGGAGGGGGCGGCGCGCAGGCTCTTGCCGTCGAGTTTCGGGGTGAGCCTGCCCGCGTCGTCCGGCCGCATCGTCAGGGACTCGCCCAGCACGGCCGGGGTGATCGTGAACCGCCTGCCACCCGCGCTGAGTGTGACCGGTGCCGACATGGCAGGCTGCGCGAACTCACGCACCGCCCGTCGTATCTCCGCCGCCGTGACTCTGGGCTTGGTCTCGCGTGCGGGCAGCACCGTGACCGAGTCAGCGTCGCCGCGGAGGAAGGGGGCGCGCAGAGCGCCGATCGCGGCGTCCACGTCCAGCGCGTACCCGGTGCGCGGGGCGGTCCGTACGACGCGGCCTTCGTCGAACGCGACGGCACCGTCACGGACCTTCTCATCGAGGGTCTCCGCCAGTTTCCAGACGGCCGCACGGGCCTTGTCCCTGTCGACCCGCACGACCGGCTCGAGGTCACCGCCCGAGCGGAACAGCCCGCCGATCAAGCTGACCGGATCGGTGCCGGTGGACGTCGCCCGGTCAAGGGTTTCCTCGATGTCGAAGGTGAGCCCCGCCTGCCGCGGATCGATCGCGCCCCTGCGGTCGCCGACCTGTACGGCCAGCTTCCGCGGGCCGGCCGCCGGCAGGTGCTGCTCCAGCTTGCGGGCGGCTTCCGCATGGGTCAGGCCCCCTATGGCCACACCGCGCACCGTCGTACCCGCCTTGATCTCACCGCCGGTGAGGAGCAGCGCGGCGACATACAGGCCGCCGACGCCCAGGGTCAACGCACCGCCCGCCAGAGCGACGGGCGGCAGGGAAACTATGCGAGGGAGGGAGGGTACTCGGGGACGCACAGGTCTCCTGAAGGATCGAGGGAACGTGCACCAGCGCCGCGCCACTGCAGACGAGAGCAGTCGGTCAGGCTACGCACAATCGGGTGCCAATGCGTATATCCCAGGTCACACAGGATGGTCTGTCTCCATTTTCGGTCGGTCTCCCAGTGCGTCCTTGAGTGCTCGTGCCTGTCGGCGCCAGAACTCCCGCGAGACCTCGGCCTTGGGAAACACCAGGTCGAAGCCGTGGAAAGCGCCGGGGACGACGTCGAGGTCGCAGGGGACGCCGCTGTCGCTGAGCCGGCGCGCGTACTCGACGTCTTCGTCGTGGAAGAGATCGAGGGTGCCGACGCCGATCCAGGCCGGAGGGAGACCGGTGAGATCCTCGCGGCGGGCCGCGGCCGAGTACGGGGAGACGTCGGGGCCCGCGACGGCGTCGCCGAGGTAGGACGACCAGCCGTACCGGTTGCTCTTGGGCGTCCAGACGCGCACGTTGCGGGTGTCCAGGTCGCCTCTCGTCGTCGTGCGGTCGTCCAGCATGGGGTAGAGGAGCAGTTGGAACGCCGGGCGGATCTCGCCCCGGTCATGGGCGAGCAGGGCGAGGGCGGCGGCGATTCCGCCGCCTGCGCTGGCACCTCCGATCGCGATGCGTTCGACGTCGATGTGCAGGTCGCTCGCGCGCTCGGCCAGTCCGCGCAGTGCGGCGTAGGCGTCCTCGACCGCGGCGGGCGCGGGATGGTCAGGACCCAGCCGATAACGGACCGCGGCGACGGTGATGCCGAGCTCGCGGGCGAAGGCGATGTTCGTACGGTCGTCCTGCTCGGGTGCGCCGAAGATCAGCCCTCCTCCGTGCACCCAGAGCAGCGCCGGAGCCGCCGCCTGCAGGCCGGTCGGCCGGAAGACGCGCAGCGAGACGGACGGCGCGCCCTTCGGACCGGGCACGACGATCTCCTGGACCGTGACATCCGGCCCCGGATCGGTCGAGCGCCACCTCAGGCTGCGCACGATGCGCGACGACAGACGCCCGTAGGACACATTGGGGATGAAGCGACCTCGTCTGAGATCGGGGTGGAAGGCACTCATGGGTCCTCGTTCTTTCCCCTCACCCGAGGGCGTGTGAAATCGTCTGGCCGGCCGTGTCGGACCGGACCAGCTTCTGCTCGGTACGCGGACGGCGTGTCAGTCGTGGTGCTCGTCGTCCAGCAGCGCGAGGGCGTTGCGGACGCCCTGTTCGAGGAGTTGGTCGGCGAGTTGCCGGTCGGTCAGGGCGCGGGAGAGTTGCAGGGTCCCGGCCAGCATGCCGAGGAGGCCAAGTGCTCTGAGACGCGCCGACGGCGGATCGTGGGGTGCCAGGCGGGCGGCGAAGTCGTCGATGAGGACCAGCGCGCCGTCGGTGTATGCCTGCCGGGTGGGATCGGTGGAGCGTGCGATCTCGTCGAGCAGGGCGGCGTTGGGGCAGCCGTCCTCTGTGTTGTCGCGCTGCTCGGGGGAGAAATACCAGCGCACGATCTGTTCGAGGCCGGCGCGGCCGGGCGCCGCCTGGGCGACGATGCTGGCGTGCTGGGCGCGCATCTGGTCGGCGACCGCGGTGGCGACGAGGTGGTCCTTGGAGGGGAAATAGGCGTAGAAGGTGCCGTTGGTCAGGCCGGCGTCCTTCATGAGGGTCGCGACTCCGGAGCCGTCGATGCCGTTGCGTTTGAGCCGGCGCCCGGCCGTCGTGATGATCCGCTGCCGTGTTTCCTCTTTGTGCTCTTTCGTGTACCGCACGAAGTGTTCCTCCTGGGAGCCGGAGCCGGGCCTGTACCCCGGCTGCCGCCGGTCGGGTCGCGCGGGGCTAGGGCGAGTTTGTGACGATCACCTTGGCGGCGACGGCGGGATCGTCGCCGTCGCCGTCCGCGTCAGTTCGGCATCCGGTTGAATCGGCGGACGATGCGGTCGAAGATCCGGGCCGGAAGGACGCGGTGGAACACGCTGATGCCTGCGGCCGTCGAGCCGGCGGTGCGCCGCAGTTTCGGGTTGCGGTCGGTGGCCGCCGCGACGATCACCTTGGCCACGACGGCGGGATCGTCGCCGCCGCTGGTGTTCTTCGCCAGCACCTCGTCGAAGGTGCGCCGCCCCGACGCGTAGAGCGGCATCGGCGTGTCGCCCTGCACGCTGTGATCCCCGAACGGCGTGTTGATCGGGCCGGGCTCGACGAGCAGGATCCGGACCCCGTGTTCGCGGACCTCGTGGTCCAGCGACCCGGAGTAGCCCTCGACCGCGTGCTTGGTCGAGGTGTAGATGGCCATGAACGGGCTGGGGACGAAGCCGCTGAGGGAGGAGACGTTGATGACGCGCCCGCGCCGTTGCGTGCGCATGTGGGGCAGAACCGCCTTGGTCATCCGCATGACACCGTAGACGTTGACGTCGAAGACCTCCTGCGTCCTGGTGACGGAGAACTCCTCGGCGGCGCCGTTGGCTCCGACGCCGGCATTGTTGACCAGGACGTCGATGCGCCCGAACCGGTCGATCACCTGCTTGACCACGGAGGCGACCGATTCGTCGCTGGTCACGTCGAGGTCGAGGTAGGTCACCCCGGCGGGCGCGGTGACCCGCGCGGTGTTGCGAGCGGTTCCGATCACCTCGAAGCCCGCCGCGGCGAAGGCACGGGCCGTCTCCTTGCCGATCCCCGATGAAGCACCTGTCACAAGCGCCACCGGCCGAGTTGCCGCCATCACGAGCTCCCTTGATTTGGAGTACGTCCGTATGTCTTACGACCACATGTCTTACGTTCGTACGACCATAGGGTGGTCGTCGGCCGATGGCAAGCGGGCGTCCGGCGGTTCGGGAAGGATCCGTGAAACGCGGGGTGCGGTACGGGAAGGACCGCCGGTGGACGGCGAGCCGGAACCGCCGGCCGACCTGAGCGCCCGCTCCCTTTTGCTACACCTTGTGGATTTTCCTCCTCATGTGCCTGCCTGGCTACCGCGCCGACGAAACCTCGCCGTAGGTGAGCGTGGAAGCCCCGCCGACGGCATCGACGACGGTGAACGCCGGGCGTTCGGCGGGGTGTCGGTCGCACAACAGCCATGCCACGTCGAGGGAAGGGGCCGCGAAGGTCGTGGTCAGTTCGGCGACCCGGTCGGCGGCGCTCATGCCTGGTCCTTGCGGTCGATGACCGGCAGGATCAGACGGCTGGGGTGCGCCGGGCCGTGGTGGATGTGGTTGACCGCGGGGATCATCTGCTCCTCGCTCTCGCCGGCGATGACGCCGCCGGTGTTGGTGTTGCGGTCGTAGCGCGGGAAGTTGCTGCTGGAGACGTCCACGCGGATGCGGTGACCGGGAAGGAACACGTTGGAGGTGGCGGTCATGTCTACGGTGATCTCGTAGACCGTGCCGGGCTCCATCAGTTCTTCCGTGGCGAGGCCATGGCGATGGCGGGCGCGCAGGATCCCGTCGCACAGGTTGATCGCTCTGCCGTCGGGGAAGACGTCGACGAGCTTGGCGGTGAAGTCGGTGTCCACCGCCGAGGAGGAGACGAACAGGGTCAGGCTGACCGGACCGGTGACCTCGACGGGCTCCTCCAGCACGGGGCCTGCGTAACACAGGACGTCGTCGCGGCCGGTGACGGTCCGCTGGTCGACCGGGCCGCAGAACCCCGGGGTCGTGGGCATGGACGCCCCGCCGGCCGAGGGAACAGGGCGGCGCGGGTCGTAGAGATAGGTGTCATGCCCGGCGCCGGCCGGTTGCTCGGTCGTCAACGCGCCGTCACCGCCCGCTGTGTTGGCGTGGCCGGCGCTGGTGAGGTGGAAGTCGGTCCACCGTGTGTCGGGCAGTGGCCACTCCTGCTCGTCGCGCCACTGGTCGATGCCCATCACGAAGATCTTCACGGGCGCCACGTCGTCCAGCGCGGTGGTGTCGCCCCGCAGCCAGCGGTCGAAGAACTTCACATGCAGGCCGGTCAGGCCCAGCATCTGGGCACTGGCCGGCGGACCGAAGGAGCGGTCGGGGAAGACGCCACTCGCGGACATGTGATCCCACGGACCGATGATGAGCCGCTGACCCTCGCGTGCCTGCGCACTGCCTGCCTGTCGGCGGGCGGTGGTGTAGGTGCGCAGGGTCTGGCCGATGTAGAGGTCGTACCAGCCACCGATGTTGAGCGCCGGGGCGGTGACGTTCTTCAGCTCGGGCGTGAGCTCCATGGCGTCCCAGTACTCGTCGTGGGAGGGGTGGGCCATCCAGTCGTCCCACCACTTCCCGTACGCGGCCAGGACCGGAACCGCACCCGTCGGCAGCACATCGTTGAGAAGCTCGGGGAACAGCGCCGCCTGACCGAGCTGCTGCAGCTGGGACACCGTGCCCTCGCCGACCGGCAGGGCGCGCTGCGCGTCGGCCGTGTACATCATGGCGTTCCACATCGTGACCAGGCTCAGTGACAGCGCACCGCCCGCGGAGAACCAGGGCGCCTCGTAGTTGTCGATCGAGGTCAAGGCCGGCGCGATCGCCTTGAGAGCGGGGGCGCCGGTCACCGCGGTCTCCCACTGGACCATGCCCAGGTAGGACGGCCCGAACATACCCACCGTGCCGTCCGACCACGGCTGCTCGGCGATCCAGGCGACAGTGTCCTCGCCGTCGGCCCGGTCGGCCATATGAGGAACGAACTCTCCCTCCGAGCGGTGAGTGCCCCGGCAGTCCTGTATCACCAGTGCGTACCCGGCCTCCACCAGAGCCAGGAGGTCCGGGAAGGCCGACTGGCCGAAGCCCATCACGTCCTTGCCGTACGGCAGGCGCACGAGCAGCGTCGGAGCCTCACCCTCGGCGGGATGCCACACGTTGGCGGCGAGGGCCACGCCGTCACGCATCGGGACCTGGACGTCTATGTCGTACAGATGCTGCATCGGTGCTCCTCATTGAGCTGACGGCTTCCCCCGAATGTGGGTACGTTGAGAGGTACTCTCGTACCCTGTCAATTACCTGGACGAGGGTCGAGCTGCCCCGACTCGCCTGCGATGCCGGGGGTGGCTGCCGCCCGTCACCGGCGCCGCGTGAGCCGTCGCCGGCCGCTTCTTGACGGTGGTCGAGGACCTGGCCGCGAGGTTCGACCGGTTCAACACGGCCGCCACGTCGCGGCCATGTGGACAGGGAAATCGCAACTTCGACATGGCCCGCGGAGGCGGCTACCTTCACCTCGTCTTCGGCGATCGCCCACGGTCGCGCGGGAGTTCCTCCAGGCCGGGCCACCCACGACGGTATGAGTCGGCCGTGCCCCACCAACCCCCGCCCCGTGCGCAAGCCACCGAACCGGGTCCACGCCAGGCAGCCGCCGGCCCCAACCAGGGAGAGACGCATGTCCCATCTTGCTCTGTACACATTCGGCGTCCTGAAGTCACCCCTCGCCGATCCCGCACCTCTCACGCGGGAGTTCTACGACATCGGTGAGGCCGTCTACCGCAGGATCGGTCAGCATCCCGGATACCTCGCGCATGCTGAAGCGGCAGACGGCGACCGGGGCGCGCTCTTCGAGGCGGACTGGGGTGCGTGGGGAGACTTCGCCGTACCGACTTGGTACGGCAAGGGCCATACGGTGGAGACCACCGCCCTGGCCGCGACCCTCTCGCTCTGGACCGACCTGCGCTCCGCCTTCGATGCGATCTACACCGGTCTGCACCGTGAGGCGCTGCACCGGCGTGCCGACTGGTTCGAGAGGACAGGACACGCGCATTACGTGTTCTGGTGGGTCTCCGACGGGGTGATACCCACCTGGCGGGACGGGGTTTCCCGGCTGGAGCACCTCGACGACCACGGCTCCGCGCCGCACGCCTTCACCTTCCACGACTCGTTCACGCCGGACGGAACTCCGACCAGATCAAGCGCGAAGGCGGCGGGATCGTGGACTCCGGGTCGTCTCGGGCGGTGAACTCGCGCGTCCGCGGCTGCATGGTGCTGGTGCGGCAGGGGGTGAGGCGGCCCACGGCCTCGATCCGGACGCCGCCCCATCGGACCCGTCCGAGTCGCGGCGGGACCGGTGCCCTGCCGCACAGCGGCCACGACGCGCTGGGGGTTCACCGGCAGCGCGGACTCGTTCGCCCCGGCGCACGGTCCCGGACCAGCCGCACCGCCCGGCCCGCGACCTGCACCACCGGCGCCGGCCATTGCGGCTCCGCGCATCGCGCGACGATCCGCAGGCCTATGACCTGTACCTTCACCTGCCGCGGTTCCCGCGGACCGGCAAGGCCGACCGGCCGGGTCCTCGGTCCCTGGGTATCGGTGGACCTTTCGCCTCGCCTGCGGCGCATGCCCGTGGTGCGATGAAACAGGGGGTCGGGAAGGAGAGAACGATGACCCCACCGGCAGGCGAGCACAGGAGTGGCGCGGCCCCGGTATCCGTAAGCCCGCTGGGTGCGGCGGACCTGGATCGGGCCGACGAGATCTTCCGGGTTGCCTTCGGGACGTTCCTCGGGGCTCCCGAGCCGAAGACGTTCTTCGGGGCCGCCGACTACGTCCGCACCCGCTGGGCGGCCGATCCGCAGGCGGCGTTCGCGGCGACGGTCGAGGGCGAGGTGGTGGGCTCGAACTTCGCCGCCAACTGGGGCAGCGTCGGGTACTTCGGCCCGCTGACCGTGCGTCCGGACCTGTGGGACCAGGGCGTCGGCAGGCGCCTCATGGAGCCGGTCATGGACTGCTTCGGCACCTGGGAGAACCGCCACCTGGGCCTGTTCACCTTCGCGCACAGTCCCAAGCACCTCGAGCTCTACCGCCGGTACGGATTCTGGCCCCGATTCCTCACAGCCATCATGAAGAAGCAGGTGGCAGGCAGTGCCGCGGTCCCCGGCCGAGCGCTGTACGGCCAGTTGCCCGCCGCCGAGCAGCCCGCCGCCCTGAGCCTGTGTCGCGAACTGACCGGAGCCGTGTACGAGGGCCTGAGCGTGGAACGCGACATCGTGGCCACGCACGCTCAGGGACTCGGTGACACCATCCTGCTCCAGGGCGCCGGCTCCGAGCTGGACGGCCTGGCCGTCTGCCACTGCGGAGCGGGGTCGGAGGCCGGCGCGGACGTGTGCTTCGTCAAATTCGGCGCCGTACGCCCCGGCCCGGAGGCCACCAACCGGTTCGAACGACTGCTCGACGCGTGCGAGCAACTGGCCGCCGAGCGCGGACTGGGGCAACTCGACGCCGGGATGAACCTGGGCCGCCAGGATGCCTACCGGCGCATGATCGACCGCGGCTTCCGCACCTGGTTGCAGGGCGTGACCATGCACAGGCCCAACGAACCCGGCTACAGCCACCCCGACGCCTACGTGATCGACGACTGGCGCTGAGCCCCGCCGCACGGCCGGCTCGGTCGGGGCGCCCCAGGGGCGGGGCCGCGGCCCGCGCCGCGGCCCCGCCTCCAGCGGTCAGCTCTGACGCTCGGTCCGAGTCCGCTGCGCCTCGGTGGGCTGCCGGCCGGCCTGGTCGACGACGGCGTGCTCCAGCTCGGCCACGCTGGACAGCAGGGTCCCGGCCTTTCCGTATGGGGCGTCCTTGGTCAGGTAGCTGCGGGAGCCCAGGAAGGAGAAGTCCGTCTCGTCGAAGACCCACTCGGTCCGGATGCCGTACCGCGTGTCGTCGCGGGCGATACCGAGGCCCTTGCGGCCGATCGCGTCGCGGGCCCGAGGGGCCGGGGTGACACCCGGGATCTTCGCCGCGGCCCGGTAGAGGGCGGCGGCCGTACGGGGCGGCATCACCCCGCCGAGCAACGATCCGATCTGCTCGAACACCGCCTGATCACGTTCCCGTCCATCGGCCTGCGGGGTCGTGGAGTACAGATAGGTCAGCAGCTTGTCGGTGTCGGTGGGCAGCGCGCTGAGCCAGCGGTAGGTGGGTCGGTTGATACCGGCGGGTGTGCCCTCGGTGTCACCGAGTTCGGCGTTGATGGGCAACGTCTCACCGTCCTCCCGGATCAGGCCCAGCTTCCGCAGGGGTCCCGGCTCCTGAGCGGCCCACACCTCACGGTCCATCAGCGGGCCGAGGACGGCTTTCCCACTGGTCAGGTCGGCGCCGCGGGCCTTCTGCCTCGTGTAAAGGAACTGGTCGTCGCGCACCGTGCGGCCGGCGCGTGTCTCCGTGGCGTCGGAGATCCGGTCCAGGAGCGCGGCGGCGGGCTGCATGTCCGTGGCCGCACCGTGCGACGCGGTGCCGGCGGGCGCCGGGTCCCCGCCGGTCAGCGCGATCCCCACGGTCACCGCGCAGGCCAGGGCCAGAGCGGTCGCGGGTGCCAGGACCGCAGGCCGCAGCAGTCGGCGCGTGGGCCGGGTACGGGCGACCTGGTCGTGGTCGATGTCGTGGTCGATGTGGTGCATCAGCAGGTCCCTGTGACGAAGGTGCTGCTCGTGCGGAAGGTCCCATTCGGCCGGGGCAGGGAGCAGGCGGGCGATCTCCTCGCGGTCGCCGTGCCGCTCCGGGGAAGCGCCGGTGGTGTCGTCGTTCATGTGAGCTCCTCCCGTACGGGCAGGGCCGCGATCGCGGCCGCACTTGTCATCTCTCCGCGGGCGGTCGGTGGTTCCCGGTCTTCCTCCGCGAGGTGAGCGAGCTTCTTGCGGGCACGCGAAAGGCGGGACCGTACGGTTCCGACGGCGATGCCCAGCGCTTCGGCCGTCTGCTGGTAGTCCAGGCCGGACCACACGCACAGGGCCAGCACCTCCCGCTCCTGGCGCCGCAGCCGTCCCAGCGCGGTCTGCACGGCACGCAAGTACCGTGCGTCGTCGATGCGCCCGATCGTCCGAGGCGCGAAGTCCTCCTCCACACGTGGTTGCGGCTGACGCGCCAGGAACAACTGCCGTCTGCGCACTCCACGGCGGGCGTTGTCCGCCTTGTGGGTGGCGATGCCCAGCAGCCAGGGCAGCAGGGAGCCGCCGTCCTCCTGCACGCGCAGGCGGGTCCGCCACGCGGTCAGGAAGGTGTCGGACATGATCTCTTCGGCTGTCGACCAGTCGCCCGTCAATCGCAGCCCGTGGTTGTAGACGGCGCGGGCGAACTGCTCGTACAGCAGGGCGAACGCCTCTCGGTCCCCCTCGCGCACACGGCGACGTACATCGTCTTCTGAGTCCCTCACGACTACTTCTCTCCGCGACACGGGAGGAGTTCCAGTGGCCTGTGTCACCTACTGGTGCCAGCGCAACGCCGTAGAAGTCCGGAGGCACATCGTGGAAGGGGGCGCCAGGGGCCCTCGGCGCGGTGCTGGTACGACCGGTGGGGCGGCGGACGCTGACCGGCTCGCGGTGCCGGCGCGGGCCTGACGCGCAGGACAGACCATGCCGGGACTTCGTTCCTGCCTTCGCCCGCGTCTGCGGTGTCACCGGCAGCGCCGCGCCGCAGGTATGGGCACACCGTGCCCGTTCGCACGCCGCACGGGACGGCGATCGGTGTCCGCGAACGCTGGTCATGCGGGAATGGGAACGAGAAGCCACGCTGGGGCGGATTCGCCCGTACCCCGTGAGCAGACTGGAGAACCCGCGGCGCGTTCACCCTCTCGATGCCGACCGCCGTGCTGCGCGTCCGCGAGCTGTGCAGCAGCACGTCGACCGGGGCTTGAGCCGGTGCGATCCCTCTCCGGTGAATGCCCGCCGGATGCGCGGCAGTTGTCGTCGGCAGCCGTCGGCGAGCCTTCGTCATCCGGCTGCTTCCGGGCCGGGCGGATGTGTGCGGTTGACGGCCTGGTCGCCGTGGGGGCCGAACAGGTGCAGGATCTCCACCGCTTCGGCGTGGGCGGGGCCGAACCAGTGCGGTGTGCCGGTGTCGAACTCGGCCACCTCGCCCGGCCGGAGGATCGTGTCGCTCGTCCCGAGGACGAGACGCAGCTCGCCGGCGAGGACGTAGAGCCATTCGTAGCCGGAGTGGGTCACCAGCTTCGGTTCGCGGTGTGCGAGTACCTGTTTGAAGACCTGGACGCGGCCCGGGTACTGCGTGAGCGGGACGAGGATGCTTCCCCGTTCCCGGCTGCGGGGGGTGAGGTGGACGCGGGGATCGCCGGTGGCCGGCGCCGCCACCAACTGGTCCAGTGCGACGCGATGGGCGCGGGCGAGCGGGATGAGGAGGTCGAGCGTCGGGCGCCGCCGGCCCGATTCGAGACGCGAGAGCGTGCTCACGGAGATACCGGTGTCCTCCGCGAGAGCCTCGAGGGTGAGGCCCCGGCCGCGCCGCAGCGTGCGCAGCCGTGGCCCGATGCTGTCGAGGAGTTCGGCGAGTTCGGCGTCCATACGGCCATTTTGCGGTCTCCGCAAAACTTCTGGGCCTGGGCCCGCTCCCGCACCGAGTCTGAGCGCAGCCGATCCGCAGAGAAAGGGCCCCTCCCGTGCTCAGAACGTCCCTGGCCGCTCCGCCCTCCCCACCCGACGCACGCCGGCGCTGGTCGATCCTGGCCGTCTGTGCGCTCAGCATGTTCCTGGTGGGCGTGGACACCACCATCGTCAACGTCGGCCTGCCGGAGATCGGACACGGCCTCGCAGTGGGCACCCACGGCCTGGAATGGGTCGTCGACGCGTACACCGTGGTCCTGGCCAGCCTCCTCGTCGTCTCCGGCGCGCTCGCGGACCGGTGGGGTCGCCGCCGGGTGTTCCGGTGCGGACTGCTCGTCTTCGGCCTGGCCTCTCTCGCGTGCGCCCTGGCCCCGTCGCTGGGCGTCCTCGTCGCAGCAAGGGCCGTACAGGGCATCGGAGCGTCGATGCTCAGTCCGGTGGCCCTGGCGATCGTGGTGAACGCGATGCCCGACCCGCGGGAGAGGGCACGGGCGATCGGCGTATGGGCGTCCGTCTTCGGGCTGAGCATGGCGGCGGGCCCGGTCACCGGCGGTGCGCTGATCGCCGCCTTCGGCTGGCGTTCGGTGTTCTGGATCAACGTGCCGGTCGTCGTCATGGCCCTCGTCCTGGTGGCCGTGTTCGTGCCGGAGTCCCGTGCGGCGCGCGCCTGGCGGCTCGACCTTCCCGGCCAGGTGCTCCTCACCGCGCTGATCTGCCTCGTCGTCGGCGTTCTCATCGAAGGCCCCCGTATCGGTTGGACCTCGCCCGCGGCCCTCGCCGGCTACGCCCTGGTCACGGCCGCGGCGACCGGATTCGTCCTGGTCGAGCCGCGGCGCGAGGACCCCCTGATGGACCTCGGCCTCTTCCGCCGGCCACCCTTCGCCACGGCGGTGCTCGGAGCCACGGCGGTATTCGTCGCGCTGAACGTCAGTCTGCTGCTCAACACCCTCTACCTTCAGCACACCCGAGGCTGGACCCCGCTCGAGTCCGGTGCCGCCACCCTGCCCATGGCAGTCGGCGCCACCCTGTGCGCGCCCTGGTCCGGCAGTCTGGTGGCGCGTCTCGGACCGCGACGCCCGCTGATCCTCGCGGGCGCGTTCACGACGGCCGGCGGACTGTGCCTGACGAACCTGGGCCAGCACACGAGCGTGCCGCTGATCCTCCTCGCCCACCTGCTGATCGGCGTCGGGTTCGGCTTCGCCAACGCGCCCCTCACCAATACGGCGGTCAGCGGTCTGCCGTCGTCCCGTGCCGGTGTGGCAGGGGCGATCACCTCCACCGCCCGCCAAGTCGGTGCGGCGGTCGGCATCGCCGTGGCGGGGGGACTGGTCGCGGGCACCGACCCTTCCGGCTTCGCCGCCGCGTCGCGTCCGGGCTGGCTGCTCGTGTCGGGATGCGGGGTCTTCCTCTTCGTCGTGGCCCGCGCCTCACAGCCCGCGCCCGCCGTCACCTCCCATGACGTACCGGGCCGATCACGTGACTGAACGAGCGTCTGACGGGTTGTCCGCGGTGGGCGCGGGGACGAGATGTCCTCCCCACCGGCCGAGTTCGACCGCCGCACGTGTCGGGACGCCGCACACGGCGCAGCGGAGCCGAACCCAGCAGCCCATCCACCTCGGCTCAGCCCTGCCCGCAGCGATCGAGCGCGGCGCGCACCTGGTGGAGCCCCTCCGCTCTCCAGTGATCCCGGTCAGGCATCTGGTCACCTCGGCGCCAGCGCCAGGCCGAGAACATGGCCCAGTTCAGGGCGCGGCACCGGTGAAGCAGGCCGTCGTCGGCACCCGCGTAGTGTTTTCCGACTTCTTCGGGCGCATGGGCGAGGTCGAACTCGACCGGCCCACGGCAGCACGTGGCGAGGTCGACGAACAGCGGCCCTCTCCTGGTGTTGAGGAGGTTGCCCGGATGCGGCTCGCCGTGCAACAACTGGTCGTTGGCTCTGCTTGTACTGATCGCGGCGCTCAGGCCACCCAGTGTGTCAATGAGGAGTGCCCGGTCAGGGTCGGGCAGCTCGGGGGACCGCTCCCGGTCGTTCACCTCTCTCAACGCCACGGCGGCCCGGTCGGTGAAGTGCGGTGCCTGCACATCGATCCGCCGCAAGGCGGCATGCTGCCGCAGGAGTACGTCCGCGTAGTCGGCCGGCGCGATCTCCGCACCCACGGACTCGTAGTAGGTCCAGAGCGAGACGGCGAAGGCATCGCGCACATGGACTCGGGACCCGGCCCGGGGGTCCGGCTCGGCCACAGGAGCGCCGACGTCCACGAGACGGTGAGCAACCTCGACCTCGAACTCGGAGTCGGCCACCTGCCCCACAGGTGCCACCCGAGCCAGAACACCGCAAGGAATCAGGCGCAGTGCGACGCGGTCAGAGTTGTGGACAACGACCACATCGTCGACCTGGAGCCCCAGTTCCGAAGCGGTCGCACGTCCTGCCTCGACCGCACGGCGGAGTTCCGACGGTTCCATAGCGCTCTCCCTCATCGGCGAGTACACCTACAACGCGGGGCCATGGCGGGCTCGGACGTCACCGCGCAAGCCTGTCACGCCCACCCTGCGTCCGGGCAACCGCATTTGCGTCGGCCGTGTCGCGCGTCACGCGCCGTCCCGCGCCGCCGCCGTCGTGTCGTCGTCGACGGTGACACCGAGCCGGCCGGCCATGGTGGTGAGGGCCGTTCCCAGTGGGAGCGCGACCCGGGTGACGGCGTGCGGGTCGCCCCGGGTCGGGTCGCGGTTGACGATCAGCACCGGCTTTCCGGCTTCGGCGGCCTGGCGGACGAACCGGAGTCCGGACATCACCGTCAGCGAGGAGCCCAGGACGAGCAGCGAGGCTGCCTCCCGGACCAGCTCACGGCATCGCTCGACCCGCTGCGGCGGGACGGCCTCGCCGAAGAACACCACGTCGGGCTTGAGGATGCCGTCACAGACCGTGCAGGAGACCACGGCGAAGTCCCCGACCTGTTCGTCCGTGAGGTCGGCGTCACCGTCCGGGTTGATTCCGGCGGCCACCGGTTCGAAGCCCGCGTTGGCCTCCTCCAGCCGCCGTGCCAGTTCGCCGCGTGAGGTGACGGCACCGCAGGAGAGGCAGACGACCCGGGCCAGGCTGCCGTGCAGGTCGACGACGCCCTCGCTGCCTGCGGCGTCGTGCAGGCCGTCGACGTTCTGGGTGATCACGCCCGAGAGCAGGCCGTGCCGCCCGAACGCGGCCACCGCCCGGTGCCCGGCGTTGGGGCGGGCGCGGCCGAAGGTGCGCCAGCCGAGGTGGCTGCGCGCCCAGTACCGGCGCCGGGCCTGGGGGCCGGCGGTGAAGTCCTGGTAGGTCATCGGAGTGTGCCGGCTCAGGCTTCCGCCCTCGCCCCGGTAGTCGGGGATGCCCGACTCCGTGGAGATGCCCGCCCCGCTGAGCACCAGCACGCCGCCCGTGCTCAGGGCATCGACGACCGGCCCCAGGTCCGTGGTGCCCGGCGGCAGATCATCGGCGGGGGTCCAGCTCAGAGTGGGGCGCATGCGCATGCCACCAGGGTACGGAACCGTCGGCCGAGGCCTCTGCCAGCCGCGGAGCCGGGCGGCGCCGGCAGCGGGATGCCCCGGCTTCCGGTCCCTACGTGGGAAGGCTCCGTCCGCCCCACTGGCCGTTCACGAGAGCGCCGCACTCCACCGATCCTCGGTCGTCGGCGTCCGGGATCACCGACCGCGCAACAGGCCCGGCCGGAAAGGTGAGTTGACCTGCCTGGCCCATTGCGGCGATGGACAGCCCGACGGGACGCCGGTTGCGGCCCGGCCGGCGTCGAGGACTTTGACCGCATCGATGACAAAGTATGGACATGACAAGCGGAAGCCCCTTAGCTTTGCGGCGGAACCCGCAGCCCATACCGCGGAAGACCGGAGCGACATCCGGCACGGTCCGGTCCCCAGTGCAGGAGGACCAATGCGCCAACGCCTGTTCCCCCGGGCCCGAAGACACCTCATCCCGCTGCTGACGTCGGCCGCCTTCGCCGCCGGCGCCCTGGGCGCCCCGACGGCGACCGCCACCGTGCCCACCGCCGTGCCGACCGCAACCGTGCCCGCCGCCACCGCTCCCGCTGCCACCATGCCCACCACCGCCTCCGCCGACATCCCCGCACAGGAGCCCGGAGTCACGCTGCGCGTGTATGACGTGCAGACACCGCTCAACGAGCTCTGCACCCTCAAACCGGGACAGACTCCCAACCACGACAAACTCATGCCGACGATCGACTGGTCCACGACCACCGACTTCGGAGGCTTCGACGACCACTTCGTCACGGAGGCCACCGGATACCTGGTCGCCCCGGTCGACGGGTCCTACACGCTCCGGCTCACCAGCGACGACGGCTCACGGCTGGCCCTCGACAGCGCCACCGTGATCGACCACGACGGACTCCACGGCGCCGAACCGAAGGACGGCACCGTCCACCTCGCCGCCGGTCCGCACCCCCTGAAGATCGACCACTTCGAGCGCGACGGCGGCCAGCAACTGCGGCTCTCCTGGAAGCCGCCGGGCGCCGACGGCTTCACCGCCGTACCGCGCGAGGCCCTCAGCACCGACGCCGGTGTCGTCCGGGTGACGGCGCCGGGGCGCAAGGACTGCGAGGCGAGCGGCGACACCCCGGGCGACGGGCTCCCGCTCACCTCCGTACGCCCCGACCTCACCCTCACCGACCTGCGGCCCGAGGGTTTCCAGCCGCAGGTCAGCGGCATGGACTGGCTGCCCGACGGGCGTCTCGCCATCAGCACGTGGGGTGGCAGCGACAAGGTGGCCGGAGAGGTCTACCTGCTCGATCACGTCACCGGCGCGACCAGCCGCGACCAGGTCACCGTGAAGAAGGTGGCGAGCGGGCTGCGCGAACCGATGGGCATCAAGTACGTCGACGGCGCCCTGTACGTCTCGCAGAAGCACGAACTGACCCGGCTGGTCGACCGGGACGGCGACGAGGTGACCGACGAGTACCGTACGGTCGCCACCTGGCCCTACGGAGGGAACTTCCACGAGTTCGCGTTCGGCCTCCTCCACCGCGACGGCTACTTCTACGTGAACCTCTCCGTCGCCATCGACCTCGGCGGCGCGACCACCACACCGCAGCCGGCACCCGGCCGAGGAACCACGTACAAGGTGAACGCGAAGACGGGCCGGATCAGCCCCGTCGCCGGAGGCCTCCGCACCCCCAACGGGATCGGCTGGGGTCCGGGCGGCGGTCTGTTCACCACCGACAACCAGGGCGGATGGCTGCCCTCCTCCAAGCTGGTCCAGATCAAGCAGGACCGCTTCTTCAACCACTACACCGAGCCCTCCGGCCCCTTCGAGGACACCCCCGTCACCCAGCCGGTGCTGTGGCTCCCGCAGAACGAGATCGCCAACTCACCCTCCACCCCCCTGTACCTGACGGAGGGCCGGTTCGCCGGCCAGATGCTCATCGGTGACGTCACCTACGGAGGGCTGCAACGCGCCTACCTGGAGAAGGTCAAGGGCGAGTACCAGGGCGCCGTCTTCCGCTACACACAGGGCCTGGAGGCCGGGGTCAACCGCCTCTCCATGGGGCCGGACGGGGCGATCTACGCCGGCGGCCTGGGCGCCGACGGCAACTGGGGCCAGGAGGGCAAGCTCAGGTTCGGCCTGCAGAAGCTGGCCCCCAACGGCGGCGACACCTTCGACATCCAGACCATGCGAGCCGTACCGGACGGCTTCGACCTGACGTACACCCAGCCGCTGTCCGCCGAGACCGCCACGGATCTCGCCGGCCGCTACCGGGCCGAGCAGTGGCGCTACACGCCGACGGCCGACTACGGCGGACCCAAGATCGCCGAACAGCGGCTCGCCGTACGCGCTGCGACCCTCTCCGAGGACGGCCGGACCGTCCGGCTCCGCCTGGACGGCCTGAAGGCCGGCCACGTGGTCCATCTGCGCTCGCCGCGGCCCTTCGCCGCCGCCTCCGGCGAGACGCTGTGGAGCACCGAAGCCTGGTACACGCTCAACGCCATGCCCGGCAAGCAGCCGCCTCCCGCGACGCTCTACGAGGCGGAGGAAGCCCGCCTCACCGGCAGGGCGGGCATCAACACCGACCACATCGGCTACTCCGGCAGCGGCTTCGTCGACCGCTACGCGACCGAGGGCAAGGCGGGCACGACGTTCGACGTCACGGTCCCCAAGGCGGGCACCTACGACGTGAACCTGCGCTACTCCAACGGCCCGAACCCGTTCCAGGGAACCAAGTCCCTCTCCCTCCACGCCAACGGGGAGAAGGTGCGGCAGACGCAGCTCCCCTCCACCGGGGACTGGGACACCTGGTCGACCCGGACGGAACGCCTGACCCTGCGAGCCGGCCCCAACACGGTCTCCTACCGCTACGACCCCGGCGACACCGGACACGTCAACCTCGACCTGATCACCGTGCACCCCCAGGGCGCCGCCGTCACCCTCTTCGACGGCACCGCCGCCTCGCAGGCCCAGTGGCAGCACACGGACGGACGGCGAGCGGCCTGGCCGCTCACCGAAGAGGCCTCGATGGAGGTGTGCTGCGGCGACCTCCGCACCAAGGACGCCTACCAGGACTTCGCCCTGCACGTCGAGTTCCGTGTCCCGCTCCTGCCTCCGGACGTGACCGGACAGGACCGCGGCAACAGCGGCATCTTCCTCCAGGACCGCTACGAGCTGCAGATCCTCGACTCCTACGGTGACACCTCCCCGGACACCAACGAGGCCGGGGCGGTCTACCTGAAGAAGCCGCCCGACGTGAACGCGGCAGCGCCCCCGGAGACCTGGCAGACGTACGACATCGTCTTCCGCGCCGCCCGCTACGACGGCGAAGGCCGCAAGACCGCCGACGCCCGGCTGACGGTCGTGTGGAACGGCACGAAGGTGCACGACGACATCGCCCTCGACGGACCCACCGCCTCGGGCCGGTCCGAGACCCCTGCGGCGGGCGCGATCCGTTTGCAGGACCACGGCAACAAGGTGCGATTCCGCAACATCCACATCCGGCCACTGACATGAACCGCCGGTAGGCGCCGGCGGAAACGGTGACGCGGCCGACGGCCGGTCGGTGCCACGACCGGCCGCCGGCCGTGGCACCGCATCGCCGACGGGTCGAGGGGCCGACGGGCCGACGGGTCGGCGGGTCGACCGGTGTGCGTGGGCACCGACTCGCCGTGGGCGCTGCTTCGACTTGATAGGCAAGTGAATGGTTGCCTATGCTGGAGTGGTGGCCGACGACGTGTTCAAAGCCTTGGCCGACCCCACCCGCCGGACCATCCTCGACGAGCTGACGGAGAAATCCGGGCAGACCCTCTTCGAGATCTGCTCACGGCTGAGCATGAAGCATCAGCTGGGCATCTCGCGCCAGGGCGTCTCCCAGCACCTCGCCGTGCTGGAGGCCGCCGGGCTCGTCGAGACCAGGCGAGAGGGCCGCTACAAATTCCACGACCTCAACACGGCCCCGCTCCGCCAGATCGCCGAGCGCTGGCACGTGCCCCACGCATCCGGACCGCAGGAGAGCACCCCATGAAGATCCACCTGACCAGCGTCTTCGTCGACGACCAGGCCAAGGCCGAGCACTTCTACACCGAGATCCTCGGCTTCGTGAAGAAGCACGACGTGCCGGTGGGGGAGAAGGACCGGTGGCTGACCGTCGTATCGCCCGACGAGCCCGACGGCACCGAACTCCTGCTCGAACCCGCCGGTCACCCGGCCGTCAAGGCCTACCGTGACGCGCTCGCCGGTGACGGCATCCCGCTCGCCCAGTTCGCCGTCGACGACGTGACGGCGGAATACGAGCGGCTGCGTGGCCTCGGCGTCCGCTTCATCCAGGAGCCCCTGGAGATGGGCCCCGTCACCACCGCCGTCTTCGACGACACCTGCGGAAACCTGATCCAGATCGCGACCAAGCCGCAGTAGGGCGGCAGCCGGAGCGAGCGACCGAAAGAGGATCGCGACCGATGAGTTTCACGGCGCTCCGCGGTCAGAGATCACGACTGGTGCGCGAGAGCCGCGAGAGCGGACCGATCCCGCACCTGCCGAACTGCTGAGAACCTGTCACGAGATCACGAGATACCGAGGAACCCGAGATGCGCACCCTGATCAGCACCGCATTCGTCTCACTCGACGGCGTCGTGGAGGCCCCGGGCGGCGAGCCCGGTTACCGGAACTCCGGATGGACCTTCAAGGACATCGAGTTCCTCCCCGAGGCGTTCGACATCAAGGGCCGGGAGCAGAAGGAAGCCACCGCGATGTTGCTGGGCCGGACCAGCTATCAGGCGTTCAGCCCGGTGTGGCCGGACATGGAGGACTTCGCCGACTACAAGGTGATGCCGAAGTACGTCGTCTCCACCACCCTCACCGAGGACGACCTGGTGGCGAACTGGGGCGAGACCACGATCCTGCGCTCCCTCGACGACGTCGCCGCGTTGAAGGAGACCGAGGGCGGCCCGATCATCGTCCACGGCAGCGCCGCCCTGAACCAGGGCCTCTCCGACGCCGGCCTGATCGACCGTTACCACCTGCTCGTCTTCCCGCTCCTGCTGGGCGCGGGCAAGCGCCTGTTCAGCACGTCGGACAAGGACACCCAGAAGCTCAAGCTGGTCGAGCACGAGGCCTACGCCAACGGCCTCCAGAAGAACGTCTTCGACGTCGTCCGCTGACGAGACGCCACACCCTCGCACCGCTCCCGGATCGGCGGAGGCTCGGGACCGTCCCGAGTCGCCGCGGGGCAGGGGCGGAGCCGAGGGCGGTCCGGGTCCTTGGGCGCAACGCGAGGGCGCGTACGTCGTTTGTCTCTCTGCGAGGCGTCGATCGTTTCGGGCACGCCGCTCGGCGGCGCTTCCAGGAGGGACAGGTCCCATGGTGAGCGATGTCCTGCGGCGCTGGCTGCACCGCGTTGTGGTGTTCACCGCCGCGGCTGCGGTCTGCTTCTCGCCCGCGTACGCCGGGACGGCCGTGAGCGGGCCGGTTCTGGACACGAACTTCCCTGATCCGGACGTGGTGAGCGCGCAGGGCGTGTTCCACGCCTATGCCACCAGCGGGAACGGCAAGCACGTGCAGCGGGCCACATCGAGGGATCTGGTGCGCTGGTCGGCTGCCACCCGCGACGCACTGCCGGTGCCGGGTGCATGGGTCGATCCGGCCGAGCCGCGGGTATGGGCGCCGGAAGTGTTCGACAACGGCCCCGGCTTCACCCTGTATTACACGGCGCGTCACCGCGCCGGCGGACGGCAGTGCATCGGCGTCGCCCTGTCGAGCGCGCCGCAGGGTCCGTTTCGACCCGTGGGTGAGGGGCCCCTGATCTGTCCCCTCGAGCAGGGAGGCGCCATCGACGCGGCGAGTTACAGCGAGGACGGGCGTCGGTACGTGGTGTGGAAGAACGACGGGAACTGTTGCGGCGTCCGGACCTGGCTGCACCTGCAGTCCGTCTCCGCGGACGGCACCCGTCTGGAGGGCGAGCCGGTACGGCTGTTGACGCAGGATCGCGAGTGGGAAGGCGACGTGGTGGAGGCACCCACGCTGATCAAACGCGGTCGGCAGTATGTGCTGCTGTACTCGGGCGGGCCGTACCACACGGATGCCTACGGCATCGGGTACGCGGTGGCGGACCACCTCACGGGCCCGTACATCAAGGCGCCCGCACCGTTGATGACGACGGACACCCTCTCGGGGAGTGTGCGCGGACCCGGCGGTCAGGACGTGGTCACCGGTGCGGACGGCCGGGACAGGATCGTCTTCCACGGCTGGAGCGCCGACCGCTCCCGGCGCATGATGTACACGGCGGATCTGTCCTTCAGCGGCGGTCGGTTGACTGTCGGAGCAGGTCCGGCATCGCAGTGATCGCCAGACCGGCTGTCTTACGTGCGTGCCGCGGACTCAGACATGCGGCGTGGGCCGGTAGGTGAGTTCCTGGATGTGACCGTCGAGGGTGTGGTGCTCGATCAGCTCGAGGTCGAAATCGGCCGCACCCTGGAAGATCGGGTCCAGTCCCGTCCGACCGGTGATCACGGGGAACAGCGTCACCTGGACGCGGTCGACGAGACCGGCGGCCATCAGCGCCCGGTTCATCGACAGGCTGCCGTGCGAGCGCAACGGTACGTCGGACTCCTCCTTGAGCCGAGCCACGACGTCCACGGCATCGCCGCTCACGACCTTCGCATCCGGCCAGTCGAGGGGTTCTTCCAGCGTGCTCGACACGACCGTCGCCGGCAGACTCCTCATCCGCGTGACCCAGGCATCACGCACCTCGGACTCCTCGGTGCTCGACGCCAGCATCCGGGCGAACGCCCGATACGTATTGGCCCCGAGGACCATCCGCTGCGCCTCCCGGTACAGGGCGAGGCGGTGGTCGAGGAGTTCGGGGCCCTGCTTGCCCCAGTAGCCGGTCCAGTCGCCGCCGACGGCGCCGAATCCGTCGAGGCTGGAGAAGACGTCGAAGGTGTAGGTGGCGGTCATGAGGCTCTCCTCAATGTGAAATGTGAGGTGGATCGGGTGATGGAAGTACAGACCGGCGACCGTGCCAGGACTCATCGCTCTCGGACCGGCTCGGCGCGGGCCTCTGTCCCGGCCCCACGGTCACCGCTACCCCCACTTGTGCCGGTCGGTGTCCTTGCACGGAGCGGCGCGCAATCCGGAGGTGCTGTCCTCCAGGCAGGACCCGGTCGCTTCGTTGGAGAGTGATGCCGACTCGTCGGCCAAAGTCCTGACGCTCCACTTGCCTGAGGTCGTGCTGTCACAGGCGCCCGTGCGCACCTTGGTGCCCTGGTCGTGCAGGCAGGCTCCGGTGGCATGGTTTCTCAGGTGGTGGGTGCCGTCGGGCAGCGCCTGCACCGTCCACCGCTGATAGCTCAGGCCGTTGCACGCGAAGGTGCGCAGTCCGTGATCCAGGCTGTGGTCCAGGCAGCGCCCCGTGGCCCTGTTGATGAACGGCTGAACGAGATCCGACCGTCCGGGCCGGTTGCCGGGCCCCGACGCCCCGGTCTCTGACGCCCGTTGCGCGGGAGCGGATCCAGGAACCCCGACGAGCACGGTGAGCAGCGAGCCGGCGACGCCACCCACCAGTACGCCCGCCAGGGCGAAAGCCCAGCGGCTGCGCATCCACGCCGCTGGCTTTCGGACCCCGGAGACATCACTGCTGGCTGGTGCTGGTGCTGGTGCTGGTGCTGGTGCTGGTGTCGGTTCCGGTTCCGAGAGGCGTGACCCGGTTCCGGCGGGCTCTGGCGCTGCTGCGGAAGATGCCCCGGCAGTCTGCGGCGCCGCTACGAGTGGCGTTCTGTCGCTGAAAGCGGGCTGGGACCGGTCAGCGGCCTCCCACAGCGTCCGGTACTGGACCGGGTCGGCTCCCAGTACGTGGCACAGCTGGGCGACCACGGCCCACGGCGGCACGGTGATCCCTTGGAAGTAGCGCGACAGCGAGGAGTCACTGATCCGGACCTGGGTCTCCAGGCTGCGCAGTGTGCGCCCCGACTGCTGCTGCAGGCTGCGCAGCGCGTCTCCCAGCTTCCGTGCTGCCGGATCGTGGTCCGGTCGTTGGCCGGTCATCGCGAGACACCTCTCTGCAGGGCGGGGGCAGCCGCGTCCCGTCGGCTGTCCCATGTCCCGGGACGGGCACGTCCCAGCAGGTCAGGACTGTATTTATCCCGACATCGGTGAAGCAAGCGGGATCTGGTTGTACATGCCCACCTTCCTGCGCAAACTCGGCGTACCGGCTGAACAGATCACCCCCCAGGGTGAGCGCACCGGTGGTCGTGACCGTGTCTGCAGAATCCGCGGCGGCCGACCTTCCCACTCCTACCGAAAGGATTTTCACCATGCGTGTACGCACCGCACTGTCCGCTCTCGCGGCGATCGCCGTGGTCGGGCTCGGCCTGGGCGCGACGGCACCTGCCGTCGCGGTACCCGGCGCGGCATCCCTCCAGGCGGCCGTGGTTCAGGCCGCCGACAGCCTCGATGTCCACCGCGGCAAGTTCATGACCCTGGGCGGCTGCCAGACGGCCGGCCAGCAGGGCATCGAGCGCGGGCACTGGGACCGCTACCAGTGTGCCGAGGGCTCCCTGTGGCCCTGGATCTGGAACCTGTGGACCAACCGCTGAGAAACACCGCACTGTCGGTGGCCTCCGTTCACGTAGGAGGAGGCCACCGACGGTCGTTCGGCCGGGCGGCTCTCCAGTTGCCCAGCCGTCCACCGGCCCGACGCAGACCCGCCGGCGGCATGCCCGTCGCCTCGCGCGCGGACGAACGACTCGCCCGCCCGGACACCACGCCCTGAGCACGGTCGGAAGGCGGTGACGGATCGGATGACCGCGGCCCGCCCTCGCCAGGGCCGAGCCGCCCGCTGGCGGACAACACCCGATGCGCGAGCGGGCTTCCGGCCCCGCACGGCTTGTCAGCAGCGACACATGCCGCTCGCGGCACCCACCGCCACCTGAGGCAGGGCGCCGGCCCAGCGACGCACGACCACACCGTCGTCGCCCGTCGCCCCGTCAGGAAACCCCACCAGCACCCCGAAGAAAGGGGAACTCCATGTCCAACGACCCCCACCGCACGTCTCTGTCCTCCCCTCCGCGCACCGCCCTGTCATGCCGGTTCCTGCCGGCGCTCGCCCTGGCCTGTCTTGCCGCAGGCGGCGGCATGGCGGTGCCCGCCCATGCGACGACCACCGGGGCGGCCCTCGCGCACGCCGTGACGACGCGGGTTCAGCCGGTCCCCACGCAGGCAGCCGCCTCCTTCCCCACCTGGGGGACACGCTGGGTCGTACACGCCACGTCGGACATCGACTCGCCCGCCGTGGGCATGATCAACCAGGCCTCGCCCGGCCAGGACCGCATCACGGCCGACTACCAGGTCGACACCGGGCGCCGGGTGTGCGAGGGCAGTGCCTGCTCCACCTTCATGGCCCACATCACCCAGCCCGTCACCGGCTTCCTCACCGTCGTCGCGGTGGACATCCCCGAGGACCGGCTGCCGGGCGTCCCCGTACAGGACGGGTCCCCCGACCCGCAGCCCGGTGCACGGCAGCAGACCCTGCACCGAGCCGCGACCTGGCTCACCGCCCACAACGGACGCCCAGTGCCCTACAGCCAGGGCTCGTACTGGCGCGACGGCTACCGGCAGGACTGCTCCGGCTACGCCTCCATGGCGCTGGGCCTGCCCACACCCGGCACCACCACCGTGGGGCTCGCCCACCACACGCTCACCCGCCCCATTCCCATGAGCGAACTCCAGCCCGGTGACCTCGTCATCGACGCCATCGGCAACAGCAACACCCGCCACGTCGTCATCTTCGAGAAGTGGAACGACGACGCCCACCGCTCGTACACCGCCTACGAACAGCGAGGTGTGTACGGAACCACCCACCGCTCGCTGACCTACGGGCTGGCGGCGGGCAGCGAGTACAAGGCCCACCGCCCACTCCAGTACGGGAACTGACACTCGACGGCGCGCTACGGCCGCGTGCCCCGCCCCCCTCCCGCGGGGCACGCGGTGCCGGGACGACAGGGGCCCTCCGGGGCCCCGTTGTCAGTGCGGGATGACACCATCCGGTCATGAGTGGCGAGTCTTTCAACTGGCACGAGTTCCTCGGACGTTGGCAGGAGGAGTGGGTCCCCCGCGCAGACGAGGACGAGGACGAGGCGGAGGCGGAGGCGGAGGACGAGGGGGGTTCCGGGGACGGCGGGCAGGCCGTTGTCCGTGTGGGCAGGCCCGCGGCGAAGGAGGCGGCCATCGCCGCGGCCGAGGAGCGGCTGGGACGGCGACTGCCGCCCTCGTACCGGGAGTTCCTGGCCGTGAGTGACGGGTGGCGGGTCGACCAGATGGCCGGGGTCTATCAACTCGGCGGCGTCGCGGACATCGACTGGTTCCGGGATCCGTTCGGCATGACGGCGATGTACGAGGAGAACCTGGGCGGCAACCCGCGTCAGGAGGACGTCCTGCTGGCCGGGATGTGGCAGCGGGCGCTGCGGCTGGAGACGGACTCCGACATGTCGTACGCCCTGCTCGACCCCGGCGACACCGACCAGAACGGCGAGTGGGCGCTCTACGTCTACAAGGGTTGGAGCGGTGAATTCCCGGACCGTTACCCGTCGTTCCGCGCGTACATGGAGGCCATGTACCGAGGCTTCCACCGCGACCGGGTGGAGAGACCCGACTTCGTGAACGCGACCACGCGCGCCCAGGACGCCCAGGTCGAGGAGGCCCGCCTGCTGGCCCTGCGCGGACGGTACGAGGAGGCCCTGCCCCTTCTCGAGGAAGCGGCGTCCTTCGGACGGCCACGGAGCGCGGTCCTGCTGAACCAGCTCCGGCATCTGCTGGCTCCGCACGGCTCCCAGGAGTACGGCAGCCTGGTGGCCGACCCGCGCTATCTGCCCGAGATTCTGCCGGTGCAGGCCATGGCGCCGGCCCGCGGCGAATGGCGGCTGGGCGGGGACGACCACTGGCTGGGCATGATGGCCGCCCGCGGGGCCGCCCGTGAGACCGTCGAGGCCGTACTGAGCGGGATGCGGGACGGCACGTACCGTTACGCGCCTCCCGGTCCATGGGGCCGGGCCGTCGCCGCGGCCAGGGAGTCGGCCCGCTGGGGAGCGACCGATGCCGCGTGGCGGGTGCTGAGGGACGCGCTTTCGTCGTGGGAGGCTCCCGGCCCCTCGCTGATCGCCCCGATCGGCCTGCTCGCCGATCCGGTGCTGGGTGCGTTGATCACGCCGGAGCGCGGGCGGGAGATCCTCGCGACACCGAGGGCGGGGGAGAGCGGGCCTTCTCCGGAGCCGGTGCCCGATCTCGACCCGCCGGGCCTCGCATGGCTGGCGGAGCCTGCGGCGAACCGGGGGTCGCGCGAGGGTTACCGCTGTGTCTGGGTGGAGGGGACCGACCCCGCCGGCCTGCCCGCCCTGATCGGAGAGGAAGGCGCCGCACTCGGCGCGCCCGTGGATCAGCGACTGGCGTCCTGGCATGCATCCAGGCCTCACGAGCGGGAGGGTGTGGAACGCTGGGAGGACCGGGCCGTGGTCGCCGTCGGGCGCACCGCCGAAGGATGGGCCTTCGCCTTCGACGGCCGGCCCCGTCACCTGAACGAGCGGTACCTCTCTCCGGCCGTGGCAGCCTCCCCGTCCGGCCGCGCGGTGGTGGTGTGGCGCGACCCGGACTTCTCGGGCGACCACCCGCCCGCGTTCCACCTGTCGGTGGCCGAACGAGGCGAGGAGCTCTACGCGTTCACCGTGCGGGGTACGGATGTCCAGCGCTCCGGCGCGCTACCCGAGGCCGTCGACCCCGCACGGCTCTTCCGCCCGCAGGACACCGAACTCGACCGCGAACTACGTGTGTTGAAGGCCCTGCATACCGAACTCGGCCTCTCGCTGCCCCGCTTCGCGCTGACCCACGGCAGACTGCACACCTTCACGACCCGCTCCTGGACGAGGGCACCACGCGACGGCGAGACCTACGCCTACATCACCTTCGGTCGCCACCGGCCGTGAATCCGGGCAGGCCCGCCTCCCCCGAGGGGAAGCGGGCCTGCCGGCGGCGACGAGCCGTGGCCCGGCCCAGGCGGATCGCATGCACGCCGGCCGCCCCCGGTCCCGGCGCACCCGACTCGTGTGCGCCGGAATCACCGGCCTGGTCGTCACGGCGCCCTCGCCCTGCGCACCAGGTCGGCGGCCTGTTGCTGGAGTTCCCCAGCCCCAGCCCCAGCCGCAGCCCCAGCCGCAGCCGCAGCCGCAGCCGCAGCCGCCGCTGAAATGCGGCGGCCCCGAAATCATCTCGCCGGTGCTCGCCTCGTCCGGTACGGTCGCGGGGTTCTCGCCGTCGGGGGGCCATGCGGTTCGTGTGACTTCCTGGCGGTTCCCGGGCTGAAAGGTTTCGTCATGGCATGTCGCATCAGTGAACTCGTCCTCGGTTGCCGGGATCCTGAGGCGCTGGCGCGGTTCTGGTGCGAGGTTCTTGACTTCGTCGTGCTCGACCGGGAGGGGGACGACTGCTTCGAGATCGGGCCGCGTGAAGGGTTCGGCGGTCCCCAGCCGACGATCATCCTCAGTCGCAGGGACGAGCCGGAGCCGGGGAAGTCCCGGCTGCACATCGACGTCAACGCCACCGACCGCGATCAGGACGCCGAACTCGAACGCCTCCTGAAGCTCGGCGCGCGCCCTGCCGACATCGGCCAGACGGGGGAGGAGCAGTGGCATGTCCTGTCCGACCCCGAGGGCAATGAGTTCTGCCTGCTCAAGGCCCGCCTGAACCCGCTCTGAGCCGACAGCGGGCCGAGGCGGGGCCGGAGGGGGTGCAGGGCCCGACCCGGGTTCGGCCTCAGCGGCCCGGCTCGGCCCCGCTCGCGGCCGGTGACCGCGGTCGGACGTCGTCGGCCACCTGGGTTCACCCTCGATGAAGCCTCGTCAGTGTCCGGTCGCCGATGATTCCCGCTGGTCCTTGAGGCGCTTGGCGCTCTCAGGGCGCCGGGTGAGCACCAGCGGACCCGTCTCGGTGATGGCGACCGTGTGCTCGGAGTGGGCGGTGCGTGAGCCGTCGGCCGAGCGGATCGTCCAGCCGTCCGGATCGAAGGCGATCTTGTCGGTGCCTGCGGCGAACCAGGGCTCGATGGCGATCGTCAGGCCGGGACGCAGCTTCCAACCCCGGCCGGGACGACCGTCGTTGGGAATGTGCAGATCCTCGTGCATCGTGCGGCCGATACCGTGGCCGCCGAATTCCAGGTTCACCGGGTAGCCGTACTCGGCGGCGACCGCGCCGATGGCCGCCGAGATGTCGCCCAGCCGGTTGCCCGGCTGGGCGACCTTGATCGCGGCTTCCAGCGCGACCTCGGTGGCCTCGATCAGCCGCAGGTCCTCGGCGGTCGGGGTGCCGACGACGACGGAGTGGGCGGAGTCCGCTGCCCAGCCGTCGATGGTCACGGCCATGTCCATGCTCAGCAGGTCCCCGTCACGCAGCTTGTAGCTGTGAGGCAGGCCGTGCAGCACGGCATCGTTGACCGAGAGGCACACCACGTTGCGGAACGGGCCCTTGCCGAACGAGGGCGCGTAGTCCCAGTAGCACGACTCGGCGCCGCGTTCCTTGACCCGGCGGCGAGCGTGATGTTCCAAATCCATCAGGTCGACCCCCACGGCGGCGAGGTCGGCGAGTTCAGCCAGCACCTGGCCGACGAACCGTCCAGTGACGTGCATGCGCTCGATGTCTTCGGGAGACTTGTGCTCGATCACTGCGATCCTCGATTCCCGGGAGTGGCTGGCAGGTATATTTATACCAGGGAAGTGGTTGCCGCCGACCACCTGCGGCTCTAGCATGTGCGGATGGTTCGCTATCCGCTCGCCCCCGAACAGATCGAGGCGGGCCGACGTCTCGGAGCCGCGTTGCGCTCGGCCCGAGCCGGACGCAACCCCGTCGAAGTGGCCCTTGCCGCAGGGATCTCGCCCGAGACCCTCCGCAAGATCGAGACCGGCCGGCTGCCGACGCCTGCGTTCGGCACGATCGTCCGGCTCAGTGAGGCGCTCGGCGTACCGCTGTCCGAACTGGCCACCGTCTGGCGCACCGACCCTGCCCTGAGCAAGGCCTCCTAGCGACAAGCCGAACGCACGCCCACCGCGCATGACCCGCGGACTTGGCCGTTCGGGCGGCGCGACCCGCACCGGCAGGGGCCTCACTCCGGATCCGGCAGGTTCATCAGCGCGAGCTTGGCCGGGTCGATCACGACCGTGATGCCGGTGATCCGGCCGTCGACGACGGTGAACGCGAGGACCGAGACCGGCGTGCCGTCCTCGCCCCAGGAAACCATCCCCGGGAGGCCGTTGACGAGCACCGCGCGCCCCCGCGTCGCCGCGCCGGCGGACAGCTGCGCGCCGGCTGCCACCCGGGTGGCGCCGAGGGTGACGACCAGGCCGGACGGGGTGTCGACAGTCAGTTCCACCTCGGGGTCGAGTACCCGCAGCAACTCCGCGAAGTCACCGCGGCGAGCCGCCGCCAGGAAGGCCTGGACCACCTCGCGCCGCTCCCGTCCGGCCGCGGTCGGCCGCTCGGCCGTCCGCACCTTCCCGCGGGCGCGGCTGGCGAGCATCTTGGT
>NZ_MUBA01000015.1 GCF_002154575.1 Streptomyces bobili
CGCCCGTACGGCCCGCCGCCACAAGCTGTCCTCCGAGGCGTCCAAGCGCTTCGAGCGCGGGGTCGACCCGCAGGCCTCGTCGGCGGCGGCGCAGCGCACGGTCGACCTGCTGATGCTGCTCGCCGGCGGTACCGCCGAGGCCGGGGTCACCGAGGTCATCGCCCCGTCCGCGCCGCACACCGTCGCCGTCGCCGCCGACCACCCGGACAAGGTGGCGGGTGTCGTGTACGGCCGGGAGACCGTCGTGCGACGGCTCCAGGAAATCGGTTGTGACGTGTACGGGCAGGACGAGCTGATCGTCACCGTGCCGTCCTGGCGTCCCGACCTCGGTGAGGGCAACGACCTCGCCGAGGAGGTCATCCGCCTGGAGGGCTACGAGAACCTGCCCTCCACGCTGCCCAAGCCCCCGTCGGGCCGCGGCCTCACGCACCGGCAGCGGCTGCACCGCCGCGTCGGCCGCGCGCTGGCCGGCGCCGGTTACGTCGAGGCGCCGAACTACCCGTTCGTCGGCGAGCAGGTCTTCGACCAGCTCGGCCTCGACGCCGACGACCCGGCCCGCCGCGTCGTCAGGCTCACCAACCCGCTCAACGACGAGGAGCCCGCGCTCCGCACGTCGCTGCTGCCGGGGCTGCTCGCCGCGCTGCGGCGCAACGACGGCCGTGGCTCGCACGACCTGGCCCTCTTCGAGACCGGACTGGTCTTCCTCCCGCGCGAGGAGCAGGGTGTGGCCGGTCAGCTCCCGGTCGACCGCCGGCCGACCGCGGAGGAGATCGCGGCGATCGACGCCGTGCTGCCCGAGCAGCCGCGCCATGTGGCCGCCGTCCTCGCGGGAGCCCGCGAGCAGGCCGGCTGGTGGGGCAAGGGCCGCCCGGCCGACTGGGCCGACGCCGTCGAGGCGGCGCGGACCGTCGCCGCCGAGACGGGCGCCGAACTGATCGTCCGCAAGGGCCAGTACGGGCCCTGGCATCCGGGCCGCTGCGCCGAGCTGGCCGTCGTCACCGACGGCACCGAGCGGGTCGTCGGCCACGCCGGCGAACTCCACCCGCGCGTGCTGAAGGCCCTCGGCCTGCCCGCACGCACCTCGGCCATGGAACTCGACCTGGACGTCCTGGAGCAGGCCGGCGACGACACGCCCCGGGCGCCGGGCATCTCCACGTTCCCCGTCGCCACGCAGGACGTCGCGCTCGTCGTCGACGCCTACGTACCGCACGCCGACGTCGAGGCCGCGCTGCGCGAGGGCGCCGGTGAACTCCTGGAGGCGATCCGGCTGTTCGACGTGTACGAGAACGCGGAGCAGCTGGGTGACGGGCGGAAGTCGCTCGCGTACGCGCTGCGCTTCCGTGCGGGGGACCGGACGCTGACGGTCGACGAGGCGTCGGCGGCGCGGGACGCGGCGGTCGCCCTCGCGGGCGAGCGGACGGGTGCCGTGCTGCGCGGCTAGGAGCGGTGTGAGGGGTGTGCGGGCACAGCCCCCACACCCCATCTCACCCGTTCGGGTGAGTTCCCCCGGTGATCCGGTCCTCCGGGCCACGACATCGACAGAATCAGACCGGCCTTTCGAGGCCGGTCTGTCTGCGCTGTACGGGCCTAGATGGGGGACCATCCGACATGTTCGGCATGAGGCGGCCGTTGCGCCGGGCCCTCTCGCTGGGGCTGCCCACGGCATGGGGCGCCACGGCGATCACCTACAAGATGACCTGCCCGCTCGCCCAGCAGGACGGGCTCGGCGCCAGGCTCGTCACCAGCGCCGTCTTCTTCGTCGTCGGCACGGGACTGATCCAGCACGTCCGGCAGACCTTGCTGCGCGAGCTGAAGCAGGTCCGCCGGGTCGCAGGGGCCGCCCAGAGCGTGCTGCTGCGGCCCCTGCCGCCGCGGGTCGAGGGGCTGAGCGTGGCCGCGGCGCAGCTCTCCGCGGACCGCGGCGCCCTGGTCGGCGGCGACCTGTACGAGGTCATCGCCACCGAGCACGGGGTGCGGGTCGTCATGGGCGACGTACGCGGGCACGGGCTCCCCGCGCTCGGGACCGTCGCCGCGCTCCTCGGCAGCTTCCGCGAGGCCGTGCACGACGAGCCGGACCTGGACGGCGTCCTGCGCCGGCTGGAGCGCGCCCTCGCCCGGCATCTGCGGGAGCGCCACCGCGAGGAACATCCCGCGAGCGGCCGTCCGCCCGACACCCCGGTCGCCGAGGAGTTCGTCACCGTCCTGCTCCTGGAGATCGACGCGGAGGGCGGCGTACGGGCCCTGAACTGCGGGCATCCGTGGCCGTATCTGCTCCGGGGGACGGAGGTGGGGCCGCTGGCCCGCTCGGAACCCCTGCCGCCGCTCGGCCCCTTCCCGCTCCCGCCCGAACTGCCGGCCACGCATTGCGGCCACCTCCGCAGGGGGGAGTCGCTGGTTCTCTACACGGACGGCGCGGAGGACGTAAGGGACGCCAGGGGCCGCTTCTTCCCGCTGGCGGAGACGCTGACCAAGGCGGTCCACGACCATCCGGTCTCACCCGAGCAGATCCTGCGCACGGTCCTGCGCGCACTCCTGCGCCACACGGCGGGCAGACCGACGGACGACATCGCGTTGCTCGTCCTTCGCAGCCAGCCTCCGCACCGACCGGCCCAAGGGGCGCGGGGCAGTGACACATGCGGCTCCGCCGCGCGGGCGCGACCGGCCACGACGCCTGGGCAGCCGACGACCTCCCCCACCTCCCCCTGACGACGACGTGCGAACTGCCGGGCCGCCGCTTTATGAGGGGGAGCCGACGGCCCGGCGACCTCTTTCGAGGCATTTCAGTCAACCGGCCCGAAACGCTCAGCGACAGCGCGCGCACGGTACGGATACGGGCATTCCGTT
This sequence comes from Streptomyces bobili, assembly GCF_002154575.1. Lineage (GTDB taxonomy): Bacteria > Actinomycetota > Actinomycetes > Streptomycetales > Streptomycetaceae > Streptomyces > Streptomyces bobili. The sequence continues at coordinate 2,845 of NZ_MUBA01000015.1, forward strand.
CACACCCCGTGTGAAGACGCACCCGCTACCGTGAGTGGCGCCGTCGGCACCGAACCATCCGGGGGGCACCTCATGCAGCCCAACACCCTGCTCGACGCGATCCTCGACGAGGCGGGCATCTCGCACGCGGGCCTCGCCGCGCACGTCAACGAGGCGGGCCGGGCCCGCGGGCTCGCCCTGCGCTACGAACACACCGCCGTCGCCCGCTGGCTCAAGGGCCAGCGCCCGCGCGGACAGGTGCCCGACCTGATCTGCGAGGTGCTCGCCCGCCGGCTGCGCCGGCCCGTCACCCTCGACGACATCGGCCTCGGCGTGCCCGGCGAATCCTCGGCCCCGCACGGCACCTCGCTGTCCGGGTTCGTCGAGCGGGCCACCGCCCTGTGGCGCTCCGACGAACAGCAGCGCCCGCACATCCTGGGCGCCCCGGCCGTCACCGGCACGCCCGCCGTGATGCCGGTGTGGGAGTGGGAGAACCCGCCGGAGGACGTCGACGTGTCGCGCGGTGGCCGGCACCGGGTCACCCACGCCGACATCGACACGCTGCGCGCGGCCCGCGCCCACTACGAGCAGATGTACCGCAAGGCCGGCGGGGTCGCGACCCGCAGTCGCATCGTCGGCTTCCTCAACGCCGAGGCGGCCCCCCTGCTGCGCGGCGGTTACACCGATGCGACGGGCCGTCAACTGCACCGTGCGACAGGAGCCTTGGTGGCGATCGCCGGCATCTGCGCGTACGACTCCGACGCCCACGGGCTCGCGCAGCGCTACTTCCACCAGGCGCTGCGGCTGGCGAAGGCCAGCGGGGACCGGGGACTCGGGGCGTACGTGATCGCGCTGCTGGTCAACCAGGCGTTGTTCATGCGGGAGTTCCGGCAGGCCGTCGCCTTCGCGGAGGCCGCGCTGCGCACCGTCGGCAAGGACGTCACCCCCGCCCTCGCCTCCGACCTGTACGCGATGCAGGCGAAGGCGTACGCCCACCTCGGCGACGGCTCGGGCGCCCTGTCGTGCATCCGGCGTGCCGAGGCCGCCGCCGAACGCATCCGGCGCGGTTCCGAACCCGACGAGACGGGCTATGTCCAGCCGGGCCTGGTCAACGTCCAGGTGGCCGAAGCCCTGTTGAGCCTCGGCGACGTCACCGCGGCGGCGGAGCATGCCGCGGCGGCCGTCGGCACTCCCGCCCATGACCGGGGCCGGGTGCACCGGCTCGCCATGCTCAGCACCGTCGAACTGCGTCAGGGCGACGCCGACAAGGCGGTGGTGACCGCCGTGCTGATGACCGAGCAGGCGCGGGGGATGGAGTCCCAGCGGGTGCGCGACAGACTCCGGGCGGTGCGCGAACACCTGGTGCGCAGCGGCTGCGCGGGCACGGCGGAGGCGGCGGAACTCATCGACGGCGCCCTGCGCGTACCGCTGTAGCGTCCGGCGCCCCACAGCCTCTGCTGCGATATTGCCACTTACTCGATGGAAGGTGGCAGAACCGTGCAGTGGACGAAACAGAACGAACGAACGGTGTATGAAAACCGCTGGTTCAGCGTCAACCTCGCGGATGTCGGCCTGCCGGACGGCCGGCATCTCGACCACTTCCTCATACGGCTGCGGCCCGTCGCGGTGGCCACCGTGGTGAACCGGGCCAACGAGGTTCTCCTGCTGTGGCGGCACCGCTTCATCACCGACAGCTGGGGATGGGAACTCGCCGCGGGCGTCGTCGAGGACGGCGAGGACATCGCCGTCGCGGCGGCCAGGGAACTGGAGGAGGAGACCGGCTGGCGGCCCGGCCCCCTGCACCATCTGATGAGCGTCGAGCCCGCCAACGGCCTCACCGACGCCCGGCACCACATCTACTGGTCGCCGGAGGGCGAGTACGTCGGACACCCGGTGGACGACTTCGAGTCCGACCGCCGGGAATGGGTCCCCCTGAAACTCGTGCCCGACATGGTGGCCGGGGGAGAGGTCCCGGCCGCCAACATGGCGGCCGCGTTACTGCTCCTGCACCACCTCAGGCTCGGCCACGACACCGCGCGCTGAAGCCGCACGGGCCCGGCACCGGTGAGGTGCCGGGCCCCTGCGCCACGCCGAGGGCGGGTGCTCAGCCGTAGGTGTAGAACCCCGAGCCGGTCTTGCGGCCCAGCCGGCCCGCGTCCACCATGCGCTGGAGCAGCGGGGGAGCGGCGTACAGCGGCTCCTTGTACTCCTCGTACATGGACTGCGCGACCGCAGAATGGCGGGACCGGATGCTGATCATGGGCTGACCAGCCCGGTTGGTTCTTTCGTGGTCTTTCTGGGACTTCCATGGTCTTTCGATCCGTACCCCCCTGGGGCCTCCCTCACGGCGGGCGCCCCCTGAGAACTCCCTCGGATCTGCCCTGGAAGTTACGCCCGCACGGCGGTCGCACGGTGCAAAAATGACGTACCCCCCTGCGTCGTCTGTTGACGCAGGGGGGCCGCCCCCGCTCGGCTGGCGCGCTTCCCAACGGCTTGCCGGGCGGGAGTCTGTGGCTGCGGGGTAACCGCATTCTGTCTACATCTTGTCTAACGGATGCCGACAGAGGCGGTCACTCACCCGTTCGAGTGAACATGTGTTCGATAACTTCACACTACACGTAGCCCTGCGGCATATGCCAGACGGCCGCAGGGCTGCACTTCCGAGAGGCCCCGAGGTCGAGGCCGCAGGTGGCGTATGCCCCGAGAGTCTCTCCCTATACCGATCATGATCGCAAAAAGCGGAATGCATTACGCAGACTTGCGTACATGATCACTCCAGCGTTAGCCGGGTGCGAGACCTGCCCGACGACGACAGCTGGCTCACCGAACGACGCCGAGCCATCGGCGACCGGGTGCGTGAAGAGCGCCATCGCCAGAACCTCACCCAAGACCAGGTGTGGCAGGCGGCCCGTATTGACCGCCGCACACTCCAGTACGTAGAGAGCGGTACCGAGGTGAAGCTGTCCACGCTGCTTCGCATCGCCTGGGTTCTCGACGTCCCTCTCTCCGATCTCGTTCGATAGGTGGCCCGCCGCCGGCGCACGGGGATGACGCGCGACGACGGGCCCTTGCGACTGCCCGCCACTGGGGACGTACGGACAGCCGACTCATCCCGCTACCGGCGCCGTCGAGCTCTGCCGGCAGCGGGGGCTATTCGGTCCACTCGACACCCTTGACGGACGTGAGCGAAGGTCGGCCGGTGTAGTAGTCGATGTGCTCAGAGCCGGTATGCGGCTGCCGGGTGCACCGTGCCTTGCCGTCGGGGTGCTCCAGCCAGCAATAACCGGCCGCACGCCCGCCGCTCGTCTCCGCCCGCAGCTTGCGCGTCAGCAGGCTCATGTCCGTGTCGGTGGTCTGGCTCATCGCCACTCCTGCCGGACGAGGCGGTACAGGACGCGGTGGATGTCGCAGGCGTCAGCGTCGTCGGTGCACTGCTTGCAGATCGCGGCGTGCGCGACCAGGGCGCCATGCGCGTGTTTCGCCGTGTGCTTCTTGCACGCCCGGGGGAACCAGCGCTCCCCGCTCTCGTCGACCTGCTCACCGAGGCCTTCGGCCGACTCGCCCGTCAGCGGCTCGGGGCCCCAGACGCAGACGGCGCCGCGCCTTTGGTCGGCGGTGAGGCCGGAGGGGTCAGGTAGGTCGAGCAGGGCCAGAACATCGGCGCTCATGTAGGTGACGCTCATGGCATACCCGCCTTGCAGCCACAGGTGCGGACCGTCCATACGCGGCCGCCGTTCCTGCGCTGGACCCGGCCAGCAGGGAGCAGTGCCCTCCCGACGACACCGCAGTGCCAGCAGGCGCGGCCGTGGAGACGAGCGATACTCACCGCCCCGGCGACCCGGATCGGCTTGATGTCGGTGTCGCTCACACCCTGCTCCCATCTGTCGGATTGCCCGAACAGAGAGAGCATGGGCTGCCACAAGGGGCACAAGTACTACAGCCTGTATCCCTCCGGAGGGCTTGTCAGACGGCGCCGATCCACTCCGCGAACGACGTCAGCGACTCCGCGTCCGCGCGCTTCAACCGGCGCAGGGTGCCGGCGGTGTCCCGCGCCCATGGATGCTCTCGCGTGTGCTGCGGCGCGATGTGCCGGGCGACCTTCAGCGACTCGAAGGCATCGTCCGTGCGCCCCGCCCACAGCTGGGCCCGGGACAGCTCGATCCAGAACCCGGACTGCCGCTCGGCGGGCAGGTGGTCGGGCGGGGTCCACTCATCGGCGACGTCGAGGGCTCGCTGGAGATGGTCGCGGCCGAGGCTGACTGCGACGGACACCTCGTGCGCGCGGACGGAATCCGGCCCGAACGCCGTTCCGTCGTACGCGTCTTCGGGGACGGTGTCGCCGAGCCGGCGAGCCTCGGTCAGGTGCAGGGTGGCTGCGCCCGCATCCTCGGCGCGCGCGGCGATGACCGCGGCCCGCATGTGCAGGGCGCCCCTGGCGGCGGCTGCAGCGCCGACCGGCGAGGGCGCGGCGTCGATCGCCAACTCCAAGGCGCGAAGGCCCTGGGCGTGCGCGCGGGCGGCGAAGAAGGTCTCGGTGCGTACGTAGGCGGCCGTCGCCGCGGTGAGGGGGTCCTCGCTCTGCACGGCGGCCCACCGCATCAGCTCCACGAGGCGGGCGGACAGGTCGTGGTGGCCACTCTTGTAGGCGACCGCGTCGACGGCCCTGGCCGTGGTGGCCACAAGCCGGGCCGCGCGCGTCCGGTCACAGTCAGCGGCGTGATGGAGTGCGGCGAGGGTCTCCCCGAGGAGACGCGGGGCGCAGGCGGCGATGCGCGTGTACTGGGCGCCGAGCCTCCACCCCACCAGCGCGGCCACGGTGTCCGCCAGTTGGGGCAAGGGCCGCTCGGGCGGGTCCGCGGGGAGGTCGTAGGCCGCGATCGCCGCGGAGATGGCGGGCATCGCGTGGTGGACGCGACTGTCGCTGCGGCCACTGCCGGCGGCGAGGCGGCTGGGATCGACGCCGAGAGCGTCGGCGATGGACTCCAGCGTGTCGTCCGACGGATTCCGTGCCCCGCGCTCGATGGCCTTGATCATGGTGAGGGAGACGTAGGCGGCGCGGGCGAGGTCGGCCTGCGTCATGCGGCGTGCGCGGCGGGTGGCGGCGATGCGTTGGCCTACTCCGCCGTGAGGAAGTGCGGGCATACTGGCTCCAGTTCGGTGCGTCCACTCCGAACCGTACCCAGTTGCTCACGCTCTGGGTACGCGAACGGCCCCGTCTGGAACTCTCCGGCGGGGCCGTCCGCGTCCGCGCTACTGGCCGACGATGGCGGCGAGTTCAGTGAGGTTGCTGATCCGCCAGTCCGCCGCGGCGGCCACGGCTGGGTCGTCGGCCCATAGGTGTCCCCACGGGCCGCGCCGCAAGTGCGCCGTACGAAGCCCAGCGCGGGCGGCCGGGTACAGGTCGTTCGCCGGGTGGTCGCCGACGTACAGCGTCTCGTCCAGGCCGGCCTGCGCCACCTCGATCACGCGCCGGAAGAACACGGGATCTGGCTTGGCCACGCCCCACTCGCTGGACGTCACGATCAGATCCGCCGGCAGGTCCAGACCGCGCAGCAGCTCCCCGACGCGCGGCGTCTGGTTCCCGGCGATGACGACTCGGTGCCCGAGTCTGCGCAGCTCGGCCAGTGCCGGCCGGACGTCGTCGTAGAGGTCGGTCTCATCCAGGTGTTCGCCGCGGCCAGCTGCCTCCCGCGCCTGGTACTCGGCGGCCACGTCAAGGCCCGGCCGCGCCAGCCTCAGTGCGTCTGCATTGTCGCGTCCCTGGGCGACTACGGCACCGACGAGGGCGGAGAGGGTGTGTCGTGGGACGGTCAGCCAGTCCGCCCAGGCTGCCCAGTAGCGGTCGTCACGGGTGATCGTCTCGCCGATATCGAAGACCACAGTGCGAATCATGGACACGACGATATCTAGGCATGACGAAACGGCCCCCACCGCCCGAAGGCGATGGGGGCCATCTCAGACTCCAGTTCGGTAAAAGTCCTCTACATCCTGGGGAGGCGGCTGCGGCGTTCCGCCTCGCTCAGTGACCTGATCCCGCAGCACCAGCGCCCACCGACTGATCGACCACAGCACACTGCGCGTGCGCGACTGTTCCGTCCGCAACTCGCCGCACTCCTCCTTCAGCCGCTCGACCGACGCTTGCAGTACGGACAGGTCAACCTGCTTCGAGGTCGGCGCCGAGTTGATGCGGGCAGCCGTGCGCGTTCCCCGATACGTCAGGAAGCCCATCGTGATGGTGCCGATCACGGTGATGGCCGCCCCGACAATGCCCCAGATTCCGTTCACCCGGGTCTCCCCTCAGCCGCCTGGCCGAGGTTCCGGGGTGTTCCGGCATCAGGCGGGACTCGTGATGCGCACCAGATCACCCCACAGTGCGATGTGATGTACCAACCGAAAAGCCACAGGCCGCGCGGGTAGTCGCCGAGGATTCCGGCCCAGCCGTAGGTGAAGGCCCAGATGGCTGGCGGCATGCTGGCGGCGACGAACCCCCAGCCGTCCCGCCCGAAGCGCAGCCAGGCCGAGGAGAAGGTGGCGGCGCCGCAGACGATCCAGATCCAGGCCCAGCAGTGCAGTGGCGCCCAGCGGAGGAGCATGTCCAGGCCGCCGAGCACCCAGGGCGGGTCGAAGATGAAGCTTGCGCCGAAGCAGATCTTCCCGAGCCCCATGAAGATCAAGAATGGGCCGCGGCGGCCGAGGTGCCCACTGAACCAGGGCGCCCGGCGCGGCACTCAGACGCTCCGGACCGAGGCTCCGCCGCCGAGCGCGGACTGAGCCTTGTCGGAGACCCCGACCGGCTTCCACAGGCCGAAGTGGGACAGCACGCCGACCGCGAAGCTCACGAGCGCCAGGATCGCCGCGGTACTGAAGTCCCAGCCGGGGCCCGGGTTGGCGAACTCCACCAGGAACCCGTTAAGGATGGACAGGGCCAGCAGCAGAACGGCCTTCACCCCGGGGTGCGTGACGTGCTTGGTCACCAGGCCGACGAGCACCGGCAGGCCAACGGAGACGAGCAGGCCGATCCAGTAGGCCTTGTCGAGAGACTCGTTCATGGGTTCCTCTTTCAGACGGGCTGCGCCAGCTGGTGGCAGCCAGGGGTTACGCGGGGATCCACTCGCCGTTGCGGACGAAGCCGTGCGTGCCGCAGCACTGCCACAGCAGCGACGGTTCGAGGTGCAAGGGGGAGCGGGACACCATCTGATGGGCGCTGGTCCCGGCGGCTACCCAACAGCCGTCGTGCACCTTGTGCTCTGCGGGCACGTTTTCCAGCGCTGCGCACCAGTGCCAGAACAGCGGGTTGGTCTCGTGGTCGAGCCAGCCGAAGTAGATGTCGTCGGTGAGCTTGGCCAGACCGCTGGTCTCCAGGCCCGGCCACTCGCTGGGCGGAGTGCTCCGGTCGACGGCCATCAGACGTTCGGGACCTTGAGCGCCGCCCACGAGGCCGGGCCGGGCCAGCCGTCGGCGGCCGCGCCGGTGTAGCCCAGCTTGCGTTGCCACTTGGCGTACGACTTGCGATCGGCCTCAGTCCACTGAGGGCCGGGGCCGGAGGCGTACGCCGAGCAGCCCTCGGCGACGAGGCGCTTGCCCATCGCGGTGACGATCGCCGACCGTGGCGCCTTGCGGAACCAGGTGGCGCCAGGGAACGGCTCGTACTTCGGCTTGGTGGTGGGCGGGTTCGGCTGGCTTGTCGAAGGCAGGCCGAGCGCCGCCTTGGCCAGGGCCAGCAGCTCAGGGAAGTCGATCGCGCCTGGGTCACCGTGGTCGTTCTCTGGCACGTGCATGTGGCCGCACACGCCCTTGAAGGACGACCACTGCTCGCCGGTCATACGCTGGCCGGCCCCGTTGGCGTACGAGGACGGGTAGGCCGGCCACCGGACCGGGCCCGACAGCGGAACGCCGTGCTCGCTGTGCAGCCAGGCCAGGAACTCGGCCACGTCCCGTAGCGCCCAGGCGGGAGCCTCAGGCCAGTAGATGTGCTGGACGCCCGCCTTGGTCCACTTCGCGTGGGTGGCCGGGTCGCAGGTACCGATCAGCTCCGCCTGGACCACGTTCAGGGTGTTGGTCTCGACACCCCCGTACCGGTTGGCCAGGGCCCGCGCCGAGGAGTCGATACGGAAGTGCTGGAACCACTCCAGCTTCTTCTGCTGGAAGTTCGGCCGGGCGGTGAGATTCGGCGCGGATGCGCCCTTCCTGCCCTGACTGTCGGCATAGGTCGGCACGGTGGTGCCCTCGGTGGTGTGCAGGCACGCGACGTTGACCTCCATCGCCGTGGCCTCGAAGGTGTCCTCGTACCAGTACGCCTGGCTGGCCCCCGGGTAGAACTGGGGGCCGGTTCTTGTCGGCATGGGCCCTCCTCAGGGCATGAAAAAGGCCCCGGCCGGCGGCTCGGGGCGTGCGGTGGTGAGACGGGGTCAGGCAGCGGGGAGGATCAGCCAGCCCTGCACCCACAGGTTGCCGCTGCTCGCCGACACCGTGGCCGGATTGAGCGGCGCGCTGCCCGCGGCCCCGCTGTGCAAGTAGATGTTGGAGTGGTCGAAGCCCACACTCGCGCCCACGCGCAGGCCGCTCTTGGCGTAGGTCTCGTCGACCGTCACCGACAGGCTGGACACCTTCACGGCGCCCACGTCGTGTTGGAGCTCCAGATGGTCCGCGTAGGTCACGACGGCCTCACAGCCCGACGGCTGATGCCCGGCATCGGAGATCACCGACCAACCAGTCCCGGTGTTCCGCAGCGCGCACGACACCAGCGCCAGCCGCAGCCCGCCCTCCGTGACCACCACATCCGGCACAACCGCCGACGGCGCCGCAGCCACCCCCACAGGAGCCAGGACCAGCGCCGCCAGAGCAGCACACACGGCCACAAGCCCACGACAAGTAGTACGGGAGCCCATTCACACCACCTCACGGATCTCGACGTCGATCGAGCTGTAGACGTTGACCTGCTGGCCGACCACCGGCGACGCGACGAGCTTGAACGTGTGCGCACCCGCAGGACCGAGCGTTCCCCGGTACGTCTGCGTGACCGTCGCCGTGGTGCCGGCACTGCCGCCGCCGTCCCGGAACACCGCATACTCGGTGCCGACCACGCCGTCGACCATGATGTTTCCGGAGCCGAGCGTCGTCGGTGTCCCGCTCAACCGGTAGTCGAAGACAGCGACGACGGTGTACGCGGCGCCCGCGGTCTCCGTCGTGATCGTGACGGAGGCGCCAGGGACATCCGCCAGGGTGGCTGCGCCCGACAATGCGCTCGTCGCGGGCGCCCGCGCCCCCTTCGGCTGCAACCTGTTGACGCGGCTTGCGGTGGCCATCTCACCTGCCAGGAATGCCATCCCGTGTCTCCTCTCAGAGGGCCAGATGCGCAGGCTGCGCGAGCCCTACCGCTGTGTCGGCTGCGTGGGGTTTCACGACGCCGTTGACTGACCGCACGACCGTCATCAGTTGAGGGTTGAGGACCTCGAAGTCGTCGTACCTGATCACGGGGTTGACGTTCGTGTTGCCCGCGGCCGAGATCGACCGAGCCCCCACGAAGACGCTCGTGGTGATCGAGGTGTCGACGAGATCGACCTGCCAGTCGATCGGCTCGACCGACCCGGCCGGCCACACCTTCGCCCGGACGACGCTCCCGATCACCTGGAGACGGCACCGGACGTTCGTCCCGGCCACGTGCGTGAGGCTGGTGGCGTAGGTCCCGATCGATGTCTCCACGGCCGCGACCCGTTTCCTGACGTCCAGGAGAATCGCGTTGCCGCTGGTGAACTCGATGCGGGCCATGTAGAGGTTGTCGGCGTCGACGTACCGGGCGAGCGGGCCCCCGTAGAGGCTGCCGCCCGTCGCCGTCGCGGAGGTCGTCACCGACACGATCACGTCGACGTCCGGGAACGCGTGGTTGATGCCGCACCTGCGGGACGCGTTGACCGTGGTGAGGACGTGCTGGCCGTACCCGGAGCCCACCGCGAAGTCCGTGGCGACCGTGCCGCCGACCACCGTCCACGCCTGCCCGGTGTCTGCTGTGCCCCAGCCGCCGGAGGCCGTGCGGCCGAACGCATCCCGCGCCCACGATGTGGCGCCGGTCGCCCGCATCTCCTCCCCGCCCGCCAGCACGTTGAACGGAAACTGCGCCGGATTCATCGTCCACTGCGGCCCGGGTGACGAACCGACGAGCAGCTGCGTCGCCGTGTCCGTAGCCGCGGTGAGGAGCTTCGACCCGTCCGTGTTCAGCCTTGTGGGCCCGCGCCCGGTGAAGCTGACGTTGTCGATGTGGGCCGAGTCGGAGCCGACCGCAGTTGAGTTGTCCTTCGCGTAGCGGAAGGTGACCGTGCTCTTGCCGGTCACGTCGATGACGGCCTGCGTCCACGGGGTGGTCCCCTGAGCGCGCAGCACCTGCACCCCGTCGACCGAAACGAGCAGGCGATCGCCCTCGAACCCGGGCCCGGAGGCTTCCGACGAGGTCCAGTACCAGAACCGCAGTTCCGTCTTCCCCGTGGGAACAGCGAACACGGCGTCCGACGTCTGGTTGTTGGTGATCGCCCCCGACTTCAGCGACCACGTGCCCGTGTGCGCCTGCGCCGATGACCGCGCCCACGGCAGGCTGCCGCCGTTCGTCCACGGCACCTCGAAGGTGGTGTCCTCGAAGTCCTCGGCGAGGGCCAGCTCCGCCACCGACCAGGGCCCGGCAGGCGCGCAGTTGAACGTGATCTCCCACGTGCGCGGCAGGAGCGTCTCCTCCCAGGAGTCGACGAGCAACTCGACCGTGCCGCCGCCCGCGAACCGCTTGGGGAGGTTGATGAGGCGGATCTTGTCGCCGACGTCCAGGGCGAGGACGGCCGGGATGAACTCCGGATGCCGATGCAGGCGCAACGTGACCGCCGGGTAGCGGGCCTCGTTCCACGTCGTGAGGTGCAGCTCCCAGCCCGCGTGCTGGCCTGTCTGGTCATCGGAGAACAGGGCGAGGGTCTTGGAGTCCGGGTAGTAGCCGATGTCGGCGATGGACAGCGGGCCCGTTTCCAGGGATGCGAGGCCGGTGGAACCCCCCTCGCGGGTGATGGACCACTCGTTGCGGGCCTGGTCGTCCTCGCCCGGCTCCAGTGGCGGTGCGATCTGCCGCGCCGCGTAGTCCAGCGTGATCTTCGGCGCCTGGTTGTACAGGCTGGCCCGTGTCCGGTACTGCAATCCCCGGGTCAGGGAGTCCCCGAACACACCGCCGTCGACTTCGGCCGCCTCCCGCAGCAGGTCGAGGAGCGCGGCAGGGCGCTGCGGGCCCACCTGCTCCGTGCTCGCGGCCGTGCCGATGACCCGGATCGGGACACGCTCCTCCGCGCACAGGCGCTGCATGCGGGTGGCCGCAGTTTCCCCGTCGAAGCCGGTGTCCGCGCTGTTGTAGATGCCGGTGTTGGGGGTGGGGAACACGCCGAGATGACCGATGGCGGTCCCGTTGAGGTCGGTGGAGTAGCCGCCAGTCGGGCTGGACACGGCGGAGATCCGGCCGATCGTGCCCGCGTAGGAGGTGGTGACGACGCCGGAGCCGACGCCGCCGATCGGCACGAACCGGTAGGACCAGTCGACGTTGGAGCCGTTCTGGACGGCCCACATCTGCCACCGGCACCACACGCCGTAGACCTGCGTCGACAGGCCGATCAGGCTGGATGTCACCACCACGTCTTCGACGTCGTAGCCGTACAGTTCGCAGCCGCCCGCGACGAGCATGAGCCGCCAGCGGCGGACCGTGCCTGTGCTGTGCCACTGGAGCAGTGTGCGCGCCGCGACCGGGCCGGATGCCGACGACGTCTTGAAGATGAACTCGGTGTGCCACTGCGTCGGCCCGACGGCCGGCGCGGGCACGGTCCCGGAGAGGGTGGCCGCGCCCTGGATGGTCGCCAGCGCATTGGATCCGGGGAGAGAGTCGTCGGCGGCGAGCTGCATCCCGGTCGTGGCCATCGGCCGTACGGCCAGGATCGGCGAGTAGAACTGGGTGGCTGACGAGCCGTCCTCCATCGGCCAGTACGCGAGTGGCCCGCCGGAGGGCAGGCGCCGCCGCAGGGAGGAATCCAGGGGTTTCTGTCCCTGGCTCAGGCGCCGCAGGATCCCGGAGCCCTCGATCGATGCCCACGCGTCGGCCTCCGATGTCGACCAGCGTGTCGGCCACTCGGGCACCTCGAGGTTGAAGCGCGTCATGCGGTCGGTGAGGAGTGCGGCTCCGGCCAGCGTCCAGACGAGGCCGGTGGTGTCGGTGAAGGAGGTGGCGCCGCCAGCCTGCGCGGTGAAGTCGACACCGGCGACGAGGGTGCCGTCGATGCCGTTGCGCACCTGCACCTTGTAGATGTTGCCGTCCGGGCGGGCCAGCTCCGTGAACTGGTCGATGTCGCCGATGGTCAGCGGGGCGGAGGTGGCCGGCAGGGTCGTCGCGCTGCCGGTGATGGACGTGGCGAGCGGTGTCCACGGTCCGGCGATGGTGTCGGCCCAGTAGTGCGTGTACTGGTTGTTGGTGGCGTTCCAGGTGGTGCGTACGGCGATGCGGCCGGTGGCGGTGGTGGGCAGGGCCGCCGACTCGAAGAACTGGTAGCCCCCGGTCCCGGTGAGGCTCCGCCGGAAGTGCAGGCCTCCTGCGGCGCTGAGGCCCAGGAGCCATGACCGCTGGTCGCCGGTGGTCAGCCACTTCCCGCACAGAACAATGGCCTGAGACCTCGTCGCGTTGTCGAGTTTGATCTCCGCACGGATGTCGATCGAGCCGGTGATGTCGAGGACCGCGGTGTCCGGGGTCGTGGCTCGGTCGAGGCCGCCGGTCAGTTCGAGGTGGGCTGAGTCGCCACCGGGCACGGTCGCCTTGAAGGCGGTATTGCGGGTCAACTGCCCGTAGTAAGGGCCCTCTGCGTTGCGGGTGGAGTACCGGCCGTCCCGATTCTTGATCGTGGCCGTCCCCGTGGTGGGATCGGCCGCGGTAGCCCGGTAGGCCCGACCACGCGTGTGCGTGATCGGGTCCCGGGTGTACAGGTCCGGCGTGATGTCCTTCCACACACCGCCCAGCAGGAGGTGGCCGCGCAGGCCGAGCGGGTCCTGAGGGAAGCTCACGCTTACGCCCCCTTTCCGAGTACGAACTGCACGTCGCCGCCACCGATGTTCTGCACCTTGCGGCGCAGTTCACTGACCAGGAGGTCGCCGAACTTGCTGCCGTCCGAGCCAATCCGTACGACCCGCGGCGCTCGCCCCGTGCCGGACGTGCTGCGCCCGCTCGCGTCGAGCGCCCACGCGGACGGCGAGGGCGTCTCCACCAGCGACGACATCGACCGGTTGACCGCCGTACGGCCCGACTCGATACCCCGCCGCAGGCCCTCAGCCGTGTAGGCACCCACAGCAGCCATCACCCGCGACGGGCTCTTGATACCGAGGGCCCTCTTGATGCTCTTCGACATCGACCGGGCGATCGTCAGCATCTGCCGCTCGATCGCCTTCTGCTGCGACTGCAACCCCCGCACGAGACCCTGTGCCGCCTGGATCCCTGCCCCATACATCGCGTTCCCGGCGGTCGAGCCTGCGTTGCCAGCCGCCTTCACCAGCGCCGACTGCTCGCTGTTGATCTGCTTGATCTGGTTGGCCGACGCATGCGCCAGAGCAGCCGCAGCCGACGAGCCCTGGGCCACACCCGCCTGCGCGATCTGCGCAATCAGGTCGGCGCGGACACCCTTCGCCCGCAGCTTGGCCAGGTCCGCCGCGAACTTCTCGGCCGCCCGCCGGTTGGCGCGCAGGCTGTCGAGGATGGACTCGGCGCTGTTGCCCTCGCTGCCGGTCTGCGTGGTGATGTTCGCGGCGTCGAGGACGCCCTTCTTCACGTCCGCAGCCAGCTTGTCCCGCGCTGCGATGTACTCGGTGAGGCTCTTCTGCGCGGCTTTCAGCCGGGCCGCGACCTTCTCCTCCTGCGAGGCGAACTTCAGCAGCTTCTTTGTGCCCGCGCTGATCGTCGCGAGGGCCTTGGACCGCTTTTTTCCCGGGTTGAGGCCGTCGCGGATGATGTCGGCGAGCTTCGTTGACGCCGCCTTGACCTGCTTCGTCGACCCGGTGATGCCCGCGATCAGGCCGCGGGCGATCCAGCGGCCTTGCGCCGTCGTCACCTTCGACGGCGACGAGATGCCCAGCGCTTTCGCGATCGGGCCGGGGATCACGCTTTTTGCCCAGCTGCTGAGCTTGGAGGCCAGCCAGCCACCCATGCTCGACACACCAGCCCAGAGACCCTGGACGAGCTGGACACCCTTGATGACCAGCAGCCCGGTCATGCCGCCCATGGCCGACACGGCCCGGCCCGGGAGGCCCCGCACCCACGCGATGAACTCGCCGCCCCTCCTGGCCGCCGCGCTCTTGAAGGCGTTCCAGTGGTTGGACGCGGACGTTGCCAGGCTGGAGCCCATCGACGAGAGCGCGCTCGTGGTCCGGCCGGGCAGCCCTCTTACGGACGTCAGCCAGGAGTTCCACGTGCGGGACACCGGCCCGGACACGTACTTCGACCACAGGCCGCCGAACCAACTGCCGATCGCGGTGCCCAGCACGGCCATGAACTGGCTGGCTTCGCTGGCTTTCTTCGACACCCAGCCGGTGAACGAGCTCCACCATTTCGGGATGTTCGTCTGGAGGGCGCTGATCAGCCTCCCGACGAAGCCAACCATGAGGGAGATCGCGACTGCGCTGATACCGGCCGCGACCAGCGCGGGCAGGGCGACGAGGGCGGTGAGGAACGCTCCCGCGATGGCGACGATCTTGAAGACGCCCATGGGATTCTGCATCACGTACTCGGCGATCTTCCCGCCGAGGCCAGCGACAGCACTGGCGATCTGCGGCGCAGCCTCGATCACCTTCTCGCCCAGCTTCTTGGCGATCAGCAGCGCGACTCCGGCGATCCGCTCAGCGCCCCTCTCCCCGTCCTTCCCTGCCTCGTCCCACACCCCTCCGAGGAGCGACCTCGCCTTACTGCGGAACGTCGCCATGCTCGGCAGCACCGTGCCACCGAGGAAGGTGACCACCTTCTGCTGCATGCCCCGCTTGAAGGCCTCCAGCTTGGTGCCCGCGTTGTCCCGCAGCGTGGTGCCCATCTTGTCTGCGGCACCGCCGACTTCACCGAGGGCCTTCGTCGCCTCGGACGGGTCCAGCGAGAAGAGCGCCTTCTGCGTGTCCTCGGCCTTCGTTCCGAACAAAGCCAGAGCGATCTGGGCCCGCTCTGCTGGGTCCTTGATGGTGCGCAGCCGGTCGAAGACCTGATCCAAGGCCTTGCGCGCCTTCGGGCCGCCCTCGGAGAACGCCTTCTGCATGGCTTTCCCGGACAGGCCGATCTTTCCGAACGCCTCGTCGACGGTCTTGCCGCCGCCCTGTGCGATCAGCACGAACTCCTTGAGGGAGTCCGCGATGACGTCCGTGTCCCTGGCGCCGGCCGCCATGCCCTGCGCCATCAGGCCTGTCACCTGCGGGGCGTCCACGCCGAGCTGCCGGAAGACCGTGCTGTATTCGTTGAACGTGTCCGCGAGGTCGTCGGCGCGCGGGCCCATCACCTGCATGCCGCGGGTCATCACGTCGAACGCGCTCTGGGCGTCCTTTGCCAGGCCGGTCTTGAGGATCTGCCCGATCGCGTTCGCCGACTGCCCCAGGTCCAGCTCGAACGTCGACGACAGGTCGGACAGGTTCGAGGAGATCGACTTGATCTGAGCGTTCGTCGCGTTCGGCGGCAGCAGCCCAGCGGCCATCGTCGCGGAGATCGCATCCGCAGCACCCTGGAAATCCTCGGTCACCGCGTCCGCATAGAGCTGGCCCGCGATCTTCCCGTACCGCTGCGCCTCCTTCGGGGTCTTCCCCATCTGAGCGCCAAGCCGGCCGACGATCCGCGACTGGTCCAGCGCCTCCGTGATCCCCGCGACGAGGAGCGCGCCCGCTGCCGCGCCGGCCGCCGCCGCGGCCCCGCCCGCAATCGTCTTCAGCTTCTCCAGACGGGTGCCCGCCTCGGCAACTCCCGCGTCCGCGCCGTCCGCAAGGCCCTCGCCGAGCCCGTCACCGGCCTGCTGCCCGGCCCGCTGGGCATCGTCCTGGAGACCGTGGAGGCCATCCGTGACGCCATCGCCGATCTGTCGTCCTGCACGATGCGCCCGCGCCTCAGCCTCGGCGGCCGCCGCCGTGACGGCGTCGACGAGTTCGCCACGCATGTTGCGCCACTGGCCGTCGGCGCCGCGGACCAGGCCCTCCCCGAGCTGCTGCCCGGCGGCCTGGCCCGCCCGCTCGGCGTCGTCACCCATGTGCTGCCCGGCCTGACGCATGGCCTGCTCGGCGCGGCGCAGGCCTGGGTGCACCCCACGGTCGTCGATGGTGATGATGCCGTTCAGTTCGCCGACAGTGAGCGCCACGGTCTACCCCCTTCGTCGGGCTGGGTCCTCAGGAGGGTTGAAGCAGCGCTGGAGGCGCGACTCGGTCGACAGCAGGCCGAGGATTCGGAGTTGGAGCCAGCGCCATGTGCGGGCGCGGAGGATGCCGGACTCGACGTCGATTCCGTACGTCTCGTGGAGGTCAGCCTCGATAAGGACCCACTCGGCAAGGAGCTTGTGCCAGCTCAGATCGGTCGGGGGGCCCGGCCTTGTCCGCCCCTGCTTCGCCGTTGAGACGCCGCCCTCGTACCACTCGTAGAGGCCTGTGACGGGGTCCCGTTCGCCGCACCCTTTACCGAGGAGGCGCGCGAGATCTGCCGACGCTCCGCCCGGTTCCTCCCCGCTTTTCCCGGGGCCTCGCCGGTGCGCCAGTACTCCAGGGCCGTCTCAGCGTCAGCGGTGATCCAGAACATGCTGGTCAGGGCGACGTGCTTGAACATCGACCAGGAGACCTCGGCGCGCAGCCGGTCGTAGGCGTCGCCCAGGCAAAGCCGGTACAGATCCTGTTCCTCGTCGTCGTCGAGGACCGGCTGCTCCGGCACGCTGCCGCCCGCGGCGAGCCGAGCGGCCAGCGTCGTGATCCGCTCGATCCGGATGCCCGCCTCGGCTGTGGGATCCGGGATGTGGTACTCGCGGGTGCGTCCGTCGCGGCCGGTGACGGGCAGGGTGAGACCGTCATCGAGGAAGTCGTCCAGCGCCTCAAACTGGGTGGCAGTCCCGGCCATCAGGCGACCGGGTTCGTGATGAGGAGCAGCGGACCGTTGCCGGTGAGGGTGACCTCGACCTGGTCCAGCGCGGTCGTCTCCCCGCCGGACGGCGCCCACGTGACGATCGCGGTGCCCTCGTACGCCTCGGGGAGACCGTCGCGGTCGTAGTAGCGGACGTGGACCTCGGAGGCGGACCCGGAGGAGAACGACGCGATCCTCAAGGCCTCGTGGGTGGGGTGGTACACCTTCACCTGGTCGTTGATGCGCCGGTTGATGGTGAGAGACACCTCCCAGGCCTGGCCGGTCTTGGTGTTGCCCGCCCAGCCGCCGGAGTCGTAGTCCGAGCTGTCCTCGATGTTCGGCTCGGCGCTCGGCGAGAAGTCCGTGACGCCGATGATGTTCTGCCAGTCCGACCCGTCCTTCGCGGCCGACGTATCGATGTCGATCTTCCAGCGCCTCGCGAGCGCGTTCGTGGGCGTGGGAGTGCTCATCTGGCGGTTCCTCTCAATCGATCAGGTGGGGCCCAGGCCTGTCGGTCCGGAAGTAGTAATTGCTGGTCAGCTCCATACGCCCGTGAGCGTCCTGACCGATCCACGCCTGCGACTGCCGCCACGACAGGACGACAGAGACGCCGCCCACGACGTAGTGGCGGCGCATGTGGAGGGCGTCCCGGACGGCGTCGGCCATGTCGTCGATCGCGTCCGGGTAGCGGCCGGCGCGCATGCGGAGCTGCACGCCGATGGTCGTGTCGGTGCGGTCGGTGTCCTCGACCGGATAGGCGGTGATGCCTATGGCCCGATCCGGGAAGTCCGGGGTGACGCCCCGGAAGATCCCTGTCGCCGGGTCCTCGATCACCCCGTCCGGGTCGAACACGCCGACGCCGGCCTCAGCGAGGAGACCGGCGATTCCGTCGAGGAGGCTGCTGGTGTATCCGCTCATCGCATCGCCCGCCTGATCTGGGCAGCGATGATCGTGGCGACCTCGGCGCGCGAGGCGTTCAGGGGGTTCTCCAGGTACTTCGCGGTACGGCCTGGAGCGTGGCGGTAATCGAGTTCCTCGTGCTGCCGGACGGCGTACGGGGTGTCGTAGCTGACCACTGCGGTCAGCGTCGACCCGTCCACGCTGACCGTGCCGGAGTTCTGGAGCGGTCCCTCGTCGAGCGGCACGACCTCCTGCGCCTGTTGCAACACGTGCTCGGCGGCGAGGAGGAGCCCTCGTGCGGCACCCCTGCGCATCTGCTCAACGGCCGGCGCGGCGTTGAAGTGCAGTCGGAACGTCCGGGCCATGGCCGCCTCCCTATTCGAGTTGGATCTCGGTGTGGTTGGGGGTGCCGAGCCCGCGGCCGTCGCGGCGCTTCGTGAGAATCACCTTCGTGACCCGCCCGGACGGCAGCGTCACCCGCGACAGGGGCGGCGCCGACTGCTCCTCCGGCCCGGCATAGGCGGTCGACGTGCTCGTGGTCTGCTCGCTCGCCGGGGACCGGACCCCGCGGGTCTGCTCGTCGACAAGGCAGCGCACCTCACGTGGAGGCCCGTAGCGGGGGCCCTTGCTGGTGTCGCCGAGGTAGTCCTCGATCCTGATCGTGTGAACGAGGAAGCGGCGCGGGAGGCTGGCCATCAGCAGCCCGACCAGGCGACCATGCGGAACTTCGAGGCGGGCAACGCCTGCAAGGCCCGGCTGAGCTTCGGCGCGTAGTACGACGGACCGGACCGGTTATCGCCCGCACCGAACTGCAAGCTGACCGAGCCGATCGTGACGCCCTGGAGCGGGCCGGAGATGTCGGTCTCCTCACCGACCTCCCCCCAGAACTGCACCTGCGCGCACACGGCTTCGGCGAACGCTGCCGCCACCTCGCTGTCGGTCGGCATGCCGGTGACGCTGTCGACGTCGTACACGGCCGGGGTGAGGAAGTCCCGGTCGAGCATCCGTGAGGCCTCCAGCAGCAGCCGCGCCGAGTCCAGCGGAGGCGCTTCCCCCAGGTACTCGGCGAGCTGGGTCGTCGTGGCGTACGTGCGCCCGCCCGCGGGAACCGTGCCGGGAACCGGAGCGACGGACACCAGCTGGTGCGTGATGCCCGCTCCGGCACCGGTCACCGTCCACGACAGCCGCCACACCCCAGCCGAGGTGTACGTGACGGTCGCCGTCCACGTTGCCCCGTCGTCGGCCGTACCGGTTGGAGCCGAGGTGGCGACGCCGGACGGGGAGGTGATGGCGAGGGTTGCCAGGGTGGTCTCGTTGTGCGGGTCGACGGTCAGGGTGACGGTGACGCTGTCTCCCACATCGGGCATGGCGCCTCCTCACATGGGCGCGCGCGGGAGGCCCGCCGCCGGGGCCTCCTCACGCGCGGTCGGGTCGGCTACGCGGACGCGCCGATGATGTGGATGTCGTACGTCACCGACGTGCCAGCACCCGAGTTGGCGACCTTCAGCAGGTCGCCGGTCGAGGCCGTGACCGCGTACCCGGTCGCGTCCGCCACCCCTGTACCGGCCGCGAAGAACGCGCCCGGACGCAGGGTCACGGTGCCCGTTGCGGACAGCAGCGTCGCCCACGGGTTCGTTGCCGCACCCACGACCACGTTGTTCGCGTTCCCGGCCGCCGCGGCGATCACGATGCCCTTGATACGGGCGAAGGTGATCGCCGTGCCGAACGCGTCGAGGAGCACCCCCGCCAGGTCGAGATCCTCAGTCGCCGACGCGGCCAGAGTGCGCCGGTCGGAGAAGATGCGGTCCGCCTTGCCGGCGGCCGTTCCGGTGCTCAGGGACATGGCCCTCGACAGCGACTGCTTGGCGCTGCCGGTGCCGAGGTCGAGGGCCTGCGTCAGCTCGCCGAACGCACTGACGGCGAGCATCGCTCCAGAGAGTGGCATATCAGGTCCTCCCGATCAGGTCGCGATGACGAGCGGCACGTGCCGCTTGAAGGCGGGCGTGGCGATCGTCGCCGGGGCGGTGCCGGTCAGCGTGCTGCCCGACGTCTGCGACAGGTTGCCCTCGCCGGTGAGGACCGGCTTCGCGCCGAGCGAGCCCACCAGCGTGGGCACCGTGGACGCGGTCACCGACAGCGCCGCGTAGTAGATGCCGCTCTTGGTGATCCGCTGCGCGGTCGCCAGAGCGAGCGTCTTCGCGGTGTCCGCCGCCCACGCCGCGGTCAGCTGGTCTGCGGACTGTGCGAGCAGCACGCCGGCGCCGTTGTAGAGCGCCGCGAAGTAGTTCGTCGGCGAGGCCGCGGCCGTCCCGGCGGAGATGAACGTCAGGTTGCTGATGAGGTCGCCGTCCTGGAGGTACAGGGCGACGGAGCACATGACGCCGGTTGCCGCCGCGGGGACGTCGTCCAGGGCCACGCGGGGCAGGTTGGCCCGGTGGAAGGTGACGTCCGGGTCCGGGCGGCCGGCCGAGTTGAGCCAGCCGAGGTCGTTGCGGGGGTTCCCCTTGAACGTGCCGAGGAGCGTCACTGCTCGGCTCCCTTCGTGTCGTCTCCGCCGGCCTGCGGCGCAGGGGTGGTCTTCCGCTCGTAGGCGGCGATCTTCTGGCGGTCCTTGCCCGCGGCCTCGGCGGCCTTGATGCGCGCGACTTCCTCGTCGTCGACCTGGTCGAGGTAGGCGAGGACGTCGTCCTGGCTGCGCTTCGACGGGTCGTAGTCGACCGGGGTCACGGGCACCGTCTGGACGCCCATGCCGAAGCCGACCGACGGTGCGGAGCCGTGGCCGAGGTTGGTCAGCGCGTCGACCGTGCCGCCGTCGGTGGAAGTGGCCTCGGTGTTCTCTTCCGTGGCCTCGTCGGCGGGAAAGATGCCGTACGCCTGCCGGCGGAAATACTCGATCGCGGCGCGGCCCTCCTTCGTGGAGTCGTCCACGAAGCCGGTGCCCTTGTTGAAGGACACGCCGACGGACTCGCCCGTGTAGCTGCGCACGGGGGCTTCGATCCGGAACTTGTTCGTCATGCTGATCACCGCACCTTCACGTTGCGCAGGACGCCGCAGGACTTCGTGTTGCGGAGGACGGCCGCGACCGGGCCCATCTCGATCTCGCCACTCTTGACGGCGCCGGGCTGGGTGAAGTCGGGCAGGTAGGTCTCGACGAGCGGAGCGCCCGCCATCGACGCCCCGTGGAAGGCGTCCAGGCCCAGGCTCACGGCGTAGATGTCGGTGAGGCCGGTGATGGTGCCACCCGCGCCGCCGCCGTCGGTGTCCGCCGACCGGATCGGGATGATCGGGGCGGATCCGTCGGAACGGTCGCCGAGGTCGACGAGGACCCAGTCGCCGTACCGCTCGACCAGCATGCCGAGGCTGTTGCGGTCGGAGGTGAACTGAGTCGCGCGTCGGGCGAGCGACTTGATGCGGGCGATCGACGTGGTGTTGCCGAGGATTGCCTTCACGCCGGCCGGGATGGAGCCGTCGGCGCCAGTGTCACCGGATCCGGTCTGCGATCCCATGATCCTGCTGAGGAAGTCGTCGAACGAGTCGAAAGCCGCCATGGCCAGGTCCTCGGACGTGACCCCTGCGGGCGACCAGTTGAGGTATCCGGTCGCGGTGCCCTCGGCGAGCGGCAGGTACTCGGTGGACTGGCCCGTGAGCGCCTTGTCGAGGCCGTCGAAGCCGGCGTCGTCGACGGCGGTGTCGCCGAGGATCAGTTCCTGCTGGAAGCGGGTCCGCATCGAGGTCAGCTTCTGCGCGAGCTGGAAGCTGATCTCGTTCGAGGCGGCCGGGCCGAGCCGGGCCAGCTTCCGGTCGACGGTGAACGCGCCGCCCAGCGGGTGCAGTTCCACGCTTTTGCGCTCGCGGGTCGCCTGGTTGGGGACGTACTCCTCGTTGAACCGGCGGAACGACACCGAGGACGGCGCCAGCAGCCGGGTGTAGCCGTAGGTGAGGGAGCTGTCGCCCGTACCCGGGGTCGCCGTGTCGTCCCACACGAAGTTGTTGAAGAGCCACGAGTTGCGGCGGAGGTTGTCGATGACGGCGAAGTCGATGTCCGCCTGGGTGTTGAGCTGCGCCTGAGCGAGCGTCACGGGCATGGGTTACTCCTGAGTGTCAGGTTCCGTAGTGGTTCGAGATCGCCCCGGAGAGCGATCCGCCGCGCTTGGCTGAGCCTTCGCGGGTGCCGCCGGACAGGTCCGCGCCGGACTTCCCGGCGGGAGGGGTCACGGCGAAGGCCTTGTTGCCGTCGACCGCGTCCTTGATGGCCTTGTCGAGCGCGGTCTGGAAGCCCTTGTCGGAGGGGTCGAGTTCAGCGATCGAGCTGACGAAGGAGCGCGAGTCGAGGAGCGCGCCGGCCTTGGCCTTGAGCTTGTCGGCTCGGGACCACACGGCGAGTTCGACGTCCTTCGCGCGCAGGGCCGCGTCCTTCTGGGTGAGTGCGGTGTCCTTCTGCGCGATGGCGTCGGCGAGTGCCTTCGGGTCCGGCGGGGCGTCGTCCTTGACGAAGCCGAGCGCCTTGCCGAGCTGCTTCGTGATGGCTGCGACGGCGTCGTCCGCGGCCTGCTTCTTCGCGTCCGTGCGGGCCTTGCCGGCGTCCCTGCGGGCGTCGGCGAGTTCCTTCTCCAGCCGCTTGACCGTGGCCGAGAGATCGTCGCCCTTGCCGTCCTTGCCCTGGCCGTCGGCGCCGCCGGATCCCTGGCCTCCGTCACCGGAGCCCGCGCCGCTTCCGTCACCGGAGCCGCCGCCTGATCCGTCGCCGCCGTCACCGTTCGCGTCGCCGCTTCCGGATCCGGAGCCGTCGCCGTCCCCTCCGTCCGCGTACAGGAACGGGGAGAAAGGGCCGTGGCCGTAGGGGTGAGCCCAACCAGCGCCCGCAGTCGTGAGCCGGGGCAGGGTCTTCTTCCGCATTCGCCCTCCAGGGCATGAATCCGCCCGCGCCTGGCGGGCATCAGGGGTGGAACCGCGCCTGTCGGTCCCGGGGATGTGCAGATGGCCCGCGCCTGGCGGGCCTTCAGGAGTGACCCGCGCCTGGCGGATCGGTGTTCTCGGCCCGCACCAGGCGGACCGAAGTCTCAACGGGCGCCCTCGGCTGGAGCGGCGTACGTTCGATGCATGGACTCAAATGACGTGGGCCGCCCAGGACCAAGCTGCCCCGCGTGTAAGGAGCCTCTGGCCTACACGGGCGACGTGGACTCGACGGCCGTAGGGCACGCAGGCCACGAGCGGCAGCGCGGCGCGCACAAGTGCATGAACGAGGACTGCGAGAACTTCGAGTCGGTCGTTCGGCGGCCCATCTAGCGCGCGCTGACTACCTGCTCGCGGTGGCTCTTGCGAGGCAGCCCGGTCTCGGCGACCAGCTCCCGGATGCGGCCCTGGTACTCACGCACCCGCGCGTTCGCCCGCGCCCGCTTGTCGTCATCGATCGCACCGGCAGCCTGCCGCTTCCACGCCCGGATCTGCCGCTCGAAGTAGCGCTGCTGCTGGGACTGCTCGTAGGTCGCCCTCGACGGCGGCTTCGGACGAGGCTGCGTCACCCTGGGCAGATAGATCGACACGGTGTGGCGACAGTTTGGGTGCATCAGACCGGCCGCGCGCGCCTCGGGAAAGCTGCCGGCCACGCGAACCCGCACCATCTGGTCGTCCTCGGTGGCGTGCTCGACCTCCACGGTGTCCGGACCGGAGGAGCCGTCACGCCGCAAGACCTTGCCCTCCCACGGCTTGCACCGCTCGCACTCCTCCGGAGCATCCGAGACGAGCACCAGATCGATGCCGTAGGCGGCAAGCCGGTCGGTGTGCGCCTGCACGGCCGCCCGGCCGAGCGCGGACCGTGTGGCCATCTCCGCGTAGCTCGTCAGGTTCCAGGCCCGGCCGGACCGGTCGACGAACCCGGTGACGCCCCGAGCCGAGAACTTGGCGAGCGCCCGCCCGGCAGCCTCACGCCGAGTCGATGCCCCGAGCAGCGGAGCGGACGTTGCCTCGGCGATGACCTGCCGGTACACGTCCAGTCCGGTGCGCAGGATCCGCGCGTGCGTCGCCTGGGTCTCCTGGACGAGGGCGGCCGCGAGCCGGTCCACAGCCTGCGTGCCCGAGGGGATCGCGGCGACGGCTGGGGCGATAGCGCCGAGTTCGAGGACGGCGGCCGTCGTGCCCCGGTTGTATGCCTCGGCGACGGCCGTGTGGATCGCGCCGGTGGCCTCGGCCTGGAGGGCGGCGATGATGTCCTCGATGGCCGTCCGCAGGTGCCCGATCGACTGGATTTTGAGTTCGGCCCAGAGCGGGCTGTTGAGGCCCGCGGCGAGGGCGCGCGTGACCTTTTCGATCAGCGCCAGCTCGGCCTGCTCGTACAGGGCGGACACGGCCGAGGCGAGATCCTCCGCCATGGCGGGGCTGACCGGCATGCCGCCTCCCTCCGCGCTCTACTGACCGAAGGCAGGCTGGTCCGCGCCGAGCGTAAACGGATCCTCGACGAGCCGGCCGGACTCCTTGAGGATCCGGTCGACCTCGGCCCTCTGGTCCTGCTCGTCCCAGTCCGGGTGGAGGAGGGCGACCTTCGTCTCGGTGGACGCGGCCTCGGCCTGCCCCATGAGCGCGGCTGTCTCCGCGAGGGTCTTGATGTCGTCCTGCACGCTGTCCTGGAACTTGACGTCCGGGCGCTCGACCTCGACCCCGCTCACGCCCGGGAACATTCCGGATGCTTCGAGGATGAGCAGGGTCTCCGTGACGTCGGCGATCCGCGGCGCGGCCAGCTCCCCCTTCTCCGCGCGGGTGGTCATGCTGCGCGCCGTCCTGGCCTTGATCTCCGTGGCCGTCGCGGCAGGCCCGTCGGAGTCGTCGCCGAACGTCCCGCCGCTGTAGCCGGCGTTACGGATGACCTTGCCCACCAGCTCCTCGATCGTGGCCCGGTGCTCCTCGTGCCGGATCAGGAACTGGGACAGGGTGATGGACTGGTCTTCGGTCGGCGGGATGTTCAAGCCGACCATGACCTCGCGGTCGTCCCACGACGCGCCCTGTCCAGGGCCGTTGTTCAGAAGGTAGCCCTGGGGGACGAGGATGCGGGACTTCGCGAGGCGGATATCGCGCATCCAGCTGGTGTACGTCTCGTCGACGGCGGACAGGAACGTCTCCGCACCCTGATAGTCCGAGGTGCCGAGGCCTGCCGCGCCGGGGATGTCGTCCCAGTCGGGGGCCACCATCGTGTTCGGGATGTACGTACAGGCCAGCCGCCTGCCGATCGGCAGGGCGCGCGCAGGCAGGAGGTTCTTCGTCTCCTCGAAGGCGCCCATGTCGACAGGCTTGCCGAGGTTCTGCTCGGTGCCCTCGTACACGCCGTGCAGGATGGCGCCCGGCTCGTGACGCTCCAGGTGGCGGATGACCTTCTGCCCGTCGACCGCGAGCACCGTCCAGAACGTGACTCCGCGCAGCTTCTCGCCGTACGCGAACTCGGGGTGGGCGCCGTCCGCCTGGACCATGTTGAGCCACGGCCGTTCGCTGATCGCGTCGTCCCACACGATCCGCAGGTACGAGCCGCCGAGCGCCGAGCCGACCGCACCGGAGCCGATCAGGGTGCGCTTCATGCCGACGTCCATGAGCTGTTCGAGGCGCTCCTGGGTGGCCGTGTTCTCGACCTTCAGGGCAGGCGGCTCGGAGTACAGGAGGCCGGACGAGGTACGGGCGATGTCCCGGGCGAGGGGCATGTGGAGGTTGGCGCGCTTCTCGCCGAGGGGAGTGGGCTCGCCCCAGAACCAGCGGGCGACGCGGCCGACCATGCCGCCGCGGTACTGGCTGGGCCGGTTCTGCATCTGGCCGAAGCGCCCGTTGTCGCGGTGACGGTTGAGGTATCGGT
The DNA here is from genome assembly GCF_002154575.1 of Streptomyces bobili. Lineage (GTDB taxonomy): Bacteria > Actinomycetota > Actinomycetes > Streptomycetales > Streptomycetaceae > Streptomyces > Streptomyces bobili. Next base: position 28,668 of record NZ_MUBA01000015.1, read on the forward strand.
ACGACAGGCGGTCAGGGTTCGCGGCGTACCAGGCGCGCCAGTCGGCCATGTCGGCCTGGATCGCCGGGTGGATCGGCGGCCACGGGGTGCCCTTACTCGGAAGCGGCATCGCTCTCCTCCCTCGCTGCTGCTTCCATCGCGTCCGCCGTCTCCCGCAAGGCTGCGGCGATGTCCATCGTGGTGAGCGTGATGGTCCCGCTGGCGTCCGCCGTGAGTTCGATCGTGCCGATCTCCCACGGGATGCCTCCGTTGCCGATGGCCAGGTACACGGGAATCGATGCCGTCGCAGCCATCAGGCAGCCACCTCCAGGGATGTCGCGGGCAGCAGGTGCCGCCACTCGTTGACCGCGCTGTGCAGCCCGTACCGCAGACCGTCCACGCTGTGGTCGTTGACCTTCAGCGGCTGGTCGATGCCCTTCAACGAGGCCTTCTCGTCCCAGACGTACGCGGGCAGTTCCTCCAGCAGGCCCGCGCAGGAGCGGTGGACCGACAGCAGGTTCGCCCCGAACGCCGTGGACACCGACCGGATGCCGTCCTTCACGTCGTTGTCCGCCTTCGCCACCCCGGGCACCCCGTCAGACCACAGCTGAGTCATGAAGGAAGCCGCGCTCGGGTCGACGAACAGCCACGACGGGGCCACACCCTTCGTCCCGCGGTGCTCGTACGACGCCAGCCACTGACGGACACCCACCGAGTACTGCGCGTCCGTCAGCTGCCGGCGTGCGATCCGCGAGTCGTGCCGGTACTCGGAGGCGACGTACAGGCGTTGGTCGTTGCCGATGCCGATCAGGAGCGCCGCGAACGGGTTGACCGTGCCGTAGTCCAGGCCAACACACATCCAGCGGGAGATCTCCGGAACAATGTCGATGACGTGCCGCGCCTCGTCGAACGCGTCGTAGATGACGCCCTCCGCGAGGCACCACTCGCCGAGGATGTACCGCCGGAAGAACAGCCCCTGATGGGAGCGCTTCAAGCTGGCCACATAGTCCACGGGCAGCGATGGATTGTCGTCCAGGACGAACGAAAAGCGGTGCACGTCGAGCGCGTCCGGGTCGTGCGTCTCCAGGATGGTGCCGTCCCGCCGCATGTGCAGGCGGGCCCGGTCGAGGTAGTTCTTCTTCAGCCAGTGGTTCGGCCCCTCCGGGTTGGTCGTCGCGAACCACTTCGCGCCCTCGATGGAGAGGCGAGTCTCCATCATCTGGAAGAACGTCTGCGGGTAGGTGGTGACCTCATCCATGTAGGCGCCCGCGAGGGTCAGGCCCTTGATCTTGTCGACGGCCTTCTCATCGTTCGCGCCAGCCACATAGATCGTGCGGCCGAAAATCACGACTTCGCCCGCGCCCGCCCGGTACACGCACCGCTGCTTGCCGACCATCTGCTCGATGACGTCGATGATGTTCCGCTTCAGCGTGCGCTCGGTCTTCCCGACCATGAGGAGTGCGCCCGCCGGCCCGGTGCGGATGTACTTCAGCCACACCATGATCGACCCGATGGTCTTGCCCGACCGGACCGCGCCTTCCCACAGGTTGCCGCGCGCGGCCGCGAGCTGCGTCGCACGGAGGGACTTGCCGGTCAGGGGACGGAACATCGTTGCCCCCTACTCGCCGCCGATCATTCCCCTCAGCCACTGGTCGACCGCGGCCAGGCCCTCGGTGTCTTCACGCTCCGGCGGGGCCAACTTCAGCGACTTCTCGATGGCGATGCCGGCCGCGGCCATGATGTCTTTCTTCGCGTCGGACGGCGGCTCGTCGACATCGTGCTCGGCGTACGTGTTGGCGGAGCCGCCGATACGGAAGACCTTCGCTGGCTGCCACAGCTGCTCGGTGAGCCGCTCGGCGTCTTCCAGTAGGGCTTCGGCGAGCATGACGCGGCGCTCTTCGAGGTCCGCTTTGCGGGCGCGGGTGGCCTCTTCGGACATCGTCCGGTCGAAGGCGAGGCCCATCCTGGCCGCTTGGACGCTGACGGCTCGGTAGGAACGGCCGATCGCGCGGGCGATGGCGTTGCGGCCCATGCCGTCGGCGTGGAGTTCGCGGATGCGCTGGCGTTCTTCGTCGGTGACCGGGTGGGTGCTCTGGTTGGCCACGGTGCACCTCCTGTAGGCGTGGAAAGGCCCGGCCGCTCGGTGGCGTGCGGCCGGGCCGGACTGTGGGGTGGGATCAGGTCTTGCAGAAGCCGAGCCCGTTGAGGGCCGCGTTGATCTGCTTGCCCTGCGCCTCCGTCGTCGTGACGTCCTTGTACGTGAAGCGCTGCGACGCGAAGTAGTCGAGCTTCTGTGCGCCGCCGTTGATCGCCATGCACTGGTTGCGTGCGGCGTCGATGGCCTTGTCCTCGTACTTGGTGATGTCCGGGTTGGCGGCGGTCAGCGCGCGGAGCAGCTCGGCGCGCTTGGCGCCGGTGGGCTCGGGCGGGAGGCCGGCGGCGGCTGCGGCGTCGTCCTTGTCGAGTGTGGGCGTGGCCGTCGTGACGGGTGCCTTCGTGCTGGCGGTGGCCTTCGGCTTCGCGTCGGTATCGCTGCTCGAGCACGCGGTGAGTGCGAGTGCGGTGATCGCGATGGCTGCGGCGGCGGTGTGGCGGTGGCGCATGTTCCCCCCTGGAACTGGTGGTGAAGGGGGCATCATGCCTGATCCGCGGTGATCGTTTCCGGGCACGCCAAATCTGCGGCCAGTGTGGGGCATGATCGAGCAGAACGCAACTGGCCAAGCGTGTCCGCCTGCTGGCTGCTGCCCTAGCATCAACGCATGTCAACCCTGGTCATATCCATCGGCGCTCTGGTAGTTAGCGTCATCTCTTTGGCTTGGCAATGCATTTCGTGGCTACGCACGGGCCCTGTCATACGAGTAAAGACGCATTTCGCCATCCCTGTGATCGCAGGAGAGATGAGCACAGAGCAGTTCCTCGCTGTCTCGGCCACGAATCGGGGACGTTCCCCTGCCACGATCACGTCTTGGGGACTACTCCTTCCCGGAGGGCTGACGACTGCTGCGGAGAGCGCACCGCTGCCCGGGGTCGAGGCACTCCCGTTTCGTATCGATCCGTACGCTGAAACGAGCTGGTACATCGCTGACGGCGAGGTCGATCGCATCTGCCAGACCCGCAGGGTCAGGCGGGCGGACATCCGCCCCTTCGTCACGGTTTCTGGTCAGGGGCGCAAGACGGGGAAGCCGCTGGGATAGCCGAAGCCCCGCCGTCACGGGGGTGAACAGCGGGGCCAACTGCCGGGCGTTACCCGGCGCGCAGCCTTCAGCGTGACAGCTACGGCGTATCCCCGCCGATGCTGTCGTTGATCGTGCCGTCGTCGAAGTAGTCCAGCGTGTCCTGGTCCTTCTGCGGCAGGCTCTCGAACGCATTGGCCAGCGCGAGCGCCGAAAAGTCGTCTTTCTTCACGTCGTTGCAGGCGCTCGGCTTGCCCTTCCCGCCGACCTCCGACTGCGCGGCGAGGGCCTTCTGGCAGCCCTTGACGATCTCGTCGTACGAGGGCTGGCTGAGCCAGATCGTCAGGCCGGTGGCGGCGCCTGCCACGGCGACGGCGGCGGAGCTGATGAGGGCGATGGTGCGGCGATTCATGGTCCCCCCAAGGACTGGTGTGCAGGGCGGCATCATGCGCGCCCGTGCGGGAGCGGTGAAGGCGGTATGTCGAAGTTGTGACCTGCGGTGGCTCTACTTGGTGAGCCAGTGGACGTGCGTGCGATGCGGGTTGTCCTCGTCGGGGACGGACTCGAACGCGTTGTTGTTGTCGTTGTTGGCGGGCTGACCTGCGCCAACAACGCCCCCCGTGGGGTCGGGGGAGGGGAGAGAGGGGAGTGCGTCACCGCGCACCCCCGTGGACGGCCGGCCGCCCATCCTCACGTCCGTCACCGCCAGCCCTGCCACAGCCGCTGTCTCCCGGACCTGCTCGGTCGTGGTCTGGAGGTGGGAGGCGAGGGCCTTCAGATGGGCGTGCGGGGTACCGATCTCGCGGACCGCGGCGACCAGCTCGGCGGCGGTCGGCGGGCGGGGTCCGGACGGTTCGGCCGGCGGCTCCTCGACCGGGGCCGGTTCGGCGGCCGGGGCTGGCTGCTTCGGCTTCCAGCCCTCGCGGCCCGCCCGGTACGCGGTCACGGTCCACCCGATGGCGGCACCCCACAGCAGCCACCACGCCTGCCCGGACTCCACCCGCGCGTACACCGCGCCCGCGACAGCCACGGCAACCTTCCGAACGACCACGGCGGCCGCAAGGAGTACGGCCACGCGCAGCACCCAGGACAGACCAGACGCCTCCCCCAGCCAACCGGCCGCGCGGCGCCACAGGTTGCGGGCCAGGCGTAGCGTCCCGGCGGCGAGCTGGGCGGTACGGCGGGTGGATCCGGTGGCGATCCGCTGCCCGGCCTGCCGGATCCACTGCACTGTCGTGGGCGCGCTCATCACAGCGTCCCGGTGGCGATGCCGGTGATCGCCCACGCGCCGAGTCCGTTCGCGCCGTCGACGATCTGCTGGGCCACGATCGCGGCCACGCCGGTGGACACGGACAACAACACGCCGATGAGTACGCCCTTCTTCCACTTCCCCCTGATCGCCTTGGCGAAGGTCTTCCGCAGCAGCCACAGGACGATGACCGTAGCGGTGACGACGATCGCCCCGTACTGGTCGATGCGGGGAGTGGCGGCCGTACCCAAGGTGTTGCTGCGGGCCCCGGTGAGCCAGTGCATGGCCAGGTCACCGACGGTGTTGCCGCCGAAGCGGAGCAGGCCGGCGAGGCCGCCGAAGAGTCCGGCCGGGCAGGCGAGCATCAGGATTCCGCAGATCATCCCGAAGCCGAGCGGGATCAGGGCCTTCGGGTCCTTCGCTGCGCTTCCCCTGTCGTCGCCCTTGCCTCCCTTCCCGCCTCCTGCGCCGCCCTTGTGCCAGCGCCACAGCTCGGCGCCGAGGAGGGCCAACCCGAGGGCGAACCCAGCCGTCGAGATGGTGGTCGTCGTGTACTGGCTCGCGGCCAGGGTGGTGCTCATGACGGCTGCACTCCGGTGATCAGGTAGACGAGCGTGGTGATCGGGAGGGTGAGGACGGTGGCGAGGACAGCGGCCCACAGTGCGGTGCGGGTGAGGGCGGCGCGTAGCTTCGGCGCCCAGAGGTCGTGGTGCGCGGCCATGGCTTCGACCCGTCGGGCGTTGTCGAGGAGGACGAGGACGGCGAGGGGGATGGAGGCCATCACCCAGGCGCCGGCGAGGGACTGCTCGTCGCGGACGGACTGGAGGACCCACGCCCATGGGCCGGACATGCCGAGGCCGACGAGCCCGCATGCGGTGTTGTAGCCCCAGCGGATCCGGCCCCACCAGCGCGGTCCGGATTCCGGATCCGGGGGTCCACCTGCGGCGATGGTGACGTGGACGTCGACCGGGACTGGCGGAGGCGGTCCGGAGGGTCCGGGCGGTGACCTCCACCAGTCGGGACCGGGATCGGTGCGGGCGGGAGGCGCGGCGAGGGCGCGGGGGAGGCGGCGCCGCCGGGGCGGGCAGTGCCTCCCCGGCCGGGATGATCCGCGTCGGTGTGATCGGGCGGTCGCTGCTCACCACGCCGCCCATCCCGCGCACGAGAACGCGACACCCGCGGCTCCGGCGAGGGCTACGCCGGTCCAGATCCGTCCGTCGTCGAACGCGCCGAGGGCGGCCAGGGCGGCGGCCGCGCCGAGGGCGAACCCGAGGGGCGGGAACACGACGAAGCTGGACAGGAGCACGAAGGGGGTGGCGAGGGTGACGCCGGCCGCGGTGAGGGCGGCGCGGTGCCAGCCGTGGCGGCGGTGGACGACCCAGCCGGTGACGAGTCCGGGGATGAGGGCGGCGGCGCAGAGGGCGAGGAGCAGCATGACGGTGTCCGATCGGTGGGGTCAGGCGCCGCGGAGGTAGCGGGCGACGGTGGATTCCTTGGCGTTGGCGTCGGCAACCGTGTGGACGTAGCGCAGGACGGCATCCGGATCGGTGATCCCGGAATCCATGGCGGTCCGGACCGCGTCCTTCACGGTCATGGGGCCGGTGAGAGTGGGAAGCGGATTGCCGGATCCGGACTGCGGATCCGATCCGGATCGGTCCGAATCCGCGGATCCGTGGTCCGGATCGCTGGTCAGGCCGCGCCGCTCGGCGTCGACCGTGGCCTGTCCGCGCTGCAGTTCCCGGCGGATCGGGATCATGGCGAGCTGTCCGTCGACGGTGGCGCGCCGCTTGGCGACCCACTGCTGTGTGCGGGAGTCCAGCGGGCGGGCGTGCACGCGCATGGCGATCGTCCATCCGCCCTTGGCGAGCGCGGACACGGCCGCCCCGACCGCGCCGATGACGAGCTGGTCGAAGACGTAGCCGTGCGCGAAGACCGCGGCCATGGACACGGCGAGCGCCCCATGGCCGGCCTTGCGGGGCGTCTTGGCGCGCTCGGGGTCGTAGCGGAGCAGCCACTCGACGGCCATGCACATGATCCACGTCATGTCGAAGGCTGCGGCGGCCGCGTAGGCGACCACGGCGACGACGGACACGGCGAGGAGCCCGCCGATCGCGCTGGTGCTCCAGACGAGGGCGACGGCAACGAGGACGCAGGCGCCGATGGTGACGGCCACGCGGACGCGCTGGTCCCAGTCGGCCGGCGGGGCGGGGACGTTGATGACCTCGGTGTCGAGGACCATTTCGGTCTCGCCGTCGACGGTGTGGGGGACGAGGCGGGTGCGCTCGATGCGGCGGGTCTTCACGGTGCTCCTCCGGGAGCGTGAGCCGACCCCGATCGCGGCCGTGGGGGAACGGAATCGCGGGCGGGGCCGGCGGCTTGTGGTGGGTCAGCGGGACCAGCGGCCGCGGCGGGCCCGCTCGTCGGCGCGCTCCTGGTCCTCCCAGGCCTGGCCGGCGCGGTCGGCGCGGGTGGCGCCTCGGCGGTGGTTGCGGCTGCGCTGGGCGGACAGGTCAGCGGCGAGCTGCTGGTCCCTGCCGGGGCGGAGGCTGCGGCCGAAGCTTCGGATGCCCATCAGTTGCCTCCGCGCAGTTCGACGGCGAGCGCGAGCACGGTGGCGAGGACGGCGAGCGCGGCCATTGCCCGGTAGAAGCCGGGGCGAGGGCGGGTCACTGGATGGCCGCCAACTGGGGGGCGGTGCAGGTTCCGGCGTGGGTGTGGGCGGCCGTCGTGGCGTCGTCGCGGGTCCGGTGGACGTTGGTGTGATGGCAGCTGTGGCAGGCGGTGCCGTAGGGCCATGGGGTGTGCGGGGTCTCGGTGATGCTGACGTTGCCGGGGCGGGCGATCTCGCCGGGCCAGCGTGCGGGGGTGGGCTGGCCTTGGGGTCGGCCGATACGCTCGGGCATTGGACCTGCTCCTTCGTCGTGGTTGTGGGTGGGTCCGCCCCCGGCCCATATGGCGTTCCAGCGCCGGGCCGGGGGCTTTGTGCATCAGTAGCGCGGTGCCACTTCCAGCACTGTAGGGGAACCCCCTACACTTTGGCCAGTGGCCCGCCCAAGAGAAGGGGCCGGGTGTGACCGAGGAGGCGCAGCGGGTGTTCGATGCCATCGACGCTCTCAAGGAGATCGCCGACCCGACCGAGAGAGCCCGCGCCCTGAGCGAGGTACTGAAGGCTCTGCCGGGTCAGAACAAGGCGCTCAAGGAGGCGCGGCAGGAGGCGGTGAACGAGTTGCTGGCGCGGCCCGGGGCGTCGTTGCGCACTGTGGGTGCCGAGTTGGGCATCAGCTTCAGCACGGTGCAGGACATCGCGAAGGGCTACTCGGGGTCGGGGAAGAGCCGGCCGAAGCGAGAGGAGACGTCGGGTGGATGAGCTGGTGGTGTGGCTGGGCGTCCAGCTCGACGAGGACGAACGGATGGCGCGGGCCGCAACGCTTGGGCCGTGGGTGCAGAGCGGCATCGGCGAATACGGCTGGACCGTCGACTTCGGGCGTCCGGGCGCGGGAGTCGAAACCGCGGACAGCGAGCAGGGCCTCGCTGACGCTGACTTCATCGCCGCACATAATCCGGCGCGGGTGCTGCGCGAGATCGACAGCAAGCGGCAGATCCTTGGCCTGTTCGCCAGCGCCCTCGGTGAACGCCAGGCGCTACGGACCCGGATGCGAGAGGCGATCGGTGCGGATAGCGGCGAGTTCTCGCGGCTGCATCGACAGGAGAGTGAACTGATCGAGACCGCCGAACGCCTGCGTCCCGTGGCGCGCCTGCTGGCGCTGCCGTACGCGGACCGGCCCGGCTATCGCGACGATTGGCGGCCGTAGCCGTGTGCCGAGCCCCCGTCTCGGCTGAGGTGGGGGCTCGGGCTGGATGTGCGCGCTCTTGCCTGTCGTACTCGACACATGCTCCACTGTTGGCATGGCACCACACGCACAGGCCGGCTCCTTCGAGGAGCCGCGCCGCAGAGAGCAGGCCACCACGGCCACACCGCGCCTGACGAAGCCCACCATCGGCGTCCTGGAAGTGCTGCTCAACGCCACCACGGACAACCCGCCCTGGGGCTTCAGTATCTGCCGCGACGCCGACCTCGGCTCCGGCACCGTCTACCCGATCCTCGACCGCCTCACGGAACGCGGCTGGGTTCGCGGCTGGGACGAGACCGAGCCGCACCCCGGCCGCCCGGCCCGCCGTTTCTACGAACTGACCGGCACCGGCCGGCAGCAGGCGACCGCCGCGCTACAGGCACGCACCGAACGCCGCAGCCGCTTCGGGCTCCGCCCGCAGGGAGGGCTGGCCTGATGCGTATCAAGTTCGTGGTGAATGAGCGACAGGCGAAGATGGCCTTGACCGGCCTGTGCTTCGTAGCCATTGGCCTCAGTGGCTACGCTCTAAAGCTGGCCGCCTTCGAAGTGATCTTCGCGACGCTGACCGCCGTCGGCACCTCGATCATGATGTTGTACGACCTGCGACACTCCAAGGAAAACCAAGCCAAGGTCGTCTTCTCCGTTGATCTGCGCCTTCCGGGCCTTCAGATCCCCGAGCGAGCCACCGGCCTGGCGGCCCTCATGGCCGGCAAGCGGCGCAACGTCGGTTCGACCTGGCTTGACGACCTTCGCGGCGATCCGGAAAACGGCGACATCCTCACCGCCAAGCAGAAGCGGCACAAGGCTGCTGGCTTCTTGCTCGCGGCAGTCCGGTTCCGTGCTCACGACTGGCTCGGTTGGACCTGGGCGCCGGTCGATTGGGTTCTCAAGACACGCGGACGGCGCGAAGCCTTCGTCGGCCTCGTGTCTGGCAGCCACGTGATCTACATCGTGCACTCCGACGGCCTGCACACCCTGCTCACCTATGGCTGGGCATGGGTCGGCGCCGCTGGCGGGGCAGCGTGGTGGGCACTCCACTGGCTTGGTACACGGCGCGGCATCGCCCTAGCCAGCAAGGATGACCCGGTCGAGTAACTCGGACATCGTCTCTGAGTCCCCGTCTCGCGTCGAGGCGGGGGCTTCGTCGTGCCCGGACGTATGATCCGTGCCCGTGGCCCACACCCTCGAAGACCTCGTCCAGATGCAGCATGCCGCCGACCAGGCGCACGCCCACGTCCTCCAGCTCCGCGACCAGTACGGCCGGCCGACCGTCATCGAGTGGACCGACGAGCAGACCCTGACCTATGAGAAGGCGTGGCGGGACTGGCGGGAGCTGTCCCGGACGGTGCAGGCCGCGGTGACCGAGTACGCGAAGGCGGAGGGCAAGCCGCGGTTCGAGATCGAGGCGGCCGTGAAGAAGACCGGCCGCCACTAGCTCACTGGTCGGGGCTAGCTGCGGGGCGTGTCGACAGGCGGTATTCGTCCACGGGGAAGTCGGTCTCGTCGCCGATCACGTCCTCGAAGTCGTCGTCGAGCGGATTGGGCGGCTGCGTGTCGGTCATCGCGCCAGGATGGCAGATGATCACTGGTTGCCCTGGTCGAGCCGTCAACTCGACGTCCACCTAGAATCGAATATGTGCACGATTTGCCGCCTGATCTGCCACGCCTCCGCACCCTGGAGACCTGGCTGGCCCTGACCCTCGACCGGGTCCGCGGGCAGATCAAGGACGCCGAACGCCGCGAAGCAGAGCACCAGCGCGGCATCGAAGCCCGGCCACCCTCCCCGGACTGGCTTATCGAGCGCGGCCTGTCCGGGCAAGATGCGGTGTACGTCCACGCGGGCGACTGCTGGAACGCGGGGAAACGATCGAAGGGCGTCGACCGGTCGACTGCATTGCACGCGCTCACCGAGGGCGTGGCGGCGTGCCCGCACTGTCGGCCGGACACGGCGCTCGGCGTCCTCGATTGAACGGTCCCGTCGTGCGCCCGCAGGTAGGTGGCCGCACTCTGGTTCCATGGCCACACCGCGCGTGATCGTCTACCCGCCCGACGAGCAGGGTGGCCGGCGGGTGCGTATCGACGGGACGATCCTCGGCCTCGCGTACAGCGTCATGGACGTCGCGCGGTTCATGCAGGAGGCCGGGCTCCAGGAGTTCGACGAGATGGACGTGGTCCGGTCCACGCTGATCGAGTGGCGAGGCGGAGGCCCGCAGGTCTGGAAGCACTGAAGAACGGTGGTGCGCCCGGAGGAAGCGATACTCTCGCGCGCCATGAGCATTCCCTGGACGGACATCGGCACCGTCTCCACGGCCGGACTCAGCGCGATAGCCACTTGGGGCGCGTGGCGAGCAGCCACACGCTCGGCGAAGACGGCGGACACGGTGGCCCGCATCGAGCGTCAGCGATGGCACGCAGACCTGACGCCCGAGTTCGACATCAGCATCGAGCGTGGCGAAGGCGATCGAGCCACGCTCAGCGTGCGGCTCATCGGGCCCGTGCCGCTGAAGCAGCTGGACGAGATCGCAATCCGCATCGTCAGCAGTGACGACATGGACCGCACGGTCCGGCTTCCCGGCGATCGCACCCAGGAGGACGTCGACGCGCAGGTTTGGGGCCCGTGCCGTTTCTCGTACAGTGCGGACGGGGCTGATGTGAACGGGCAGACGGTCGAGCTGTTTCCGCTGCGGGTTGGGACGGGCCGCCCGTTCAGCATCGAGCGGACACGGCCGCCCCACTGGCAGCAGGGCGGCAACGTTGAACGGAACTGGCGCGACGACTGGATGAACAAGCCGATGCGCCTCATCCTTACGTGTCGGCGCGAAGATTTCGATCCGTGGGTTGTGCCTTGTGACGTTGAAGTGCCCACGGCCGTACGGGTGCGATGGCTGAACTGAGAGCGGTGCTCATCAAGGGGCGCAGTTGCGAGCCGAGGCGTAGGCGCGCCGATCGGCGGGGCACGGTGGTCAGCCCCCGAAGGGGGCAGGACCGCTGCCTTGGATGCGCAGCTCGGCCGTGTCCGCATTGAACGTTCCCGCGATGAAGTTCCCCGAGCGGTGGTCGTCGATCCGCAGCTTGGTGTCGTTGTCGTTGAAGATCGCCCATGCGGCTTCTTCGCTCTCAGCCGTGATGGTGCCGTGCCACTCCTGGAGGCCACCGTCCGTGGTGATGGCCAGGTCGGCGGTGACCGGGTACTCCGCGTCGCGGACGATGGCTGTAGCGGGACCGTCGTATGTCGTCATGACGGCATGATGGCCGATGCAGGTGAGGCCGTGTGCGGGTTCCGGACGGCGTGCTGTTCACCGGTTGATGGCTACCCAGGCGACGACCGCGAGCGCGGCCACCAGGACCGCCCGGCCCGTCAGCCGATGGAGTAGCCGCCGCCGAAGCCGGGCCCGCTCGCCCCTCATGCGGCGATCACGCCCTCGGCCCAGATCCGCCCGCAGCCGGTGCAGTGCGCGAGCGGCGACCGGCCCTCCCCACCGTGGACGTCGATCGCCCCACCGCAGTCGTGCAGCTGCTCCAGCGTCCGCCGCTGCGCCGCAATGTCCAGCGCCCGCTCGACGCGCTCGGCGGCGCCGGCCGCGACGTTCCCGATCCGCGTCTCCTCCTCGTCGGTGATGCGGCGGCACGGTCCGGGCGCGCGCTCGATCCGGGCCAGGAGCCAGAGCGCGGCGTAGGTCGCGGTCCGCGTGCCGGTGTACCGCCACCGTCGAGGGTCGTGCTGGTCGGCGTGCGCCAGCTCGGTACGGCGCTGCCGGTCTGTGGCGGCGATGCGGGCCTCGCGGAGGGTGCGGTAGTCGGCCTTGCGGGCGGCCGGCACGGAGATCGGCGCGCGCTGTGCGGTGCGGGCGATGTCGTCGGCGCAGGCGGTGAGGGCGGCTTCGACGGCGCGCATGGTGTCGAGGATGTGGAGACGGACGGGAACGGGCCGCTGGCCGATCTGGGCGGGGTCACGCTCGTCGCCGATCGGGTGGGTGTGCCCTGGGTCGACGTCGCCGCAGTGCTGGCAGAGGTAGCCGGTGACGCGGCCGGTGGCGTCGCGAATGGTGGTGAGCGTCTGCGTGTGGTCGACGACGACCAGGGTGGTGTCGGCTTCTTCGAGCGCGACGAGGTGGCTGCGGAGGCCGACGCCGAAGCCATGGTGGATGGCGGGTTGGCCGAGGGCGTCGTGGAGGTTCCTCCAGTGGAGGGCGATGGTGCGGAGGTTCGTGGCGGCGGTGGTCATCGTCGGCTCCTGTGGTGCGTGGGGCGGTACGGTGGGGCCACCGGATGGGGCGTGCCTGGCCTGGGGAGGTCGGTGGGCGCGCCCCTTCGTCATGCTCAGAGGCAGGCAGAACAGAGTCCGCTGCCGTTGCACGCCGAACAGGTCGGATGTCCGGAGTGCCAGGGCAGGGGGAGGCCGTCGTGCTCGGCGCGGGGCACGAGATGCAGGTGCAGGTGGAACACAGACTGCGTGGCCTCGCTGCCCCGGGACGTGATCAGGTTCATCGGTCGGTCCGACTTCTGCGCGAGCAGAGCAGCGCGCCACATCGTGTCGGCGGCCACGTCTGGGTCGTGGGCGAAGTCGGGGACGTGCTTCTTGGGGATGACGAGGGTGTGGCCCCCGACTACCGGGGTGAGCGGCACGATGGCGAGCGCGTCGGGCCACTCTCGGACGATGGTGGCGGGTGCGCGCCCGGCGACGATCTCGCAGAAGGGGCAGGGCTCTTCGGGCACGGTCAGTCTCCTCGTGCGATGGTCAGGGCGATCTGCCGCCACACCTCCGGCGTCGTCGACCTGGCCACAACGCGGGCGAGAAGGACGGCGAGGGTAGCGGGGTCGTGGTCGGCGGAGCGGGCGATGGCCCAGGCTGCGTCGTCGTCGCGGTCGAGGATGGCGGTGACCATGGCGAGGGCGGCGTTGCGGGAGTTGCCGGCGGGTGTCTCGACGGACATGGTCAGCGGTTCCTCGCGATCTCGCAGCGTCCGGTCTCGGTGTGCATCTCCGAGCACTCCGGGCCGCAGCGCCCCTCCTCGACGGGCTCGTAGGTGGCGGCGAAGATGTCGTCTCGGCAGGGGTAGAACTCTCCGGCGACCCCCTTGATGATCCAATCGCCGGGACGGAAGGCCATCTCGCCTTCGAGCGTGAGGATTACGCCGCCGGTGTTCGTGGTGCTGTTCCAGCGCTGGTTGCCGGAGTGCGAGCCGCCCAGGAAGGCGAGGACCTCTGTGCAACTGTCGCCGGTGCCGGTGAACTGCACGGCTTCGATCTCGACGGGCTTCTTGCGGAACTTGGGCATGGTCACTGCTCCTTGGTTTGGTCGGCGGGCGGGAGGATCGCGGCGTGCAGTTCGGCGAGCCGCTTGTCCCACCAGCGGGCCATCGGCGTGCCGAGCGGCGGCGGTCCGGCCTTCACCCACTGCTCGTAGAGGGCGATGACGCGGCTGACGTCCTGCTCCGCGGATCGGTGAAGTGCGGCGAACACGCGGGTGGTCGTCTCCTCCGCGGTCAGCGCCGGGCCAGGCTCCTCGCCCTGGTACAGCGGGTGATCGGCCGGAATGATCCCCATCTCGGAACCCCACGCCGGGTTGAGGAACGCGGACACCTTGTCGTTGAGCTGGGCGAACCGCTTGTACAGCTCGCGGAAGTTCTCCTCGGGCGTCATCTCGCGGGTCTTCTGGCTGTTCGTGGTCACTTCTTCCTCCGTGCTGCGCGCGCGGCCGCGCGC